>PBZW01000050.1 GCA_002730315.1 Fidelibacterota bacterium
ATTAAATCCGGGCCACTTCCGTCCGGAAATGTTAATGCCTGCATTGTGCACCACCAATATTCTTCCAACGATTCACCTTTCCAGGCAAACACTGGAACACCGCTATCTGCAATGGCAGCAGCAGCGTGGTCCTGGGTAGAAAAAATATTGCACGATGCCCAGCGAATGTCTGCACCCAGTTCCCTTAATGTTTTAATCAAAATAGCTGTTTCGATTGTCATATGGAGAGAACCGGTCAACTTTAATCCTGCCAAAGGTTTTTCAGTACCATATTTTTCTTTGGCCGTCATTAATCCGGGCATTTCTTTTTCTGAAATAGAAATTGCTTTGCGTCCTGCTTCAGCCAGGGCAATATCAGCTACTTTATAGGGCAAATTTTCTACAATGGTATTACTCACAATATCTCCGCAGTTTAAATAAGATTGTGTAAATCATCCACCATATCTGTTTTTTCCCAAGTGAAATTTTCACCTTCACGGCCAAAGTGACCGTAAGCAGATGTTTGACGGTATCTTGGTTTTTTTAAATCTAAATGAGCAATGATTGCAGCAGGTTTCAACGGAAATAAATCCCTGGTAACTTTTGTTAATTCATCATCACCCAGTTTTCCAGTGCCAAATGTTTTGATAGAAAATGAGGTTGGTTCTGCTACCCCAATACTGTATGAAAATTGAATCTCACATTTTTCAGCCAGTTCAGCTGCAACGACATTCTTGGCAATATACCTTGCCATATAGGTAGCTGACCGATCTACTTTTGATGGATCTTTCCCTGAAAAAGCACCGCCGCCATGGGGCGCATAACCACCATAAGTATCTACAATTATTTTTCGTCCTGTCAGTCCTGTATCTGCTGCCGGTCCTCCGAATACAAAGCGGCCAGTGCCATTCACAATGAATTCACCGCTGTATTTTATACCAAATTCCTCCAGGACCGGTTTAATGATCTGCGCAGAAACTTCTGATTTTATAAATTCATGCTCTTTATCCTCGGATCCCTTTTCAGCAAGCATATCATCGTGCTGTGTGGCAATGACCGCTTTGGTTACACTCAGTGGACCGGTACTGTTGTATTCCACCGTCACCTGCGATTTGCCGTCTGGGCGGATCCAGGGCATGGTTCCATCCTTGCGCAATTTTGCCAGCCGTTCCGCCAATCGGTGGGATAAATGGATGGGTAAAGGCATAAGTTCGGGGGTTTCCGTACAGGCAAAACCAAACATCAAACCCTGGTCACCTGCACCTTGTTCTTCATGCAGGCCGGTACCTTCATCAACACCTTGGGAAATATCAGAGCTTTGCGCATGAATACTGGCAATAACTTTCACTTTTTCATTATCCATGCCTAAAGCTTCATCAACATAGCCAATATCTGTTAAAACATCTTTAACGATATGTTCCACTTCCAGAGAACCATTGGTTGTAACTTCTCCCGAAACAACAATCAAGCCAGTTGTAGCTAGTGTTTCACAGGCCACTCTGGAATGGGAGTCCTGTTCGAGTAAATTATCAAGGATCGCATCTGAAATGGCATCGCAGACCTTGTCTGGATGACCTTCGGTAACTGATTCCGATGTAAATAAATGTGTGTTCATAATTGGTTTATCTCTTTCAATTTGTATATATTTTTCAATTTTAGGGCGGGAATTTACCGTGCTTCGCCAACGTACTCCAATACTCTTGCGTTAATTCAAATTAGATTGTAATTATAAAAAAATGTTTAACAGGCAGCAATCAATGCGTGACCATTTTATCCTTTATTTTTCTTACCCGCGTCTGCATCTTATCCACAGCCCTGTCTATCGATTTAGTTACATTATCCGTTGTTTCCTTCACATTCAATTTATGTGACGGCATGGATAAATTTAACTCTGCAGTATATTTATTATTTTCATGGAGCAAAATAATCTGGCATTGTGTAATACGATCGAATACTTTATCTAACCTTTGAACTTCCTGCTCTGCGTAGGAACGCAAGTTTTCGGAAGCATGGAAATGGCGAGCTGTGAATTCAATGAGCATAAATATCCTCCTTTTGATAGCTGTTAATCTAATACAGGTCCTGCATTTTGTACCGCAGGATCAGCGATATTATACTGTGCAAAATTGCTGTGAAATTTTCCAACAAGCTGCCTTGCTGTTTGATGGTAATCTTCTTTGTTTTTCCAGGCTTCGGTCGGCAGCAGAATATCCGTTCCAATACCATCCAGTACTGTAGGGATTTGGACGCCAAAATAGTTATCTTCAATAAAATCCGACTGTTCGATACTGCCGTCAAGGATCATATGAATAATTTTACGGGTTACAGGCAGGCTGATGCGCTTGGCCCCGGAACTGGCATTGGCTCCGATCCAGCCCGTGTTCACCAGGTAACAGGGAACATTATATGTATTCATTTTTTCACGCAGCAGTTCTGCGTAGCGCAAGGGGTGCAGCGTTAAGAAAGGGCCGCCATAACAGGGAGAAAATGTTGCCGTTGGTTCCGTGACGCCCCGCTCTGTTCCGGCCACCTTGGCCGTATAGCCGCTGATAAAATGATACATGGCCTGTTCAGGCGTTAGTTTTGAAACAGGCGGTAAAATACCATAAGCATCACAGGTGAGAAAAATGATTGTTTTGGGATGGTCGCCCATGCTGTCTTTGCCCATGGCGCCCAGTGAATTATCAATAAAATGAATGGGGTAACAAATGCGCGTATTTTCAGTCTTGGAGCTATCGGTAAAGTCAATTTCCTTGGTTTCACTGTCATAGACAACATTTTCTGCAAGGGCACCATCACGAATGGTATTATAGATCTCCGGTTCGTGTTCGGGGTTGAGATCAATGGCTTTGGCATAACAGCCGCCCTCAAAATTGAAAATACCGTTATCCGACCAACCGTGTTCATCATCGCCAATCAGTGGCCGTTTGGAATCTGTGCTTAAAGTGGTTTTGCCCGTCCCAGAAAGGCCAAAGAACAAGGCGGTATTTTTACCATCGGGATCCACATTTGCGGAACAATGCATGGATAACACACCCTTTAAAGGCAGATAGTAGTGCATGATGGAAAAAATCCCTTTTTTCATTTCACCGCCGTATTCAGTTCCGCCGATAATGGCCACCCTTTTTTCCAGGTTAAAAATGATAAACGTTTCAGAATTCAGACCGTGTTCTGCCCATTTATCATCAAATACACTGGAGGCATTAATAATGGTAAAATCGGGTTCAAAACTATCCAATTCACCTTCTTCCGGGCGAATGAACATATTATTGACAAAAATGGCCTGCCAGGCCTTGCGGGCAATGATACGCACGTTTAAACGGTAATCACTGTCCGCACCGCAGAAGCCGTCGAATACATAAGCGCCGTTGCCGTCTTCGTTGGTTTCGTAATGGTCTTTCACTTTCTCAAATAATTCATCAAATACAGCTTCGTCCACGTGGCGGTTCACCGGGCCGATCCAGAGGTTATCCTTGGAAAAATCTTCCTTTACAAAAAATTTATCGTTGGGGCTGCGGCCGGTATATTTCCCTGTATCCACCATGAGCACACCGCGCATGCCAATTTCACCTTCGCCGTTATTCACGGCGTCTGACACCAATTGATCAACAGGGAGATTCCGTTTTATGTTGCCAATATCGCCAATATTCAAATATTCCAGCATGAGTCCTTATTCCTTATTCACCGTGGGGGTGGGCTTGTTTATAAATTTCTTTCATTTTTTCCGGTTGTATATGTGTGTAGAGCTGCGTGGATGACAGGCTGCTGTGCCCAAGAAGATCCTTCAATGCGCGTATATCCGCCCCGCGTTCCAGCATATGAGTGGCAAATGAATGTCGTAATGTGTGCGGTCCTATAGATGAACCCTCGGCAACTAATTTAATATATTTTGTAACTCGACGTTGAATGGTTCGAATTGAAAGTCTTTTCCTTTTTGAATTTACAAAACATGGTTCGTTCGGGTCAGAGGTTTTTAAATTAATTCCCCTTTTTTTTGCATACCCTTCGATCATTTTTCCGGCTTTTTCTCCATAGGGAATAATTCTTTCTCTATTACCTTTACCCAATACTTTCACCAGTCCGCCTTCATGTACATTATTATTATAAACTGGCTTGAAATCACCCAGGTTCAAATTAACCAATTCGCTCAAGCGCATGCCAGTGCTGTAAAATAGTTCAAGGATGGCCCGGTCACGTATGCCGATCAAGGTGTCTTTCGGCGGGCAGTTCATCAATTCAGCAATGGCCTGTTCGCGGATAAATACTGGCAGTTTTTTAGGCGTCTTGGGTGTTTTGATTTCCGCGGCATGGTTTACTTCCAGAACACCATTAGTGTGTAAATATTTGCAAAAGGATTTAAGTGTAGCCAGCCGGCGGGCAACGGTCCTGCTGCCGAATCCCGTTTCAAATTCACTGCCCAGGAAATGGCGGATCGTTTGCCGATCGATATCAACTGGTGTCCAATCTGGATCATTGGTGTAGGAAACCATGAATTGATTAAAACGGTTTAGATCATTAGTATAGGATTTAACCGTATGCGTTGAATATCCCTTTTCCTTTTCAGCATAGGCTGTGAAATCAACGATGTGGGTGTTGGCTTCAGCCATAGTGATTTTGCATATGCTTGATCATTGTCTGTATATCATCCGGAAGTTCAGCGGTAAAATGAACTTTTTCTCCAGTTCCGGGATGGTTAAAAGACAATTCTTTGGCGTGGAGTGCATGGCGGCCCATTTTCTTCAATAGCAATTTAATATCCTTTTGTACTTCAGGTAAAAATCCCTTTATTCGATTTAACCCACCATTGTATTTCTCATCGTTGACTATGGAATGCTGCTCATGCGCGGCATGGACACGAATCTGGTGAGTTCGCCCGGTTTTTGGCTGAAACTCAACCTGACTCATATACCGAAATTCATGCAGCACTTTATAATCTGTAACTGCTTCACGGCCGGAATTGTCTACGCGGTAAGTTGTAGGATCCTTGCGGCTGCGTTTTAAAGGAGCATCGATTGTGCCGGTGTCATTTTTCCACATGCCCCAAGTAATACCCATATATGTTTTTGCTACTGTACGGTCCTGGAACTGGCCGGCAATTTGCCTATGAGCCTGATTCGTTTTGGCGGCTACCATCACCCCGGATGTATCCTGGTCCAGGCGGTGGACAATCCCGGGCCGTAAAGAACCATTAATTGAGGACAGGTCACCGCAATAGTGTTTCAAGCCATGGGCCAGCGTTCCCGTGGAATTGCCCGTTCCGGGATGGACAACCAATCCTGCCTGTTTATTAATGACAATTATTTCATCATCCTCAAAGAGTATATCCAATGGTATAGGTTCAGGTATAATAGTATCCATTTTAGTTTCAACGTCCATAGGTCTGGTCATAATGATATCACCTTCACGGAGTTTATAACTCGCCTTTTCAATGTTGCCATTGACGATTACATTTGCGCTTTTGATCATCTGTTGAATAAACGTACGGGAAAATTCAGGAAATTGTTCAACTAAAAAGTGATCCAGGCGCGTGTTTTCAACACCTGCAAACACCCGTTTTTCTGTATTCAAGAAACGGTTTCTGTTTTGAGTTTAGGTTGGACGTAGAAAGAAAAATACAGGTACATGAACATACCAATCGTCACAGCCGAGTCGGCTACATTAAAAATATACCAGTGGAAATCACCAATCATAAAATCAAAAAAATCAACAACTTCACCAAACAGCAGGCGGTCGATCAAATTACCAATTGCGCCGGCCAAAATCAGCGCCAGGGACAGGCGCATAAGGATATGATTGTTTTGTTCCTTCCACAAGTACGTAAAAATAATAACGGTAAGGATTATTGATATAACCGAAAATACATAGACTCCCCCCGGGAAATTCAGGCCGAAAGCCATGCCGTCATTTGTAATGTATGTCAGGTGGAAAAAATTTTTAATGACCGGCACGGAATCGTACAGGTCGAGATAGCTGCGAGTAAGCACTTTCGTGATCTGGTCGACAACCACAACCACGGCGCTCACCAGCAAAATTTTCATTTTAAGTTCAGTTTATCCTTGGTTTTGCAATCAACACACTTCGTTGCGTTGGGAACTTCCAGCATACGTTCTTCCGGAATCAAGCCGCTGCAAATCTTGCAAACGCCGAATTCTTCCTTGTCAATCCGTTCCAGGGCCAGGGACAGGTTCTTATAATAATCACTCTCCCGGCTCATGAGCATGAAATTCTTTTCCTGCTCGAAGGAATCGGATCCGGCATCTGCCATGTGGACGCTGTAAACAGAATCCTGGGACAGTCCCGCCTTGGGGTTGCCTTTATCTAGGATACCGTCTTTAATATCGTCCATATCATGAGAAATTTCATCCATTCTCTCAAGAATCGTTTTACGGAATTTCTTCAGTTTTGTCTTTGAATATTTTTTAGCCATTATTTTACCTTTCTAGGTACGTGCTCGCTCTATACTTAATGTTAATGTTTGTTCATGAATATTGAATGTGGTTTCATATTCACCTTTATTCATTTCTGGGGTCATTTCGACCGTTAAAGTCTCATTGCAAAAGAACTCTTTAAAATCTTCCAGCGCATCGCCCAGGGGGCCGTCAATCAACCCGTTGATTTTGATACGATCCTCGACCGCGAAATTAGCATTTTTTCGCATGATTTGCACGTTGCGAATTAGATCCCTTACCATGCCTTCCCGGACCAAATCCGGGGTTAAATCAGTGCTTAATCCCACAGTAATTTTATTGTCAAATTCAGACGTATATCCGGCAGCGGAAATTGTATTGATTAAAAATGCATCTTTATATAATTCAATTGTTTCACCGCCAATATCGAGTTTTACCACACCATCATTATTTAATGCATTTACTGTATTGTTTACATCCATATCAGCGATGGCTGCGCGGATAGCCTGCATTTGATTGCCGTACTGTTCACCAAGTACTGGCAGATTTGGCTTCACTTCATACTGGATCAACTCTACAGCGCCAGCAACGCGTTCCAATGCTTTCACGTTTAATTCATCCAAAATGACTTTGCTGTTTTCCTCGATAAAGCCGGCAATATCATCATCATCTACCGCAAAGCAAAGTTTAGCAAGCGGCTGGCGGATTTTAAGGTTTGCTTTATTGCGGGCGGAGCGGCTTTGTTCCACAACTTTACGCAGGGCATCAACCCGGTCCATGAGTTTTTCAGCGATGCATGTTTCATCCGCAACGGGGAATGGGCATAGGTGAATGCTTTCCGGCGCATCACCAATGGAGTTGCGCACCAGGTTCTGGTAAATCTCTTCCGTCACAAACGGCAGGCACGGCGCCAGTAAACGAATTGTCGTAAACAGAACTTCGTATAACGTCTGGTATGCGGTCATTTTGTCCGCGTCATCTTCCGCTTTCCAGAAGCGGCGCCGNTTGCGGCGGATGTACCAGTTGGACAGGTCATCCAAAAAGCGNTCNAAGACACGCATAAATTTATCCACGCGAAAGGCATCAAAGGATAGGGTNGCATCCTTNATNAAGGTATGCATTTTGGAAATGATCCACTTATCCAGNTTNGTCAAATCAGCATCGTTAAGCGATTTTCCTTNNGGAGAAAAGCCGTCCACCGCNGCGTAGGTGGCGTAGAAAGAATAGGAATTCCAAAGCTGGATGAGTTTTTTGCGTACATCATCGGCGCGGCCGTACCCAAACAATAGATTATGCTCAATATTCTGCGCGGCATACATCCAGCGCATAACATCTACACCCATTTCTTCAGCGGCATCATCAAACCAGATGGCGTTTCCCCAGGACTTGTGCATATCCCGCCCGGTTTCATCTTTCACCAGAGCGTGGCCCAGCAGTGTTTTAAAAGGTGCCTTCTCTTCCAGTTCAGCAGCCATGGCCAGCAATGAATAAAACCAGTTCCTGAATTGGCCGGGAAAACATTCGGTTACGAAATCCCCCGGGAACCAATCCTGCCAGTAATCCTTATCCGTGGTGTAGCCCATGGTGGAAAAGGGTACAATGCCGGCATCGAGCCAGGGGTTACCCACATCCACAATCCGTTCACCAATCAATCCTGTATCCGGGTGTTTGATCTTGACCTTATCGATCCAGGGGCGATGGGGTGAATTACCCTCAAATTCTTTCCAGCCTTCCACAGCCAACTCCTTTAATTCTTCCTTGGAGCCTACAACATAGAATGATTCATCCTCGAATGTCCAGATGGGCAGGGCCAACCCCCAGAAGCGTTTCTTGGAAATCATCCAGTCNCCCATATTGTCCAGCCATTCGTGTTCCCGGTCCTGTCCCCACTCNGGGATCCACTCAATATCATCCACGATTTTCTTGATCTTGTCCCGCCAGTCCATATTGATGTACCACTCTTCCACCAGGCGAAAGACCAGTTCGTCCCCGGACCGCCAGCAATGGGGATAGACATGGGGATAATCCTCCGCGTGCACCAAAAAACCCCTTTCCTTTAGGTCAGCGATGATGGCTTCTGTCGTTTTCGGATCGGTAGCTGATTTACCCGCCAGCCAGCCGTATTGTTCAATGAATTTTGATTCTTCATCCAGCGGCGCCAGGTTAACCAGGCCCAGNTTNTTCCCAATTTGATGGTCAATGTCACCGCAGCCGGGAGCCATGTGNACGATACCCGTACCTTCACCGGACACCACAATATCATTACCGATATTGTCTTTGCCGGGGTCGATTACGCGATGCTGGCTGACAGCGGTGGCATTCTTTGCTTTCAATTTTTCATCAACAAAAGGATAGCCGCCCGGTTCCTGCTGGGCCGGCAGGTCATCGTAAGGTCCTGCATATTCCCAGCCAACCATTGCTGATCCTTTTATCGAACCTACAATTTCATACCCCCCATGTTCCTTGAAGACTTGGGCGATGGTTTTCAATTTTGGAATACCGTCAACCCAAAGTTTCTTTTCCTTGAATTGTTTTTCCAGGCGCTGAAATTCGAGGTTATCCTGGGCAAAATAATAAATAGAGCCATCGGCCGCCTTAAGTTTTACGTATTCAAGATTGCCGTTAACCGCGGCCGTAACATTTGAAGACAATGTCCANGGAGTGGTGGTCCAGACCAGGAGGTATTCATTTTTTCTGTCTTTCAGGGGATAGCGGACAAAGACCGATTTATGGGCCACGAGTTTACGGCCTTCCACAATTTCCATTTGCGAATAGGATGTTCCGGAGCGNCCGCTCCAGGGCACGGAATCAGTCCCGCGGTAGATTTTTCCTTCGTTGAAGAGCTTTTTCAAAAAGGCCCAGATGGTGTAATTATTTTCATCGGACATGGTAAAGTAGGAATTATCCCAGTCCATCCACATACCCAGGCGCTTGGACTGCTCGGTTTGGATTCCGGAATATTTGCGGACACGCTCCTTGCACAGGTTCACGAATTTTTCGATGCCGTATTCCTCCACTTCCCGTTTGGACTTGAAACCCAATTCCTTTTCCACCTCAATTTCCACCCACAGTCCCTGGCAGTCGAAGCCGTTCTGGTAGCGGAGCTCATGGCCGGTCATTGCTTTGTAGCGGTTNTAGATNTCTTTCAGGGTCCGGCCCCAGGCGTGGTGCACACCCATGGGGTTGTTGGCCGTGATGGGCCCATCNATAAAGGACCATTTTGGTTTACCNTTATTNGCCGNTACGCGCTTGCTGAAAATGNCGTTCTTTTCCCAGAACTCCAGNAGTTTGTGCTCGAGCTTTACGAAATCAACTTTGGGGTCTACTTTCTTGATCATACTGACTATAAATAGAGGGCGGAAAATTAGTGTTTTAATCAGATGGAAACAAAGGAGCAGAAAACAAAATAATCATTCAAAGGTTCGAACCTTTGAATGGTTGAATTACTTGAGCAAAATCATCTTATTGACTTTTGAAAAACCAGACGTTTCTAAACGATAAAAATACATCCCTGCACTTACCTCCTGCCCATAGCTGTTCAGTCCATCCCAGCGCACTGACCTATACCCTGCCTCTTTCTTATTATTCACCAGTACATTGACTTCTCTGCCTAATATGTCATAAATAACGAGATGCACATGAGAATCTTCCGGTAAATCATATCGTATAGTCGTAACCGGGTTAAATGGATTGGGATAGTTATTATGTAGTGCAAATTCATCAGGCACAGCGATGATTTTTTGTGACATATAGCCTTGGGCGATTACATTGTTAAACTGATCCAAGAATGTATATTGAATTGAAATATATGAATCTTTCTTGTCTAACGAATTCGTTTCCAGGGCAATATGTTTTTCCTGCATTTCGGTCAAAAACGCTTTTTCAATAAGCAAATTTCCCGCTGCTTCAAAGTGACTTTTGAGCATTATCTCATTTTGGTTCAATTGATCAATGGTATTTTTGATTTCCAGATTTGTCTGA
>PBZW01000051.1 GCA_002730315.1 Fidelibacterota bacterium
AATCACTGCTTCGGTTGCTTGGGTCACGCCCGCTTTGATCTCTCTATCTTCAAAAACTGCCTCGATAATCAGTTCACACGATTCAAGGTCATTGTAATCGGTGGTGACTTTGATCCTGTCCAACATGGCTGTAGCATCATCGGAGGACATCTTTTTCCGAGCCACCCGTTTCTCCAGAAATTTCTCGGTATACTGCTTACCTTTAGCGGCCTGCTCCTCGGTGGAATCCAACAACACCACATTCATCCCAGCCCGTGCACTCACCAAGGCAATACCCGAACCCATCATACCGGCCCCCAGCATCCCCAAAGTAGTGACTTTTGACTTCTCAACGCCTTCCGGTCGTGCACGCAATTTATCTGCAGATTGTTTGTTGATAAAGAGACTGCGAATCATATTACCTGCCACCTGTCCGGTCAGCAGTTCGACAAAATATTTGGCCTCAATTCTCAATCCAGAATCGATCGGAATCTGGCATCCTTCATAGACGCAGGAAACAATTGAGATCGGTGCGGGGTAATTGTGGTTGGTGTTCTTTGCCACCAGTGCATTGACCACTGAGAATGTTTGGATCGTGCCAACCTTATTGGCATCAAGCCCACCTGGTACCTTGAATCCTTTCTTATCCCAAGGTTGAACCGCATCGCCTTTATCCTTGATCCAGGCCTTGGCCTTATTAATTAATTCTTCCTTGGAGGCTAATTCATTAACGATGCCAAGACCCTTGGCTTGTAAGGGTTTAAGATGTTTACCCTGGGTCATTAATTCCAAAGCCGCTTGAACTCCGATTAATCTCGGCAGTCGTTGTGTACCGCCGCCACCGGGTAACAAGCCCACCATCACTTCAGGTAAGCCAAGCACTGCATCAGGCCGATCAACCGCTATCCGATAATGGCAGGCCAGAGTCAATTCGAGTCCGCCACCAAGAGCAGTGCCATTGATCGCAGCAACAAAAGGTTTGCCACAAGTTTCCATTTTTCTCATTGTTTGGTTACTGGCGATGACTTTTTCAACGACATCCGATTTGTCTGACAGTCCCCGCAATGCAGGTAACATTGATTTTAAATCCGCCCCAGCCATAAAGTCATTTTTGGCAGAAGTGATCACCGCGCCAACAATTTTCTCATCACTGATAACTGACTCCAAACACTGACCTAGATCTTGATCAAAATCAGCGGTGATGACATTCATGGGTTTGTCTTTGACGTCGATTGTTAAAACGGCGATACCGTCATGATCGACATCCATCGTTACTGTACTACTCATATTCTGATTACCTTATTTTTTCGTTGTTCTGTAAATCTAAACGCGTTCAACAATTGTTGAAGTGCCCATACCTCCGCCGATGCACAAATTCACCAGTCCGGTATTGAGATCACGTCGCTCCAGTTCATCTATCAAAGTACCCAGTACCATGGCACCGGTTGCACCCAATGGATGTCCCATAGCAATTGCCCCGCCATTGACATTAATCTGTTCGTGAGCAATATCCATCTCTTTCATGTACTTCAAAACAACGGCTGCAAAGGCTTCGTTCAATTCAAAAAGATCGATGTCATCTTTAGACATGCCACAGCGTTTGAGCACTTTTCTCGCCGATGGGGCTGGACCGGTCAACATAATGGTGGGTTCGCTTCCTGTAGAGGCGAATCCAACAATCTTGGCTTTGGGTTTCAGTCCCAGTTCCTGGCCCACTTCCTTGGTGCCAACCAGCACAGAAGCGGCCCCGTCAACAATGACGCTGGAATTACCGGCATGGTGGACGTGTTCAATGCGCTCGACTTCCGGATATCTTTGGATTGCGATCGAGTCGAAACCAAAATTGGCACCCATATCTACAAATGAAGGCTTAAGCTTTGCGAGGTCATCGACTGTGGTCCCAGTGCGGATGCATTCATCGTGATCTAGCAACGTTTCACCCAATTGGTCTTTCACCGGCATAATGGAGTGATCAAAATAACCATTGTCCCTGGCATTGGAAGCTCTGGCTTGGCTTTCAACGGAATAGGAATCAACATCTTCCCTGCTGAATCCTTCTTTCGATGCAATCAAATCAGCACTGATGCCCTGTGGAACAAAGTAGCTCCCGTATGCAACCTGTGGATCCACTGCCATGGCTCCGCCGACTGTGCTCATTGGAATTCTAGACATCGATTCTAATCCACCACCAATACACAGATCCGACATACCAGACATTACTTGGGCTGAAGCACTGTTCACGGCTTCGAGACCCGATGCACAAAATCGATTCAATTGTTTACCCGGAGCACTGAGGTCATAGCCGGCATTAATTGCGCCTATTCTTGCCGGGTTGGCTCCTTGTTCTCCCTGAGTGTGTACCACTCCCATCACAATATCATCCACACGGCTGGTATCGAGTTCATTTCTGTCTCTTAATGCTGCCAATACCTGGGTAACCAATTCTACTGGCGTGACTTCATGCAAGGACCCATCGGGTTTGCCCCGACCCCTTGGGGTTCTAACATGGTCATAGATAAATGCTTCGGTCATAACTCACCTATTCGTTGAAATTAAATATAAGCAATCTTAACAAAAAAATAATTTTCTAACGATGAAAAAGAAACATTTAAACAGAAAAGAAAAGACTACTATCGTTTCTACTGGGAATCATTTTTCGGTTACAATTCACTCTTTAACAATTTATATTTTGAGGCAAGCAATGGATATTGAAAATAAAACAATCATCATCACCGGGGCAGCACGGGGTTTAGGTGCGGCAATGGCAAAACATCTGGCTGTACAAAAATGTAAGCTGGGTCTGGTCGATTTGAACAAGGATGACATTGTCGAGACGGTTGAAGCTTGTTCAGCCTTGGGCGCAGAAGCACAGGCCTACGCTGCCGATGTCACCAATGAAGACGATGTTGGCGCAGCCTACAGGCAAATAGTCAATGATCTAGGCCCGCTTCATGGAAGCATCAATAATGCAGGTATTACCAAAGATGGGTTATTGGTAAAATTCAAAGACGGTGAGTTTGTCAAAAAAATGTCTCTCGAAGACTGGCAAGCGGTTATCAATGTCAATTTGACGGGTGTTTTTCTGTGTGGCCGAGAAGCGGCCCAGCTGATGATTGAATCCGGCACCCAAGGAGTCATCATTAATATTTCCAGCATTGCCAGACACGGTAACTTTGGACAAACAAACTACTCGGCAACCAAAGCAGGCGTCCAAGCCATGGCCGTTGTCTGGGCCAAGGAATTGTCGCGTTATGGCATTCGAGTCAATGCCATAGCCCCGGGTTTTATCAACACGGAAATGGTGGCGTCCATGCCGGATAACGTCAAAGAAAAACTAGCGAAAATGATCCCTTTGGGAAGAATCGGAGAACCCAAAGAAGTCGCACAAGCTGCGGAGTTTATTTTTCAAAACGACTACTATTCAGGACGTTGCATTGACCTAGATGGCGCGCAAAGATTGTAGTCAATAACAGGTGAAATGAAACAAGCATGTCTAATGTAGTCATAACGGGGAGCACCAAGGGCATTGGCAGGGGTCTTGCCAATGAATTTGCTCGTCTGGGACACAACCTGGTGATCACCAGCAGAGGTCAAGAAGATATCGAACGCGTGATCGGGGAAATCGCCAAGAAGTCGGAAGGCCGGATTATCGGTCAGGTCTGTGATGTCACCGATAAGAAGCAGATTCAGGCCTTGTGGGAACTAGCAAGCGGTGAATTTGGCTCGATTGATTACTGGATCAATAATGCCGGTTATGCCTCTGGTCAAAATCCCGTTCACAAAGTACCTGAAAGCCTGATTCATACCATGATTGATACCAATTCCAAGGGTATGCTGTTCGGCTCGCAAGTTGCCATCACTGGCTTTAGAAAGCAAGGGTCGGGACGTTTGTATAATATGCTTGGAGGCAGCTTTGATGGCAAAAGACTGACTAAGGGAATGGGGGTGTACAGCTCTACAAAAGCGAGTATCAATATACTGACCAAATACTTAGCCAGTGAAAACAAGAATACCAATATTATTGTTGGCGCCATCAGCCCGGGTATCCTTATCACTGAGAATTGGCTCAATGAACAACAACGCTTAACACCTGAGGAATGGAACAGAATCAAACCCATGGTTAACATGATCTGCGATCATGTTGAAACTGCCACACCCTGGATTACAGAACAAATCATTCAAAATACAAAAAATGGCAAGAGAATTGCGTGGCTAACAANCTGGAAAATTCTNAAAAGGGTCGTTGATGTGAAATTACTGAGAAAGAAACGTGACCTGTTCTCCAGGTATGGNATATAAATCGCAGTGAAAGTCACCATTTTGCATAATCCTCGTTGCAGCAAGTCAAGAAACAGTCTTGCGCTTCTAAAAGAGCAAGGCATCGAGCCGGATGTCCGGCTTTATTTGGAGGATCCACCGACAGAAGAGGAATTAACATCCATTCTAGAAATGTTAACCCTACCTGCCCAAGATCTGTTAAGACGGGGAGAGCCTGAATACAAAGAATTAGGTTTGGGTAATCAAAATTATTCGCAACAACAGCTCATTCAACTGATGATCAAACACCCAAAATTAATAGAAAGACCCATCGTGATCGCAGGAGGCAAAGCGATCATAGGTCGACCACCTGAACAAGTTCTGAATTTATTGTAACCGTTANTTATCTGCNCAATAATGGGCTGATCNTNGGNCTGCACAAAGCTTATGATTAATTGTAATCTGCGATTTTTTTGAANGCTTCTCTGCTTCGCAGTCGATCAATATAACCACGAAGATGTTCAACACCATCGANTGCTGAGATCAAACCAAGCATATCGGCAACATTGAGACTGTAGCCGTTGACAATGTCTGCTGCTGTAAAATCGTCTCCCACAAGATAATCTGAATTGNCCAATACGCTATCTATAACCCTNGCCATGTCAGCAAAAATTTGAGTACCTTGCTCGATGGAAAATTGGTGTTTATGCTCTTCGGGTCTAAACAGTTTNTTGACAATAACCTCNGTAATGGGTTGCATCAAGGTGGCTTCTCCAAAATTGAGCCATTGGAGAAATTGAGCATACTCTTTGCTGTCAGNAGGTGGATGTAATCGTCCTTGTCCATATTCGGATAAGANATATTGCACAATCGCTACCGATTCGGTCAAAACCAGATCACCGTCTTCTATGGCAGGCACCTTACTCAATGGACTAATCTGTAAAAAAGCCGGAGCACTCTTGGTNTCTGCTGTTAAAACCTCGACTTCATAGTNCAATCCCAGCTCTTCCAGTAACCATATAATNCTAACCGAACGGGTTTTTGGAAGATGGTATAGCTTGATCATCAATACAAACCTCTATTCATCTGGGGCTACTTCAACTCGAACNCCATCCATATCCTCAGTCATCTCTACCTGGCAACTTAATCGGGATTGCCCTTCTCTGAATGACTCCAGATCTTCAAGCAAATCAAGCTCATCTTCCTTCATGGGTGACAGAGAAGATGCCCAGGGTTCTTCGAAATAACAGTGGCAGGTAGCACAAGAACACATCCCACCACACAATGCCAGGGTGCCATTATCCAAATCTCTGAGACTTTCCATAATGGGCAGCCCCACCTGTGCTTCGACTTCGTGCTGTTCCCCCTCNCTGTCTGTCACGTGAATGATTGTCATGTTCGGTAAATTATACTGATTTCAAAAAAAATATTGCTGGGATTAAAACACATAATCTGAAAGATTTCTAGCAAACGGGTANCGGATTAATACACTTCAAGAAAATCTTNTTTCATACNGNTAACTATTCACTTCTCTGTGTTGTTTTGGAATCGACAGAACAACAATANCTCCTTGTTCTTCATGGTTCTTGATAACCATGGATCCCCGGTGGGTTTCAATGATTTGTTTGCATAGATACAAACCCAGACCAAATCCCCCGCTNTCTCGGTTCCTGGATTGGCTNGTTCTNTAAAAAGGTTCTGTGATTTTATCGAGTTCATCCTCTGGAATGCCGGGTCCATGGTCTCGAATCTTAATCTGATAATCATTGGGTGACGCTTCTATGATCACACTCACAGATTGATCGTCTGGGTTATAGCGAATTGCATTTTCCAGAATATTTTTTACCAACACTTCAAACAGAACTTTATCTNCCTCNATTTCTCCAGACNGATTCAATGGNGTAAACTTTATTTTTCTATTTGNAAGAAAACCACTGCTCTGAATTAAGTCACTTAAAACTTCATTGATCTCAAAACTCTCAGTATTGAGTNTTTTATGGCCATAGTTGATGGCNTCACTGTCCAGCAAACGAGCAATGATCGTCTCCATGGCATTGAGTTCATTCAATAGGTCTNTCTTGATTNTTGAATCATCCAATAATTCTACTTCTAGTTTGGCTCTGGTCAGTGGTGATCTCAATTCATGACTGACGCCCAAGTTAAGCCTCTGTTTGGCTAAAATCATCTCTTCCACACTGGCAGCCATTTGATTGATCTTTTCAGCCAAAAAACCCAATTCATCGGGTATCGGTTGCTTGATTGCGATCCGATAATCAAGATTGCCCTGACCGATCTGATTGGCACCAAATTCAATGTGTTTAATGGGTCTGAAAATCAATTGCACGCCGACGTAGCAAAGCAGTAAAACAAATAGTGTCAGCCCAATGAGAATTTCAAAAAGATTCGTATCAGTCGGTGGTGATGACATTTTTGGAGTCACAAGAAAAATTACATACTCACCATAGGGTATCCTGACATAAGTCCTGTCTTCATATCTGGCAAGCTCAATAACTTCTGGAACTGGTGCGGCGTAAGGCACCGCTTCGAGATCCTCTTCAAGAGTCAAGAAGGGTTGAAAATTGATATCACCCAGCGCTGTTATTTTTTCTGTTGAAGTCCACTCGAAATCATCACTTGTGATCTTCATATCAAAAGGCATCCGATCAACCACTTGTTGTGCCTTTTCAATATTGGGAGGATACTCAATATCATCCAACATATACCGGTAGTAACCGCTTTGATAGGAACCAAGAACTGACCTGACTTCACCTTCTTCGAGTAGATTAGTAATGCCGGCCCTGACTCCGTAGAAAAAAATTATTCCAGTTGCAAAAAAGATGATTGTCACTTTCACAGACAGAGAAGGTACAAATTTTCTCACGTTGCTTTCCCTTGCTTTTTCTTTAGCAGAAACATATAACCCTTGCCCCAAATGGTCTTGATATATTTGGGATCATCGGG
>PBZW01000052.1 GCA_002730315.1 Fidelibacterota bacterium
AAAAAATGCCATTGTTCTGTGTTAGCATTGTATCGTTCAGCATAATCAGCCAAAACTTCAGGAGTGTCGTAATCCGGATTTACTGTATAGCTAACAGTTTTGATTTTTTCGTCTTCAATGAACTCCTGATGAACAACAGCCATCTCGCTGCTCATTACCGGGCATGGACCAGCGCATGTTGTAAAAATAAAATCAGCAACCCAAATATTCCCCTGTAAATCATTATATCCAAAAGGTTCACCACGTGAATCTGTCATATTAAATTCTGGAATACTTCCCAATACGGGCAATGGTTCCGGTTTTGTAACAAACCAAAGATAGGCTATTACAATTCCGACAACAATAGATATGACGAAACGGTGCTTTTGGGATATCATATTATTTTGTCAAAGACAATCAAAAACAGTAAGCCGGGAAGGTATATCACTGATGATCTTAATAATAGTTTTGCGCTATTATTTGTTTTTTCACGAGCCAGAGGTACAGCAGAAATTAAATATAAAACTGATAGGATTAAAACTCCTGATAAATACACAAATCCAGAACTTCCATATAGATAAGGTAAAATCGAAACCGGAATTAGCAAGGCAAGGTGCCAAAATATCTGTCGTATTGTCCTTTTACCGTCTGGCTCAATTACAGGGAGCATTTTAAAATTCGCTCTGGCATAATCTTCTTTACACATCCAAGCAATTGCATAAAAATGAGGGTGCTGCCATAAAAACATAATAAAAAATAATACCCAAGCACTAAAGTCTAAATGACCTGTTGCTGCTGCCCAGCCACCCAAGGGAGGAATCGCACCGGGGATAGAACCAATAGATGTATTTAACCATGTAATTTTTTTCATTGGTGTATAAACCAAAACATAAAGAAAAGCAGTCAGAATGGATAAAAATCCTGTTAAAGTATTCACTTTCCATACGAGTAGAGTTGTTCCTGATAATACAAGCATTATTCCAAACATAAGAGCATTACTTGGAGAAATTATCCCCGCAGGTATGGGTCTATTTTGCGTCCTTTTCATTAGACTATCAGCATCTCTTTCCAAATAATGATTTAAAGCTCCTGCTCCACCGGAAGATAAAGCAGTTCCAATGAGTGTGATTGTCAGAGTTAGCCACGACTCAATGCCATTTCCACCCAAATAATATCCCAATACAGTAGTAATTAATACTAGGGACATGATCTTGGGTTTTGACAACTCAGTATAAGCTGCAAAAAGTGTTTTAGTCGGTTGTTTGATACGCTTCATTTTTAGTTACCCTTTTAAGAATGATAAATCCGACAATCTTAATAATAGCAAAAAACATAATCCCATTACGGCAGCTCCATTTAAAACATGAAAACTGGTTATGAATGGGCCTTTCACTGTCCAAATAGTAATTGCACCCAACATAATCTGAACTACAACTAGAAAATCCAATAAATAAAGATTACCTTTTACAGTTTTTGAATAATTGTTTGGTTTATGAAGTATCTTATAATGTGTTACAATCATAAGAATAAAAATAATAAGAGCTCCCAACCGATGAGTTAAATGAATAAGCACTTGATAAAATGAAACATCTGGCAAATCCATATCAAAACGCCAATTATTAATTATATTTACCAGGGTTTCATTTAAAATCGGGAACCAGTAACCTGCCATTTTAGGAAAGTCATATATTGCCAATCCTGACTCAGTATGACGCATCCATGCTCCCAGAATTAATTGCAGATAAACAGCAGTTAAAAATAATATTACAATAAATCTGTTATCATCATGAATATGATGCTTTTCACTGAATTCTTTTGATAATGAATATGCTATAAGTATTACTACTAATAAAAATGTCTGGGCGATTACACCATGAAGTAATGATACAATTGCAGGTAAAAATAACAAAACAGTCAACCCGCCTAACAATCCTTGAATAATAACCAAAGCCAAGGCACTATATCCCAGTATTTTTACCGGATTTCTAGATTCTTGTATTCCTAACCAAATTGCTATAACCAATGTTAATGCACCTACAAAAGTTGCAATCATTCTATGGCCATGTTCATAAAAAATACCACCAACCATATCAGCCCAAGGATATGCGAACATCTGGTATCCATAGGTTGTTGGCCAATCCGGAACAGAGAGACCAACTTCAAAACTTTTTACCAATGCACCGGCAAATATCAGGAATAGTGTCGCCAATACAAGGACCTTGGAAAACCAGCACAGGTTTTTTGAATGAACTGTAATCATAAACGGATTTTTTATCTTATTTAATAAACGAGGGGGATACGAAATAATTGACAATTTAATGTCAGGAAAATTGCAATAATGAGTCAATATCTCGACCCAACTTTTTTATATCTTTATCACTTTCCCGTTTATAATAGCCCCTGATGTTACCTGTTTTATCTACCAAAACAAGCGGGATAGAATTAACTTCTTTTAGCAACTCCTCAGTTAAGTGAAAACCATCCATTGCTAAACGAGTGATTTTCCCCGGGTCACTATATACTACCTTGCTATTGGTATTTTCATTTGCAGTAGTAAACACATCTGTCAAGATAGTTAGTTTTTGTACTTCAGATGGTAAATTGGGGAATTCAACCTTTGCCTTATCGCTAAATTGGATGACCCAAACATGACCTAAAATATCTTTGTAACGAAAATCATTGCCCTGAGAATCTGTTAAACGAAAGTCAGGTAATCGGCCATAGTAAATTGATTGTACATTTGATGCGCTTTCTCTAACAACTAAAAAAATACCAATACAAAAGGCCAGTACAGTCCAGCCTAGAGCTATTATCCCTTCCTTCTTCAAACAGACTTATTCTTCTTCGAATTATTGTGTTTTACGACCACAGCAATAAATACACCAGCTACTGCAAATGGTGCACCAAGTAAAACAGCTACCGGGACAAGGATATCAGAAAATTTATTATCCTGCCCAGCACAGTAAGGGCAGGCAGCTGCAACTGCAGGAATAATAAACAAAAGAATGAATACACTTATCCTCAGCCAGTGAAACTTCCTTCTTTGGAATAGCATTTAGTTTATTGTTCTTTTTTCAACAATTATAAATTGCCAAGATTAAATAGCCCATCTAAAAGGCAGATCATACATCAATGCCCACGCAAAAAGAATAGCTGCAGGAATTGGTATAAAAAGAATCCGACGGAGTACTTTTGTTTCATAACGAAGATGCATATAGATCATAGCAACAAGCATCATTTTTGTTATAGCAAATGCAAAAAGCAAAACAATTTGACTCATTTTTGCAATAGGCATTTGATAGACACCTAATTCCAGCACGGTAAGAACTGTTAAAGCAACTGCATTGTAAAAGTACGTTTTTTTATGATCTTTATCCATTTTATCGCTCCTAAATCAAGTATATCACTGTAAAAACAAAAATCCAAATTAAGTCAACAAAGTGCCAAAAAATCCCCAGAATTTCTACATGGTCAGTATCGTGAGCAGTATAACGTCCTTGATTTGCCGCATAAAGAATACAGGCAATATAAATGACACCTGAAAGAACATGTAAACCATGGAAA
Source organism: Fidelibacterota bacterium (assembly GCA_002730315.1). GTDB lineage: Bacteria > Fidelibacterota > Marinisomatia > Marinisomatales > TCS55 > UBA2126. The sequence goes on from PBZW01000052.1 coordinate 3,544, forward strand.
CACGTTGTAGCATAAAACACAGCAGCATAAATGCTCGTGCTGGGTATAAAGCCATCCAGAATAAAATGATAATATTCATAGACTTGGATTCCCAAAAATACCAATCCACCTGCCATAGTTAGGGCAAGATATTTTTTTAATCCTGACTGACTTCCTTTTTCCAAAGAATTCAGAGCCATTACCATTGTAAAGCTCGTACAAATCAGAAGGAATGTATTAAAACCAGTTAAAGGAATATTTAATAAATCTCCTGGATTTGGCCATGATGGTGCTGTCGCTCTTAAAGCTGCCCCGCCAATCAGTAAACCGCCAAAGGATAAACCATCCATGATAATGAATAGCCACATTCCAAGTTTGCCAGTAGTAGCTTTTCCAAACGGATCTTTAATTGCTAATGCTTCACTCATATGCTTGTTTCCTTCTTGATTGTATTCTCAAATAATAAAAATTGAAATGAATAGACATATCCATAGAAAATCCAGGAAATGCCAAAGTAATCCAACAAGTTTAATGGGACGTATTTCTACTGTACCTGCAACTCCAATCGATCTAATAATTGCCCAGGTCAAAGCAATAATAGCGGCAATTATATGCAGACCGTGCATGCCAGTCAGCATATAAAAAACAGAACCAACAATGTTTGACTGAGCTGTCATTCCAGAGTCAATCAGAATTCGCCAAAGATTCAGTTGAGTTAACAGAAACACTATTCCTAATCCCAATGTCAAACCCAACCATTGTCTTACTTGGCGGCGGCTGCCTGCTACTGCATACTGCTGCCCTATATAATAGGTCCAACTGCTACTCATTAAAATGACTGTATTGATAACACCTAGTGTAAAGGGTAAAGAACCTGTCCCCGGTTTACTCCACATGCCGAATTGTATCCGCAATATTGAATAGCTTACAAATAACGCCACAAAGAGCATTGTAATTGAACCCAATACAACCAGCACACCGAGAACAGAAGTAAATTCATCCGTTTTGACTTTTGGTTTTATTACTTGGGTGCTCATTATTTTTACCTTTAGTTATAATCCCTAATATTGGTTAAGTAGGCATTGGTTCGGATTGAGCAATCCAATCCCTGTCTTTTACAGCCGGATTACTATATTCATGTGGACCATTATATACCGTGGGTGTTGTTGCAAAATTCCCATGAGGTATAGGACCCTCTAATGTCCATTCCAATGTATTTGCTTTCCAGGGATTTGCTTCAGCTTTTTCACCATTAATTATTGAATTAATAAAATTGTAAGCAAAGATCAACTGGCTAAAACCCAAAATAATGGCAAAAGTAGTAATGCTAATATTCAAATCACTAATAGGAGCCAAAAATTCATATTCACTTGGATTATAAAGTCTACGGTGTTGTCCTGCATATCCCGTAACCATCATGTTGAAAAACACATAATTCAATGGAATAAAAGAGACCCAAAAATGAATTTTTCCAAGGAGGGGATTCATTTTTTTGTTAAACATTTTTGGAAACCAAAAATAAATAGCTGCTAATCCACCAAACAATACAGATGCTGCCATCGTGTAATGAAAATGGCCAACAACGAACATAGTATCATGGAGATAGATGTCAGAGGTCACAGTAGCATTATATAATCCAGTAAGACCACCCAAACCGAAAACCCATATTACGCCCATGGCAAACAACATGGGCGGATCAAAATGAAGATTCCCGCGCCACAGCGTTCCCAGCCAATTTAGAAAGAAAATTGAAGATGGAATACTGATGAGCAGTGTTAAAAACATAAATGCTTTCCCCAGTAGCGGGCTCATTCCTGTGGTATACATATGATGTCCCCATACAATAGAACTTAATACCACTATGGTACACATACAGATTGCCGTTACTTTTGCACCAAAAGCTGGTTTCCTAGAAAACACTGAGAGCAGTTCAGATACTATACCCCATACTGGCAGTATTAAGATATACACTTCAGGATGACCAAAAATCCAGAAAACATGTTGGTAAAGCAATGGATCTCCTCCTTCAACTGTTGCCAGTCCACCAGCAATAAAAAACTGAGTGCCTATTGTGCGGTCTAACAGTAATAAAATTAATCCGGCGGCAATAATCGGTACGAAAATTGCATTCATGATGGATGTAAGCCACAAGCCCCAAACTGATAGAGGCATTTTAAAATAGGTCATTCCAGGAGCTCTCATTCGCACAACAGTAATAATATAATTAATTGCGCCCATCAGTGTTGAAGTACCTGCTAATGTTAAAGCAAGGGTCCATAACGTTTGCCCTTCTCCTGCTATTCCTCCTACAGGTGTACTGAGTGGCGGATAAGATGTCCATCCACCTGCCGCTGCACCTTCAGGGAGAAGATAGGAAGCTAACAATACAATACTTGCTAAAAACATTGTCCAAAATGAAATCATATTCAATCTTGGAAAGGCCATATCCGGTGCACCAATCTGTAGGGGAATGATAAAGTTACCAAAGGCACCTATTAACATAGGTGTAATAGCCCAGAAAATCATGATTGTGCCATGCATTGTAAATAACACATTATAATGATCAGGTGTCATGAGCCCGCCTTCGTAGAATAAATTTCCCAGTAAATACCAAGGCAATGGCTGTTCCGGGTAAGCTAATTGCCAACGAATCAACAAAGCTTGAAAACCGCCAAAAGCTAGGAAAAATAGACCCAGCCATAAAAATTGCTTGGCAATGACTTTATGATCTGTTGAAAAAATGTATTTTGAACAAAATGTTTGTTCGTGATGTTCAGACATTATTGTATCTCCTTCCAGGTCCAGCCCCATTCTTCAGGGATTTCTCGATTACCTTCATCTACTTCTGCATCCCAATCATCCCATTCATCTTCTTCATCTTCCTGAGGTGCATTATCGGCCAGCCATTGTTCGAATGCTTCCTGGCTTTCTACTGTTAAATAACCTTTCATTCTATAATGCCCATTTCCACAAAGTTCTGCACAGGCAATTTCAAAATTGCCTGTTTCAACTGCTTGGAACCACATAGTGTTCACCATGCCAGGTGTGGCATCCTGTTTAACTCGAAAATTGGGTATAAAAAATGAATGAATTACATCAAAAGGTGCAATCTGAATAAGAACGGGGGTATTAACAGGGATATGCATTTGATTCAGCGCCGGTACGACGTCATCATCTGTATTAAACGCACCATCGGGCCCTGCATAACGGAAATTCCAGGCAAATTGCTGGGGCATTACCTCCACCTTCAATACATTTTCTCCTTTGGGAAAATTCCAAAAAGCTTCTTTCAAATCCCTAAATGACATGGTTTCAATAACAACATCTATGGAAAAGAAAACCAGCAAACCCATTGCTATGGTAGCCATAACATGTTTTTTTGAATCTCCTTTATCATAGACTGCCGTATGACCAGATCGTGCACGGTATTTGAAAATGAAAAAGATCAGTGCTAGGATAACTAAACTAAAATATATTGTAATGACAGTATCAGTGTACTGTATCACATTGTCAATCCTATAGCCATCCAATGACACATCTTTGGGTGGATCTATATACCAAATACCCCAAGCTGTCCACTGGGCTTTGGACTTGATTTTTTTCAGCCACAATTGCATTGTATTTTTAACCATCTGTTATCTCCATGTTTAGTAAACTAATCATATTATAGTTTGGCTTAACTAACACCAATATTTTCTGTTAAATACTTTTTATACATTTTTTTGTTTTCGGTAGCCAATTGTTCAATTGTTTTACCACTTAAAACATTCAACATCTTATCTTGAGCTTCCCGCCATACAAGATGAATAGGACAATAAGGGGTCCGATCACAAAAATCCGGGCCAATTAAGCATTGGTTCAAGAAAATTTTTCCTTCTATACCTTCAATTACATCTAACAGTGTTATATCATTTCCCGGTCGGGCTAACTGAACACCGCCACCTTTACCTCTAAGGGAGTAGACAAATCCAAGTTTTACTAAATTTCCCATTATTTTTCTTAAAATGGATTCCGGTATGCCCTGTTTTATAGAGATTTCAGAAATGTGAGTAATTTCTTTTGCTGCATGTGAAGAAAGATGCACCATTGCCCGAATGGCATATTCAGCTGTCATTGAAAGTCGCATAATATTTTACATTTATTTTTATTTTTTCATTAAAATAATTATTTTATAACAAATATGACTATGTTAGTCATATTTACGATAGAAACAATAGTCATTATAATTTTTACTCTCAAGTATTATAAGTGCTAGGAGTCGATTAAATTAATTTTAGATTAATTTACTTTTTTTTGGATGGTTTTTTAAAGGTGAAATCAGCAGTAGCAGAACCATCGCCAACAGTAACCGTTGCTGTTTGGGTACCAAGTTTTTCGTGCCATGCTTCTATAACATATTCACCGGGACTTAAACCGGAGATTGAATACGTACCATCATCACCAGTTACTGCAAAAAAGGGATGATCAAATACACCTATATAAGCAATCATCCATGGATGAACATCGCATTTGATTTTGAAAGGTTTCTCTGAATTTTCAAATTGTGTTGTGATTTTCTTTTTAAACTTCGGCATTGCTTTATTGAATTCACGATTAATTGTTGGCAGTGCATGGATATTATGCATAATTCCATCATTATTTAAAATATCTACATTCTGACCTGCCATTACTGCAAGAACATGTGGACGATAAACACAACCTTGTTGATCAAGCACTACTTTTTCAGATGGTGGATTGTGAGAACCGCTCAACCCCTCTTTTACAGAAACAATCATATTTTTTACACCTCCGCTTTCATCAACTATCAGCCATTCAGCTGTTGGAGGTACTGCATTATTAGATACACATATTGGATCTGCTTCCAGTTTAAGTTTTTTCATTTTTGGAGTTTTACCCTCAAAACTAACTTTACCTGATATTCCCTCGCCAAATGTTTGTGCAAGCATACCAATTACAATGGTTGTTATTAATGTTATTTTTTTCATTTTACCCTTCTACTAATTATTAACTATTAAATAATTTATACAAATTTCTTATAAAATAATATAATTAATCCAACCTGATAGTCATGCAGGACAAAAGTCCTGCATGACATATACCAGATTTATTGTTTATTCAGATGCTCCTGCTTCTAACCACAGTCCGATTAAATCAACTGCAGTCACAATTTCACCATTAACAGGATCCCATACATCAGGGCCATCCCTATTTTCTTCACTTAATAGAAATGGAGCATCGGGAGGCATACGGTTATCACGCAGACGCTTTTTAATCCGGCTGCTGCCCCAATCAATTTCATCCGTAGAACCAAGAGCTGTTTTGGTTCCGTTTAATACAGGATGTTCACCACCATCGGCGCCATAGATAAACCCATCATAGCTAGAAAGATCCATCAAATGGTATGATTCCTCAATATTACCCCAATGGCATTCAACACATGATGTGCTACCATCAAACCACATACTTCCATCTGTAAAGAAAGGAAGGACATCATTGTTGAATGTTAAGTTATCTTCTCCACCATATGAAAATGGGTCATCACCGCCTACATTCAAATCACCGCCATCTTTGAGGTCTGCTACCCAAGCTTCAACAAGACCAAGGGCATTCGGAACATTATCCGGGTCATCCCAGCTTGTGTATTGGATAGGCCTGATTGGCTGCGCGTGACCATCTACAAATTCCAGGTCTGGACCTAAGCGATTGCTCTCATCGCGCCAGAATTCCCAAGCCGGGGCTTGAGGCATGCGGTTATTACGTAAGCGTGATTTAAGCATAGCATTACTCCAGTCGTAGTCAGTGTCACCAGTTTCAGTTTCACCAAACAGCGGATGGCCATCTTCATACGTATCCGGATCAGGGTCTGCACCCCGCATAATTCCTTCGTACGTACCAAGGTCCATTACGTGTTTGGAATGGAGTTCTTCTTCGTTATTTGCATAATGGCACCAAGTACAAGCATCTGCACCTGGAAACCAGAAGTTATCTGATGTCATCATAGGTGCAATATCCAATGCAAAACTGTAATCTGAACGAGTTGAATTCGTTACAGTTACGATTGCATTTGTATTGGCACCGGAACTTTGTCCTTTAACACTAATGAATGCAGTTCCTTCGGATATACCTGTTACTGTACCATTGGAAACAGTTGCTATATCCGTATCACTGGATTCCCAGGTATAATCGTTGTCTTCGCCGTTTTGTGTAGAAACTGCGATTAAAACAGTAGACCCTGCAGCAACTGAAGCCAAAGCCGGGCTAACAGTGAGGTATGTTCCTGCACCATCAGTACCCGCCGGTCCTTCACAGGCCATGTACATCAGCCCCAATAACAAACAACTTACTATTTTGTTTTTTGGCATTTGTACCTCCTTAAGGTAGGTTGTTATTCTTATAAGCTTTCTCATTAGAACTCTTTTATTGAGAAAAAGAATTTAAGTCTTCTCATTTTAAAAACAATTGATGAATTTAAGATCTTAATTCATCAATTGTTTTAAGTTTGCTCATTAGAAAAAGAATTGAGTTTCTATAAATATCTGGTCTTCATTTTCTGAATTATAGATTTCAAGAGATGGTGCAGTTCGATAGCGGTAAAATGCTGATACTTGTAAATACTGTACCGGGAATATTTCCAGCCCGAATGTCCAACGATCCAATTCATCGGATTTCCATTTTGACATTGGATCAAATTTATCGTAAGCTATTTTCAGATTGACACCTGAGTATAATAAGATGTCTAAAGAAGCAAATGTTGCTGTAAGATTACCTGTCAGATCAAAATCACCATAATTGCTGATTGGGTTACCTTCACTATCAATTTTATTAATAAAATCGTGTTCGAACATCCAAGTAAACAACCCTTGGTTTCCACCGGCAAAAATTCCGGCTACATGTTCGGTATATTCTTTTCCCTTATTGAAAGAATAAGAGCCTCCTATGCGTATCCTACGAAAAACAACAGATCCAACAGTAGTAATTTGTTTATCTATTGATTCAGAATTTAAACCATTGGCTACACCTGTTATTAAACTGAACGGCCCCGGTTCAATACCAATTTCATAAGCAGCTTCCTGTCTTCCATAGGAATTAAATCCTGTTTTACTGCGGATATATGTACCGTCTGTTCCATCATCCAACAATCTTAAGCCGAATGGCATCATGATTCTTCCAAATTTAATATAACTATCCAATGGAAGATTGTATACCATGGCGAATGCTTCCCTGCTGGCTGCACCCGGAGCAAAATTTTCATCCACATAGAACAATAGGAAATCGGGTATGGCAGATATTTCCAGGTAAATATTTGCTTCGGGAATTGTAATACTATTATTCATCCGCATATCTGCGTCCTGACCAACAAGATTCCTGGTAGAGTCCGTACCTAAAATTGTTTTGTTGGCGACTCTGAAATTTGCACCAACTGATAGATGGTCACTGATGATATTTGAAAATGAAGAACTTGTTCCTTTTGGTTTTACCTGAAAAGCAGGCATTTGCGTTTGTGTATAAGCAAACCCAAAACTAGTTCTTTTTCCACCGCCAGTTCTATTCACATGGCACTGTGAACATTTATAACCTGTACGAACAGCAATATATGGTTCAGCAATTATAGCTGAAAAACTTAACACTAATAATGTTATCAATAATTTCTTCATTCTGGCGCTCCGATTTGTACCCATAAGCGTACTTGCTCTATCCGGCGATCTGATAAGAATGGCGGACCATCCCGAGGCATACGATCACCTTCTATATCTACACCTACTAATTTTTTAACTAAATAACTTCTGTCTGGATAACCAGGATCAATCCGTTTTAATTCGGGTACTTCATATGCTGCTATATCAACAATATTATCATAGGCTAATTCCTGGTTACTCATTTTCAACTCACCTGCACCACTGGATGTAAAGTGGCATGAACAAGTTTTATCAAAAATTTCATTATATACAATATCCCATGTTGATTCATCTCCGACATCTAATGAAACTGAAAAAGATTCCGTTGAATCCGGGTTGTCTAAACTATTCCATACAAAGGATATGGAAGCATCATCAGAATATCCAGCTATAAATGTGACCCATGTTTCAATTGTATCGATTCCTTTAATTTCCTGGCCTGAAACAACACCATCTACCGACATCCAACTTTCACTGGAGTTGATTTCCTTAATAGTAAGTGGTTCAGTGCCGGTATTTTTTAATATTAATGAAACAGAAAATGGACCGCTTCCTGCTATGACCGGAATATCATCAAGAGAAGTGATGGATAATGATAAATGCCCCGGTGCAGGAACATAAGGCGTCCCATCAGGATTCAGCTTACTGCCATCCCCTGATGAGGAAATACCCAGTGGATCACGCCAATTCTCTCCACTGCAACCAAGCAATATTAATGCTATTACTAAAAAAAGTTTGTTTCTAATAATTTTCATACTTTTCATCATTGTGTCAACTCATAATCTTTAACAAAAAGTTTATATACCAAGCTTTCCTTTTCACGCAGGCTCAATACATAATAAACCATCGCCCATTTTCTCCGTTGAAAAATTTCATACATTTCATCCTCCGGCAAATTATACAGTTCATCACCGGATATTATTGATTCTGCCCATGCAGCATATTCGTTTACCTCTTCATCACTGTAAACGTTATACAAATTATCGTAATCACCTTCCACATCTTCTCTTGCAAATCCAAAGGAATCATCATCATATCCCGGCATGGGAGTACCCGTAAGCCCGGTGCTGAATGTTCTATAGACTTCTACCGGATCATCACCACCTTTAAATACTTCATTCTTAAAATTGGGAGCCACTATCTTGTTGCCCCAGTCATCTACTAATTTATCACTTGTCGGGCCATCAACTTCACCATGTGGACCATGACAGTTCCAACATTCCATCAATCTATAAACCATTACACCTTCCTGAATCAATGCATCTGTTTTTTCGGGTATAGTAGAAGGGATAGTTAATTCAGGCGCCGGATCCTGAATGGAAAATTTTTCAGCTAACGTTTTTAGATAGGCAACAACATCAGATATATCATTATCGCTTAATATATTTTCCCATGCTGGCATGCTTGTTCTGCGGACACCTTTTCGGATTATTTTTGCGATATTCTCATCAGTAGGCAATGAGCCGGATGGTGTTGTTCTGAATTTATATTTTCCTTTCGTAAAATCTCGGGGAAGCGGGTTTAAATATTTTGCGGCTAAGCCTTCGCCATCTCCACGAAAACCATGACAACCACTGCAGTTCGACTGGTATAATTGCTTGCCATGATTCACATCATCCTCAGCCGATACCAGATTCAATACCCCGAATAGGGAAATTGAAAAGGTTATTATATAACGGTTCATTATTTTCACCATTTTCATTATTGTAGTCTATCTATTTGTAAATTGACTTATGCCTGAATTTATGCTACGAGTTCTTCCATGGCGAATGGTTTTGTCAGGTAATCATCTGCCCCTACTTCTAATCCTGTTCAATATTTCACATTCAGATTCAACTGGATTCTGGAAATATCCACATCTGAGTCCATATTCTGCATATAATAGCGGATATCTGTACCAATATGCTCGAATAATTTGAAACCCACTTGAAAACGGTAACCGTCAAAGCCAACACTGTTCGGAAAATTATCCTGACTTAAACTACTCTGAATGGTGGAGTTCTGGGGTACGTCATAATACCATAAACTGACTTTGTATTGTCCAAATTTGGCTTTAAGCATTCCCACCATACCGGAATTATCTGCTGTCATATCGCTGGTAAAATAATCGAACCCAACGGTGTAATTATTTGCATTAATTTGGGCGGATAAGGACTGAACTTGCCTGTCGGTATTTGAAGTATCTTGATAATCTATTATAGCCAAACCGCCGGACATGATTGCTTTGATATTCCCAAATTCACCATTATACACTCCTTGGATCATGGTTAGATTATCATCTTTAAAGACACCATTCCAATTTTGTTCGGCAAAAATATATTGAGCGGCGTTTAATTTAATTGGACCTAATCCATAAGTTAGGGTGGCTCCTTCAGGAGAAATATCTCCATCCATAAGCACCTCATTCTGCTGCCACCAGTTTACGCCTGTTTTTCCCAAAATGATTTTCAAATTTGTTTGAGGGCTGATTTGCATATAAGCACGATCCAGACCAAAACCGGAGTTATCAGATGCATCCACAAATCCTAACGTATGATGGGGCGATTGAATATTTTCTGAATTCGTGGATAAGCGGCCGCCTACTTTGACCATTCCCAAATCTTTCGACATGGAAAACCGTAGCCTGAGTCGCTGGCGGTCTCTGGAATCATCTTTACTGCTGTTGTTATCCGCTTCATAGCGAAATCTGAAATCGCCGGAAAATTTTGTGTCTCCAGCAACACTGATTGAAGGAACAACCATTATCGCTAGTATTAATATGTTTCCATACTGTTTTATGAGGTTGACTTCTTTATGTGTAGTGTTGGGGGAGGGTTCCTGCATCAAATACAGCCATTGTTATTATTTTATGATTGTGCTGCACTGCGTATTCTTCCACTCGCTTTATAATGCGTTTCCGCACAAAATTCAATGGGAATTCGATTCAGCATATCTCGGGCATTTTCTGACCACGGCAAAGATAATTTTGGTTCATTATATTGTTCTCTTTCGCTGACATCATGGTCTGTCGAGCGATGCCCGAAGCTGGAAATGAGAACATTTCAACTCATATTCGCCAATGCTGTTTCTACTACTTCCGGAGTAATGCCATTTCCTTTCGTTTTTGGATGACATTTTTTGACAAGTCTTCCAAAGATTCTTCTACTAATAGTTTACTTAATTGTTTTCGAATAGGTTTATATCTATCGTGCAATGGGCAGGGTGCTTCATCTGTACATAAATCTAATCCAACAACACACATATCTTCTTCAGGCGGGGGACCATCTATAGCATTTACAATCTGATTTAGATAGATCTTACTGGAATCTTTCGCTAACAGCACTCCTCCAGTTCTACCGCGCATTGCTTTTATTAATCTGTGCTTAACTAAAACCTGCATAATCTTCGCTAAAAATTGATAAGGAATATTATAATCTTCAGCGATCTTCCTTATCATTACTGGTTTTTCCGGTTTGTGTTCGGCCAAATAAATCATTGCCTGAATGGCATATTCTGCGGATTTCGAGTAAAGCATGAAGTTAGATTTTACAACCATTAATAGTATTCCATCATTTATTAATTAAAATATTTCTCCTTGCACTTCACGCATATGACTGCCCTTTGACCTTACCCTGTCCCATAACTGAAAGAAAATCAATACCAGTGTAACCATTTGAAGCACGGATGCCCAAAATCCGGTGATGAATAAACCAGTCATAAGTTTGAATCCTCCTAATATTTCCACCAAAAAACGTCCTAATGTAGCGGCAGTTAAAATCCAATACAATGTCCACATAAATTTCGGGTTATAATATCGGTATCCTTTTTTCGACCGCGGAAAAAACCATGTCGCCACACCAATGATCATATTCATAACACCACCGATCAAGATTATGTGCGTATGAGCCATGGTGAGCGTAGTCGGTGCAGGCCACCCGTAGACATGATGACCGTACTGCCACAACCCTGTACCCATCCCCAAACCGAAACACAGGAAAGATGTTTTAATGAAATACCGGGATGTTTTCGTCATTTTAATTTACTTTTTGCTTTTGATATATTACCCCCTGCCTGCATGTCACTCGGGCAAAAACATTAATAACAAATTTGATCACATTTATTCTTCTTATATAATGCAAAGAATATATTAACTATTTAAATATATGAATACCTTAATATCTTGTTATATCGAAATTTTTTTATACAATATCACTTTAACATATTATTTTTTTCATTGTTGTTGATAATTAATCGATTCCTGTATTTAACTTGGACAAAAACAACAATAGCCAATTTCATCACATCTTACTTTCATTTCTTCCCACTTGGTAACTTCTGTAATACTCTGCAATGCCATGGGGTATAATATATTATTTTCTTTATCAATATGCTGACGGAGCGTGCTGCACAGTTCCAATATTAATTGGGATACTTTCTCTACTCGAACTGACCAGTCTACATCAATATTTTCTGTTTCACTTTTTAAGTCATGTTTCATTTCCCGCATCACTTCATGCTCCATGCGCATAACCTGGGTGGGACCAGAAATTCCCACTTCTTCAATCGCCGGGAAAAGGACCTGTTCTTCCCGCTGATGGTGGGGTTCTGCACCTATAATCTTAACTGCCAATTCATTGGCACGATTCATAAAAACAATGCTATTATTCTGGTCATCATCAGAAAGCTGAAGGGTTATTTCCTGTAGTTCATCCAGCATGGCCAGGATATGTTCATGTTCCTTAACCATGGTTTTAATTATGTGTCCTGATGGTAATTGTTCAAACATAATCCCTCATTTTCCCTGTTTATTTATTATGGATTATCAAATTCTCTTTTGGGGCCCTGATAATACCACCAGTTAAGCACAAGGCAGATCACATAGTAAACAGTAAATCCGTATAAAGCATATTCAGGATGTCCAGCTTTAATTTGTTGTCCAAACACTTTAGGGATAATAAATGCGCCGTAAGCGGCAATCGCTGATATCCATCCGAGAACGGGGCCTGCCTGTTCCTTGCTGAAAATATAAGGGACACTGCGAAAGGTAGAGCCGTTACCAATACCAGTGGTTAGGAATAGGATCATGAAAAAAGAGAAGAACGGCCACCAATATACCTCAGGCGTATCGCTTTGTTTTGCCTGAATAACAAAATAGGCAACAGCTAATGCTGCCAATATCTGCAGTATAGTACTAATACATGTCACCTTTGCTCCACTGTTGACCTTGTCAGCAATTATTCCCCCAACCGGCCGGACCAAAGCGCCAATCATCGGTCCGATGAAAACCCACAGCATAAAGTTCGGAGCATTCGGATTGATATAATCCGGATTTGCAGAGTCAGTGTACACAAATATGTCCTGACATAACTTCGGAAATGCAAAGGAGAATCCNATGAATGAACCAAATGTCATCGTATAGATAATTGTCATTACCCAGTTGTGNTTATTTTTAAATATTTCGAATTGCTTATTAAGGTTTCCCCNGATTTCTCNNGGAGTTGCATATTTCATCAGTAGCACAGTGATGNAGGCTACAACGAAAACTACAATCCAAATGGATGCATTTTTCATTCCCCANCTTTCCCAGGGCAAACCAATCAGCANGAATGCACCTGTCACAGCNGCTATCAATCCTAAAGCAATCATATANGCAGTTTTCGAAACCCCTTGTATNGTTCCTGGAAGACTCGGTGTNCCTGTTANCACATTGTTCATCCCAAAGAATGCTCCTATAACCGAAAGGATTAACAGCGGAACCCAAACCCAGCCGGCATTTTGCAAACCATCAAAAGGGACACCTTTCACAATTGCCTCAGAACCTATAGCTCCAAAAAGTGAAAGTCCAATAACCAGAGGAATTATCTTTTGCATCGCTCCAACGCCCAGGTTCCCAATTCCCGCATTCATTCCCAGGGCATAGCCCTGTACTCTTTTAGGAAAGAAGAAGCTTATATTGCTCATTGAAGAGGCGAAATTTCCTCCACCAAACCCAGAAAGTAAAGCCAGTGAGGCGAAAATAATGTATGACGTATTAATATCAGATAAGGCCCAACCTGTCCCTATTGCAGGTATTAACATCAACGTAGCAGAGAAGAAGATCACATTGCGACCTCCTCCTAAAGATATCAAAAAGGAGTTGGGAATTCGGAGCGTTGCACCCGCCAATCCAGCAATAGCAGGAAGTGAGTAATAGAGACTATTCACTTCAGACAGCGCTGCTTTGTATTCTTCGGATCCAGACAACAGACCTTCGGCCATACCAAAATTATAGCCAAAATCCTTCATATACTTGATGATCACTCCCCACATGGCCCAGGTGGCAAATGATAGGAAAAGGGCGGGAATGGATAACCAAAGATTCTTATTAGCTATTTTTTCACCGGTGGATTTCCAGAAGCTTTCATTTTCTACTTCCCATTTCTCAAGATTGATCGGCATAACTCTTCCTTCCTATTTTTGTATTAGTGATCCGAGTTGATCTGCTTCATCAATCCCGGATTCCGCTCATGCATTAGTTTCTGTACAACATGATGCATCCAGAATAAGCTGATAGCCGATATTACAAACATGAACATCCAACAGCTTGTCCATAATCCTGAATACTCCAGTAAATATCCAAATACGATAGGGCAGAAAAATCCACCCAATCCACCAAGTACACCAACCATTCCTCCAACAACACCAACTTCATTAGGGAAGTAGTCGGGAATATATTTGTAGACAGCTGCTTTTCCAATACCCCACACACTGCCGATTATGATCACCAGCGTTGCAAATATCCAAATGTTGGCCTGAAAGTGGATACGTGTGGTACCTCTGGCCAAAAGTTCTTTTTTCTCAACCCTGTCTCCGGCTTTTACTACTGGTTCTTGCCAGTTATCTTTGATTGGAAGTACGAGTAATTCTTCATCATAGGTAATTCTATTTGAAATTGGGATAATGGGATGTTGTATATCATCAACAGTAATCAAGTTATCAGATACGGATGTTACCGTTCCTGATTCCTTAGCCTGTATCCCTGTTCCGGGAGAGTAAATATCCATCTTGGGTATAGATAACATCGCGCTGATTACCATCGATAACCCTAGTACAAAATACATTATCTTTCTGGCACCGAAAATATCAGAGAACCATCCACCTAGGGCACGAATTACACCAGATGGAAAACTGAAGAGTGCCGCGAAGATTCCCGCTGCGACCAGCGACATGAAGTAAACGTTGAGAAAATAGGAAACCAACCACTGAGAAAATGCGACAAAACATCCGAAGACGAGAAAGTAATATAATCCAAATCTCCAGACCCTTACATCTTTCAAGGGTTGTAATAACTGCCGCAGGTTCTTACTATCGATTTCCGGTTTTTTATTGGTGGTGAGAAGGAAGTACAGAATGCACATAATAATCAAACCTATGGCGTAGTAAGTGGGTAATGTTCTCCAACCTTCAATATTTGCGCCGTTATCGGTTAGTCTTTTCAGCATAGTTGGAGCCAGAAAAGAGGTTAGTGAAGCGCCTGCATTACCCGCTCCGAAAATTCCAAGAGCGGTTCCTTGTCTCTGTTTTGGAAACCATACGGAAGTAAAAGCGATTCCGATAGAAAAACCTACTCCACACAATCCAAATCCCAAACTGCAGATTGCAAATCCGATGAAGCTATCTACATAAGACAAAAGAAACAGTGGAATGGTACATATAAGTAGGAGAATACTAAAAACAGGCTTCCCACCAAATTTATCCGTCAAAATCCCTGCGGGTAAACGGAAAATAGAACCTGTTAATACAGGGATACCAAACAACCATCCAATCTCAACCGGACTCCAGTCAAAAACACCATTATCAACAAGAAAGGTTACTAAAACACCATTCAGCATCCATACAGCAAAACATACCGTAAATGCCAGTGTGTTCATTGTCAACACTATAATGTTATTTCTACCTAGGGAAGGAGTAGGGGAAGATTCCAGCTCTGTCTCTGCAGCCTGCTGAGAAAAGTTAGGCTTCGGATTTCTCATTGGAGGGTTCGAGATTTAGTTGATGGGGGTGAAAACGGTGGAATTACTTTAGCAATTCAGGTTCGCCAAATAGGCCGATTTTTAACAAGGAGCGGAGGAGAAACCTAATAACAGTCACTATTGGCCTCATCCAAATTGGGAGAATGAAGAACGGTTTGTCGCAGAGGTTAAGACGGCTGGTGAGGCGTACCAAGCCACGTCCAGAGAGTCCAAATGGCAGAAACACTATCAGCACTGACAAAAACACAGGCCTTCAAGCACTCACTCAGGGCTAATTTTGGTACGATTAGGGGGAAAGATGCTTTGCCCCACCCTAGCCGGAAGGAACCGGATTTGGCCAGCAATTGGTACCTTGATTGAGAGTAACACACCAGCCAAAGAATGGCTCCTCGTTTCAGAATCGACACCTGCCTATTTGTACAAATAGAGTTTTAAGCCCAAGATCAAGTCGATCTGAGATATACCATTGTGTATTTTCTGGCTAAGATTTTGACAGCGTGAAGTCCCGTCCGGCCGATTGACCGTCGCTAACTTCTACTTCTTGCGTTTTTTCACCCAGTCGCTCATGCCAAACCTCAACCGTATACTTACCTGCGGGTAGGTTTTTAATTTCAAACTTGCCATCTGATTTGGTTATACTGAAAAATGGGTGAGAGACTACACTGACATAGTTTTTCATCCACGGGTGAATATCGCACTTAACAAGGAAGATTTCCTCTTGGTCGTAAGTCCGGGCTATTTCGCCACCTTTATTAACTGCTTTATTGAAGGCCGGGTTCTTTTCAGATAACGTATGGACATTATGGAGTACCGTATCCGAATTTTTAAATTTTACCGTTTGTCCCACTTGTGCGACGAGAACATGGGGGATGTAAGTGCAACCGATCTGATCTAGTTCAGCTGAGTTCGTTGGCGGGGCGTATTTGGCATTGGGCGGTAGTCCACTTTTAATTTTAACAATTACGTTAGCAATCGTATTGCCATCACCGAGTACTAATGACTCCGATTTTGGCTCAGTGTTGTGCTGTTCTTTACACCCAGCTATTGAACTCATATCGATGGTTTTCAATTTTGGAACATCCCCGATGAAACTCACCGTACCGGAAATTGAGGCAGTTCCAGTTGTTTTTTGTACTGGTGAACTTTCACTAGAGGTGGGTGGGGGCGGTGTTGAGCGTTGCGGTGCTGGTTGATCTCCACCACAACCGGCAAGGTAGAGTCCAGCTAGCAAAAGGATAAAGATGTTAGCCCAGCCAATGTTAATTTTTCGAAAAAGTCGGCACCTCATAATTTTCAATCTCCCTTTTCCAAATTTCTCAGCAAAAGAAACAGTATATATACTGTTTCATGTTTGAAGTTTACGGTTGCCGGTGTAATCTCAAAACCGCGAAATTCGCACCGGCAATCTAACAGATGGCCATATCGGAAACCTTGCGATAAAGCAAAGCGCCGGTCCTACCTCTGCAATTTCCTCTCACCATCTTTTCCTTTCCAACTGTTCCGGTTGCCTTTTCCCTCACCGCTTCAAGCCGGCATAACTTCTCAGGGAAATGTATGGTCTCCAAAAATATGCAATCGGATAGGTAATGCGTGGACAAGTTTGGTAAAGGGAAAATACGCAAAAAATATCAAAGCGACAATTATATGGAGTTTGTTCACAAGTGGCGCTCCAACCATAAAGGAGGGATCGGGTTGAAGTTTAACAACACTCCACAACCAGGGAGCAAAAGAGTAAGTTACCCCGAAAACCAACTTTATTGCCGACTGGTACAGCCCAAAGGAGGTGATGAGAATCAAGAATATCAAGACTATGTAATCTTCAAGTGTGCTCATTGCCTTTACCTGGGAAATTACAATTCTTCGTACAATTGCCCAAATAAGACCATACAGTAGGAGGATGCCACCAAACATACCAACCCAGCGGAAAAAGTTTACCCAGACTATCAGGCTAAGCACACCACCAACAGCACCTGCTAAATGTGTTACGAACAACGTAATGACTCCCCAATGGAGGCATAGTACGGCAGGCCCTATGGATGCACGGCCAAAAAAGCCCGTAGATCGGGTAGTCCATAGGAAATCACCCCGAGAGGTCCAATCCATCTTTCTAAAGGCACCTTTAAACCCAAAAAAAAGACGGTATAGTGTTCCACCGAACAGAAGCAAAATTGCGATGTAGGGAAGGCCGATAAAAAAGAAATTGTTAAACATCGTAAAGAAATTGTCAAACATAGCGACGTCCTTCTTCTTCTTTTGGTTGTGATTGTTGCGTTGGTAGCACTTGTGTTTTCAGATCGAGATCTATGACCTTCTCCAATGTATCCAACAGATGGAGGTAGGAGGTTTCCAACTCTTCCAACCGTGAGCGCATCGGAGGTAGAAAAGGCAATACATACTCATCAATGAATTTCCCTCTTATGGGATCGTCTCTCGATTCAGCGGTTAGAGAAAGGAAATCTACCATTAGCGGTAGATAGTCCGGCAACTCTCCGCCACTGACCGTCTGCCCGAAATGCCTGTAGATTCCAATCAACTCTATCATATAGCCGTTTCGATCGGAAACAGCGGCATTGGCACAGGTCTTGGGCTCGTCAAAAGTATGACTTCCAAGATAGAGAGGGCATTTGGGCTGCAATTCAAACAGTTCGATATAGTCCTCGTCGGAGATGGTATCTTCCTTCAGAAAAGAGGAAAGCAGCTTTGCGCTCTCCTCATCGATGGTCTTTAATCCTTCAAGCACCCGCTCTCCATCTTTTTTGATTTCCGCCCTCTCAGCATCCGCCTCAGGTGGACTACACCACAACTCGCTGATGAGTGCGTAAACATCTTTCACCACTTGACTATGAATAAATATGTCCGCATTATCCAGAGTCTTTTGAGCCCGTATTGGTGTGATTTGCAGTAGCTTTTGATTCCCATCTACATTATTCATAGTCTTTCGAACCTGTATGATACGATTTGAAGTAGCTTTTTCTTCTCTTTATCGGTGACCAGGGACTCATCTTGTCAAAGCCGGCCAGGCCGCGCTCGGTATACGGACTGATCTCTGCGTTTTCACGCTTTGTCGTCGGTATAACAAAGCGTTCGTCGTAAAAGGCAAGAGATAGAGCACGCACCATTTTTTTGGCTTCCTCTGTGGTCAATCCCACCTGGTTGAGCCCATCTGGATTGGGCTCTTTTTCCACCCTCAGGCTTCTCTCGTAGTGCCTTACCGCAAGCTGACGCAGAAGTGCCGTTTTCACTACCTGTTCATTCCCGGCTCCAAACATACTGGAAAGGTAGGCGAGAGGGAGACGGAGTTTATCCAATTCGTCCAGACCGACAAGCGGTCCCTTTTCCGGCTTCGTCATGTCAAACACATCTGTGTCTGAAGGAGAGTCCTTTCCTGCGCTGGTAGTGATAGGAGCCAGCGGCGGAATATAGAACAGGGAAGGAAGAGTCCTGAATTCGGGATGCAGTGGAAGCGCGATCTCCCATTTTTTGACTATATCATAAACGGGTGAGCGTTGCGCTGCGTCGATCCAATCGTCGCCAATCCCCTCTTTCTTCGCCGCTTCTATTACACGAGGATCGAACGGGTCCAGAATGGCCTCTCTCTGCTTCGTCACCAGGTCTTGATCATTTGCTGATGCTGCTTCATTTACCATGTCCATATCGTAAAGGAGAACTCCAAATGATCGGATTTTACCCACGCAGGAGTGGAAGCAGACCGGAGGTAAGCCGGATTCAATTCTCGGGTAGCAGAGGATACACTTCTCCATCTTTCCGCTGGCCCAATTGTAATAGGGCTTCTTGTATGGGCAGGAAGAGATGCAGTAGCGCCAGTTGCGGCACCTGTCTTGATCGATGAGAACAATGCCGTCTTCCTCTCGCTTGTAAGCAGCGCCAGATGGACAGGCCGCAACACAACCGGGATTGAGACAGTGATTGCATATACGGGGAAGATAGAAATAGAAGATGTCTCTGAATTTGAGCGCTGCTTCTATCTCCGATTCGCTCATATCCTTGAAATTAAGGTCGTACTTCCCGGTAACGTGAGCGCCGCCGGCGTTGTCTTCCCAGTTCACCCCCCAATTGATGGGGACGTCCTCCTTTTCGGTGACCATGGACTTGGGTGATGCGACCGGCTGCTGTTCAGTTTGCTTCGACGAGTGGAGGTCGTCGTAACTGAAGGTATATACGTCACCGTCTCCGTAATAATCCTTCATTTCAGGTGTGTGCGGATTGAAGAAGAGATTGGACAGCATGTAGGCTTTACTACCGTAGCGAAGCTTCAGCTTATTACCCTTTTTGATCCATCCTCCCTTCCATAAATCCTGGTTTTCCCACTGTTTTGGATAGCCGATACCCGGCTTTGTCTCCACATTGTTCCACCACATGTATTCGGCGCCTTCCCGATTCGTCCACACATTC
>PBZW01000053.1 GCA_002730315.1 Fidelibacterota bacterium
CTCTCGATTAATTCCGTTATCCTTTTCGCTGTACGTACGCCAATGATTGTAGATTCGAATGCAATTATGAGAAGGTCAACATCATTTGTAGTCCTGCGTGACAGGTGTTCCATGCCGGCCTCGGTATCAATAACTATAAAAGGGTAACTCTGTTCAGCTTTGTCAAGGTATTTACGAAGTATGTTGTTGGCATAGCAATAACATTTTGGTCCCTCTGGCCTGCCCATCGTAAGCAGATCAAATTTGTTTTCCTCGACTATGCAATCTTCAATACAGTATTCTATATATCTTTCCTTTGACATAGATGCTGGAATATCCACTCTTTTTTCAACTACGTCGTCACGAATATCTGCAATGGTCCCTTTTACGTCTACCCCTAATGATATTCCCAGGGATGAGTTGGGGTCAGCGTCTACCGCCAGTACAGCTTTTCCAAGTTCCTGTGTTATATAACGTATTATCAGGGTTGCGGTAGTTGATTTACCTGTGCCACCCTTTCCCGCCATTGCTATTGTATATGACATTTTAATTTGTTCCTGTTAATTGTGTGTTTTGTGAAGCTAATTCTTTTTGTACTGAAGGAAATGCATCAAGGTTAGTATGTGGAAGGAAGTTTGCAGACATAAATTCTTCCATGTACTTTTGATTTCCCATAAGATCGAAATATGTCATTTGCGAGGCAATATTCTGAACAGCTTCAAATGCCTCTTCAGATATTAAAGCCATCTTTGCACCAGTTAAAGATGTATTGCCAACAAACTTTATCCGTGACGTTGGCATATCGGGTAACATACCGATTGTTATGGCATTTCTGACATTAAGGTAATTTCCAAATCCACCGGCAAGATAGACACAATGTACTTCGTTTATGCTTAAACCCATAGATTCTACAAGGATCGAAACTGCTGCATAGATTGCACCCTTTGAACGTACCAGATTTGCAATATCGGCTTGTGTTATCACTATTTCACTATCTATGCCTGCTTCTTCTTTGTCAACTAAGACAAATTCATATTCGTCATCTTTTTTCCTTAATCTGTCAGTTTCCAGGCCTTTCTGAAAATTTCCGGATCTGTCAATAATTCCGCTACGTAACATTTCAGCAATGCAATCCAGCAGGCCAGAGCCGCAGATTCCTCTTGGTGGAATATTACCAATGGCGGAATAGCTTACTTCGAAATCCTTTGTGATATGCATTATTTCAATAGCGCCTTTTGCCGCCCTCATTCCATGTCTGATACCACTACCTTCAAAGGCTGGCCCGGCAGAGGCAGAGCAGCAGACCATCCATTCCTTATTTCCTAGCACTACTTCACCGTTAGTGCCAATGTCTATAAAAAGTGAAGGGTTTTCTTCTTTATCAAGTCTTATGGCAGTGGCTCCGGAAGTTATATCAGCGCCCACATAAGCCGCTACACTTGGAAGTATGTAAAGAAGCCCGCGACTGTTTATGCCTATTCCCACTTGAATTGCCCTAATTGGAGGGACGAAATTTGCAGCAGGGAGATATGGTTCCTTTCTTATATTTTCAGGATTCAGGCCAAGCAGGAAGTGGATCATCGTGGTATTGCCGGCACATAATATGGACGTTATATCTTCAAGATTTATACTGTTTCTCTGGACTAATGTTGAAATAAGATTGTTTATATCTGACACAATTGACCTTTGCATTTCATCAAGGGCGTCATTCTGCATTGCGTACATTATCCTCTGGATGTAGTCTTCTCCAAATTTCATTTGCGTATTATATATTGCTTCTGAATCAACTACCTTTGAGGTTTCAAGTTCAAGCAGGCTTGCTACTACAGTTGTGGTTCCAATATCAACTGCAATACCATAATTTAAGTGACTGGTGTCACCCGGTTGAACATCAACAATTTCAAGCGTCCGGCCGCGGTGTCCTAATGTAACGGTTACTGTCCAGTCATTTTGCCTCAGTACTTCCGGGAGTTTTTTCAATATGCGATATCCGGTTTGCATAACGTTCAGCTCAATTTCCTGCTTCATCATTATCGCCTGATAAAGGCGTTCGTGGTCGGCAACGTTATCATCCATTGACGGTGGTTCTAATTTTAGACATAACTTTTTAACCAACGAGTCATGTTTGAATTGTGCCTGATCCAGGATTGCCTTCCATGTCATGAAATGCTGTTCATTCTGGTCTAAAAGTATTTTCTTCCCTTCAAGTCTGGTTTCCTTGGGGATTAGAATCTGCAGGTCGCTGGTAATCTGTGCTTCACATGCAAGTATATATTTCTTTTCTGTCTCTTCTTTGCTTAGTAATTTTGTTGCTGGTGCAACTACGTTACCACTTGAAAGAATAACTTTACATTTCCCGCAAATGCCGTCTCCTCCGCATATACTGTTAATGTAGATATTAGCCTTGTGTGCAGCATCAAGAACCGTGTTTCCACTCTTGATCTCCACAATCTTATCGTTAGGCAGGAAATGAATCTTGAAAGTATTATTATCGTTTTCAGACATGGTTTATGAATAAAATCTCAAATCTCAACTAACAAATCACAAACAAATTATAAATAACTAAGCTCAGCTTGATTATAACGAACTAAGATCAATGATCTAAACCCGTTTGTTTGGAATTTTGTGTTTATTGGGATTTGTTTGTTATTTGGGATTTGTAATTTGGTGTTTATCAGATAATCGTTTGAAATTTCATTGATAATTTATTAACAATTGTTGAAGGTTCTTAAATAAAATTTTACACCTAATGCCATGTAGTTTTAAGGTACGTTGGTAACCCGGAGGCTTCTTTTGGGCCTACGAGTACTTCCCAATTAGTTTTCTCCTGTATCTTTGCTGAAAGAACTGCTACAAGTCCTGGAATTATCAGTTTTTTGTGTTTAACTTTTTCCTCTATCTTTGAATCTGTCATAGCCTTTGAGATGACGTCCTCGTTAAGTTTATCGCCAGAATACGCCGTTAGTACGGAAGTTCCCTCGGTTCCAACAGCCAGAATATATGCCGGTGTACGACTTGCTTCCACTTCCCCTTCAACAGTGTAGTACGTCAGTGAAAAATTTGTAGTGAACAGGACAGGTGAATCTTCGGTTGCCTGGCCGACTTCATAAAGCTTTGGTTCAACTTGTACAGGTTTCTGCGGGTCTGTAAAAATGTTTTGGCGGACGGTTAGCAATGGCATGATCTGCCATGGTTCACATGAATCAACTACCACTATTCCCGCATACTTTGACATAAAAGCACTCGCACTTGTAATCTCCTGTATGGGGTTTCCGTTTGGCATATATGTTAAGGCAGGGAAGCCAAGTTGTCGAAATGCTTTTTTCAGTGCTGCTCTTCTAATCTTTGTAAGTCCCTGTAGAATTTCTTTGGTGCTTTCTGAAACCTGGTTCAATACTATCTCTGTAACACCAGCCCCCTTAATCTTCTCAGTCAAATCTGCCAGTTCTTCCAGAGTAGGAGCGCTTATTGTCATCGGGCAGTTCTTCTCTTTTGCAATGGTTGCCATCGCTTCCCAGTTTTCTGCGTTTGCTCCATAAATTAACGGTTTTTTGTCTGCACAGGTTCCTAAAGCAGCCTTCATATTATCTGCCGATTTGCTCTCCAGTATAATAGATAAATGTGTGTTATCGCTGACATTCTTTGCTCTCTCGGCAAATTTGGATGCATCTCCACTATTATTCTGCAGTGCAATAAGATCTATCTCAATCTCAGTCCCTACACGCGTAAACTTGAGAGCGTTTATTTTCTTCAGCCTTTCATTGAAAGCCTCATCGTCAAGGTCATCGCTTAAGGTTATTGCGACACCGGTTGGGTTATAGAATTTCTCTTCATGCCTGAATAATACATTTTCTTCACCTATACTTACTTGTTTTTCACCACTTCCTATTGTAACTAATTTAATCGGCGGTGCCGACGCTGCTCCTAGTACGCTTTTTGCCTCCTCGCTTACATCAGGGCAATCTTTCAGTTCAGCCTTCTTTTGTGCCAATTGCATTGCGAATGCTAGGCATGTTGCTCTTCCACATTTTTTACAGTTTGTTTTCGGGAGAAGTTTAAATATTTCAAGACCTGTCAGTGCCATATGTCCAATCCTCTATATTTTGTAAAGTTAACTATAATAAGTCGCTTTGGGTATTAATTATTTTGCTTATTAACCCGTATTCAACTGCCTCTTCGGCAGACATCCAGTAATTTCTTTTTGTATCATTTTCTACTTTTTCAAACTCTCGATTTGTTTCATCGGATATCATTCTGTTGATTTTTTCACGGCATTTCAGTATTTCACTAGCCTCTATTTGTATATCTGAGGCTGTACCATGAACTCCAGTTGACGGTTGATGAATAAGTATTCTGGAATTTGGCAGGCTGACCCTGTTTTCTTTGCCGGTACCTAGAAGAATAATTACTGCAGCGCTTGCAGCAACACCCGCACAAATATTTTTAATCTTGGGTTTTATAAACTTCATCATGTCGTATATTGCAAATCCTGCATCTGCATCTCCTCCCGGGGAGTTAATGAAGACTTTAATCTCTTTTTCCGGGTCTTCCTGTTCGAGTATGAGAAGTTGCCCTATTGTNCTTTGAGCCAATTTTTTNGTGATTACGTCCGTAATCATTATTATGCGGCTCTTCATAAGCTTTTCGCCTATGGGGTCAGGTCGTTTATTGTCTTTTTCATCATCGTCTTTAAAATTTATTTCATTCATTTTTTTTCTTCCTTCTTTTTAAAACATTGGTTCCATTGCTAGTGCCGGATGATTTACTTTTTGCATGTACTCTAAAACTTCCTCTTCTGTCTGGGCAATTGTTTCGTCTGCTATCTTATTAAGAAAATCTTCCAGACCTGCTTCTTCTGCCGCCTCGCTGATTGCATCTCCTATCTCGTCTTTAAGCTGTTTTGGCATCCAAACCTGCCTGGCAAGGCCACCGTCTCCTGATATATATTTACTGCTGCTCATGTAAAACTTACTGTGTCCTACGAATCCCGGTGTTTGTATGCCGCCTCCCACGGTTCCGGCAAGTGTTGAGAACTTCATTCCGCATGGAGTCATTCCTGTGAAGTCTCTATCTACCGTCATTATTCCGTTTGTCATCGGCAACATTGCAGAAATACATTCGAAACAGCCGCAGCTTGTCATTGGGTTCGTGACCATGCTGTACATGCTTACCTGTTCAAACTCTTTGTTGGAAGCCTGGTACAGGAAGTCATTTGCCCCTTCCCAGAGCCCCAGCTTTTCATCAATTATTTTCCCCTTTTCAATAGGCTGGTTAGGTCCTGTTGGTGTTATTTCGTAACCTGCCTTTCCGTCGAGCCAACTTACAGCGCCACATAATCCCGAACGCTCAGGCGATATTATACATACGTGACTGGGTGCAAAACTCTGGCATAATGTACAACTATAAAATTGGTTTACGGATGCGTCTGTCATTCCGAGAGCCCTCTCATCACGTTCGTGAAACGCAGCTTTAACCTCATCAAGCTTATTCTCGACATCCTCTTTATTTGTATACAATGTAACCTGAACCTTATCTAATAATGCGCCGTACTCTTCATGATATTTGGCATGGATTATCTTGCCTATGTGCAGTATTCTGAATCCTTTATTATATGCATCTTTGCTCATTCTGTGCCTGATAATGTCTCTCTGTCCCATATGAAAGAAGCCTTGCGCTTCTCCCAGAAAATGATGCGTTCTTCTCTCAAAGATAGGTTCAAACTCACTCTGCATCTTGCGTCCTGATACCTCGACGTATATTCCCAATGATTTACCCGGNCCCTGTTCCATTTCATCCATATCAGGGCCAACAACTTCTACCTTGCCATCTTCTATCTCACTGTTGTCTCGCATTACAACATATTCAAACGCAGGCGTTCCTGGTCCGCCTATTTCTATCTGCATGTCATCCTTTCTTATCCTTTCACCTTCAAAAGCAGGGCCATATGACACAGGAATGTCTACCTTGGCGGCCGCTACCTTGAGGCCTCTTACTTCTATACATTTCTCTACAATCTTGTCATGAGTTATAAGTGGAACGACATGCTCGTAGGTACAAACACCTGTAGGCAGGATTTCCGGTATATCTGTATCTGCAATTGTCGGGAAGCCATAATTTATTGCCCCTGCAGCGTTNGCATACTTTTCATCATCTACTTCTCCCAAAGCCATCACAAATGCAAATATCCTGTTCTTGTTGTATAGCAAATTTCTCCTGAAATCAGCCGGTGCTATGCCGCCAAATGACAGGGCGGCTTTGTTGGCAAATCCGAGGGAATATATAGTTGACGTTATACCCTTCCCGAAAGGCACCAGCCTTGTTTCCCAACCAAGCTGTACTCCTTCTTCATCAAGTTGCTCTGCAAATGATTTCCCATCAGTGTTTGCAGAAATAAAAACATATAAGTTTTTTTCCTGTAGTTCGCGTGCTATTTGTACTGCAATCTCGTTTGTCGGGGCGGCTCCGACTACTGCCGCAAAACCAGGTGCTGTACCATCAACGAACTCTATGCCTCGCTCACGTAATATAACATCGGTGGCNGCACCTAACCATATACCTTCAACAGGGTTAGGACCAATAAGGTATTTACATGCTTCTATTATTTCTTCTGCATAAAGGGTTGCCATACCGGCATCAAGTGCCCAGCCAAGATATGGCAGAAATACCTTTTCTTCAGGTATTGGTGGCAGCAANGCTCTTGCATATCCAAGCGCCTCCTCACAATCCTCAAGNGTCTTTACTTGAAGGGCTGTTGCTGAATAAATTATTGGTAGGTAGTACCCCGTATCCGGAAACTCAACCTTAGTGTCTTTTCCCTTTGAATCTATCGCTTCTCTTAACTTTTCTTCTGCCTGCTGTACAATTTTGTGTGCTCCTCTTATGGCAGCAGTAGCTATTATTCTAGACATTTATAAATACTCCTAAAATTAATGATTGTTAATCTTTTTTATGATGAGAATGAGAAATATCCGGTTAGCTCCCGGCTTGT
Organism: Fidelibacterota bacterium; assembly: GCA_002730315.1. Classification (GTDB taxonomy): domain Bacteria; phylum Fidelibacterota; class Marinisomatia; order Marinisomatales; family TCS55; genus UBA2126. The sequence continues at coordinate 6,968 of PBZW01000053.1, forward strand.
ACATCTGAACTTTCAATCTCGAGAGCTCTCCTGTCTTCCATATCATAAAGCTTTCTCTCCTTCTTCTCATTTATGCCCAATGCATCACGTTTCTTCTCTATGTGATCTATTACAAGCTTTACTACCTTATCAACGTCCGGTTCAAACGCCCATTTTCCGCCCACAATATCTTCCAGTCCCTCACTCAAGAACTTATCTAATTCCGGCGCTCCGGCTGCCGGAGACTTCGACCCAAATATCGTAAAGGCTCCACTGGCAACAAAGTACTGACCAATTGCCAACGCCTTCTCATGCATCCAATCAAGACAAACACCTGCTACCGGCAGCTCACTGATATCATTACCAAGACCGCCTTCCTTCACCATCTCCGAACACGATATGAGTATCCTGCTGTTATCCACACATGAACCTACATGTAACACAGGAGGGATTCCTACAGCCTCACATACCTCTCTCAGCCCATCTCCGGCTTTTTCCATAAACTCCGGTATCATCATACCCTCTCTGGCACACTCAGCAGCCGCACACCCGGTCTGTACTACCAGAATATTATTGGCTACCAATGCATTTACCAGGTCCATATACGGCAGTTGATCAGGCCATGAAATTGCACTGGTGCAGCCTACCACTCCGGCTACTCCACGTATTCTGCCATTCATGATATTGTCATTAAGCGGCCTGTATGATGCCCTGAACTTACCTCCAAGCATATATTTTATTGTCTCATGGGTAAAACCGACCACCGCAGCAGAC
>PBZW01000054.1 GCA_002730315.1 Fidelibacterota bacterium
GTTCAATGATGAAAGCCAAAAGTGGAATTATGCTGGAAAAAGTAGCATTTCTACAAACTTACACTTTGCAGGTAATTGACACATTGATAAATCTCTTTTTTTGGTAGGTTAGTGGCAGGTATTTAAATAGTATATGGGAGGTTGGAGTATAGAGCTGCATTTACAAATCTATCTATCATCTCTTTTTCGCGTTCTTCTATCTCCATAAATGCAGTTGAGATACCAAATTAATCAGCGCACAATATGTTTTGCCTGGGAGCAAATCATGCTTTACAGTAATGACTTTCTATTGACAGTCATAATTAATACCGTAATATATTAATCAGAGTTTGGCCGTCAGGTTGAATCAGTTCACAAGTTAGGCCTCTACGATAAGGAGTTTTTATAATATGAACTTGGCTTTAATTGCTGTAACAACAGGTGGTATTAAGGTAGCAGAACGTATTAAAGAAAATCTGAACGGAGAAGTATCGGTTTTCTTGCCTCAAAAACTGAAACAATCAAAACTAACTGCAACCTACTTTTCAAAGAAACTTGTTGATCAGACGGGAGAAATATTTTCGGTTTACGATGGTTTGATATTTATCATGGCTTCGGGTATTGCAGTACGTGTGATAGCTCCGCATATTAAAGATAAGCATACGGATCCTGCAGTTGTTGTGGTTGATGATGTTGGACGATTTGTTGTAAGCTTGCTTTCAGGTCATGAGGGAGGAGCAAACAAATTAGCCCATAAAGTTGCAAATATCCTTAAAACGGATGCTGTTATTACTACAGGGACAGAGTCGGAAAAGGACATTATAATTGGTATAGGTAGTAAGCGAGGCGTAGGCAGTGCCGAGGTTAAAGATGCAATCCGTAACGCTCTCAATGATGCTGACGTATCTATTGAAAGGGTCAGGTTGGCAGGAACTGTGGATTTGAAGGCTAATGAAGCGGGATTGTTGAGTGCCCTTGAGGAACTGGACATTCCATTGAGGGTGGTTTCAAGAGCAGAGATTGAAACTTGTGCAAAAAATTATTCTAAATCTGATTTTGTTATAGAGAAAATTGGAGTGGGGGGTGTTTGTGAACCGGCAGCCCTTATTTCAGGAAGGAAGACAAAATTAATATTAAAGAAGCGGAAATATCCGGGAATAACAATAGCAATAGCGCAGGAAAACTTTATGTGGTAGGAATTGGTCCGGGTAATCTGGAGCANTTGAGCGTCAAGGCTGTTGAGGTNTTGAAANGNTCTGACTGTATTATTGGCTATAANACATACATTAATCTAATAAAAGAATTANTNNAGGGNAAAGAGGTNATTNCNTCAGGNATGCGTGCAGANNTNGAGCGTGCCNCTCTNGCNATTGAAAAGGCAGNATCNGGNAATGTTGTTTCTGTNATNAGNAGNGGTGANCCGGGTGTGTACGGNATGNCAGGNNTGATCCTGGAAGTTGCNAGAAATGGCAAACACAAGGTTAATGTNGAAGTCNTCCCCGGNATTCCNTCTGAAAACGCAGCAGCAGCTCTTTTAGGCGCACCTTTAATGCATGACCATGTTACCATAAGCCTGAGTGATCTTCTTACTCCATGGGATGTAATTGAGAAAAGGATTGGACTTGCCGCAGAGGGAGATTTCGTAATTGTCCTGTATAATCCGAAAAGCTCAGAGAGGAAATGGCAGATTGAAAAGACTATTGAGATACTGTTAAACAAGAAATCTTCTGATACGCCTGTTGGTATTGTCAAAAGNGCCATGCGTGATGGACAATCATTAGTGATCACGAGCCTCGGAGAAGTGTTGGAACATCCGATANATATGACAACTATACTGATAGTAGGAAATTCNACAACATTTGTTTATGATAATTATATGATAACAAAAAGGGGCTATAAAATTTGATATTAGTGATGTCTGGGACTGAAGAAGGCAGNGAAATAGTTGAAAGACTAAATGATAGAAGAGAAGGCGTAGTTACGACAGTTGCAACGGAATACGGACACGAAATTTATGAGAAAATTGGCTTAGGCCATCTGTGCCTTCAGGGAAGACTTGACATAACGGGCTTGTCTGAACTTATACGGGATAAGAATATTAAAACCCTCATCGATGCAACTCACCCCTATGCAGCTCAGGCGTCTCTTAATGCAATAAAGGTGAGTGAAGAATGTGGTATTAAGTATATCAGGTTTCAGAGGCCTTCCTCCGTTTCGGACTCAGCATGTACGGATGAGGCAGCTATAAATGAGCCTGAGTCAGTGCATTTTGTTAAAAACATGGAGGAGGCCGTAGAGTGGTGCCGTAAATCAGACAGGGAGAATATATTATTAACAACCGGTTTCTCCTCTGTAGAAAAGTTCGTGAAACTAAAGGATGAGAAAAATATTTATGTCAGGATGTTGCCTATGACTGCACATATTGAACAATGTGTTAAGATGGGTATTAAATCGTCAAATATTCTAGCCCTTCAAGGGCCTTTTTCACTTGAACTTAATAAGGCAATTTTCAATCAGTATCATATAGATGTAGTGGTTACAAAGGATAGCGGCAAGACCGGNGGTGTCCCGGAGAAAATTCAGGCTGCAATGGAGATGGGAATAGACACTGTGGTAATTCAGAGGGAAGAGATAGAGTATCCTGTGATATGTTCAACTATAGATGAAGTATTCTGCATGTTGGGAGTGGAAACTGTATAAGTGTAGACACGAATTAGCACTAAGAAAACGAAATTTAACAAAATAATTCAAAAGATAATAGCTTTTACCCCTTTGCCACGCCGAAGCTGAGCCTATTTATGTTAGCGCGGCTTGGTGTTCTTTGTGACTTCGTGTGAGGNTTAAGAATTGTTTTATGAAAATTAGTGCTAATTAGTGAAATTCGNGTCTGAAGTTGNAAACTGATACAGAAATGATGTATAATCTGGTTCATGATGGCAAAATAGTTTTGGCGGTAGAAAAAAAGATTGGAGCATTAGGATAGGTTAACGGTATGCCAAGGAAAGATACAGTGTAGTGTAACTTGCTATCGGATTAAAAACTTTGTTAAAAAAACATTATTTTACTATGATAAGACACTTTAGTTTTATATAAACAGCAAAATATTCAATTAAATGAGAGGAGATGTTAATGAAAGGTATAGTGAAGGTCAAAATAGTTTTGACTGTTTTCTCTATGATATATATTTTCTTTGCAGGTGTTGAAGGTTTCAAATGGAAAACAGTTCATGCTCAACATACCGATGTCTTCAATCTTTATCAAGACAAGGTTCCCGGTAAAGAAGAGCGTATGAAAAATGTAAAACCTGATGCACCGGAGGCGGAATGGATTAAAGTAGAAGATAACTACAAATATGAAGTTTCAGTGGAAAAGAGCAAATACGAAGCAAAAGACCTTACAATGGCAGATATAGAATTATGGGAGATTACTGATAAATCACCATTCGAGTGGCACCAGNTAGATTACTACCTTGANGGTGAGATAAAGGAGATACACACAAGAACCTTTGGTAAGCAAAAGTGTGACCGTATGCGAAAGGGCTCGCTGTTCTGGCTAAAGGACGGCAAGAAATGTGTTTACTGGACAAAATGGACAACNTGGGACTGCAGGCCTGAAGGCGAACGGGACACTGCAACATATATATACCCAGATGATAAGCCCTGAAACTTATTTATAAAGAAATTAAATTTATAATTTCCTGTTGACTTACATATTAAAAAATGATATTTACTAATCTGTAATGATTATTGATTAGAAATTGCTTTATTTTGTAGAAAGGAGAACTGATATGAGTGTATTAGTTACTNAAGAAGCTCCTGATTTTACGGCAGCCGCNGTGTTNCCGGATGGTACAATCAAGGAAGACTTTAAGCTGTCTGATTTAAAGGGAAAATACGTAGTGCTATTCTTCTACCCGNTGGACTTCACGTTTGTTTGCCCGACTGAAATAATTGCACATGACAAACGAATCGAAGAATTTANGAAACGGGACGTGGAAGTTATATGTGTCTCTATCGATTCACAATTCAGCCATTTTTCATGGCGAAACACGCCTGTNNAAAAGGGTGGTATTGGAGCAATACGGTATCCTATGGTAGCAGATGTTAAGCACGAAATTGCACGAGCGTATGGGATTGAATTTGCAGATGCAGGAGTTGCTTTGCGTGCATCATTTTTGATAGATAAGGACGGTATTGTTCAACATCAGGTAGTCAACAATCTTCCTCTCGGACGCAATGTAGATGAAATGCTTCGTATTGTTGATGCTCTGCAGTTTCACGAACAGCATGGTGAAGTTTGTCCTGCGGGCTGGCATAAAGGTGAGGATGGCATGAAGCCGACAGCTGATGGTGTAGCAGGCTACCTCTCTTCACATTCAGAAAAGCTTTAAATTGTAATATTAAAAATTAATCAGAGAATTTCTTAAATACTATAATCTGATAATAATTTTGGAGGGAAACAATGGCTGAACTAACCAATGAAAATGTACTCGGTGTTGCAAAGGGCAGTGAAGTAGAGGAGGCAGTAAAAGCAAACTTTCAGGGTGAAACCGCTGAGGTTGGTCTATATCTTGCAATGTGCCGACAGGCACAGAGGGAAGGACTTCCGGAGATAGCAGAAGCACTGAAAGCTATAGCCATGGATGAGGCCTGGCATGCAGCTCGCTTTGCCGAACTGAACGGGTTAATAAGTGAATCTACAAAGGAAAACCTGGAGAAAATGCTTGCGGGTGAACAGGGAGCTAACAAGGGTAAAAGGGCAGCCGCCATAAAGGCTAAAGAAATTGGAGTAGATGAGGCACACGATTTATTCGATGAATCATCTAGAGATGAAGGTCGCCATGCAAGGGCTCTTGAAGGTCTGCTAAAAAGATATTTTTAAGTCAGCAATCAAAATAAAGCGTTAATATATAGTCTTCCATGAATTTAGTCATTGAGAATGGGAAACCTTAGCTTCAGAAGGTTCCCCATCTCTTGAAGACCAGGACTCAGGCAAAGTCTCTGTCCATTACAGTCTTGCGTCTGTCCGCCTTCGCGTTCTCTATTGCCTGTGCACATAAACTGCGAATGATATTGGATAATGCAGGTGCAACGTTGGCAGCCGTACTCATGCCTGCTGTTGAACGGATGTGTTTCTTCAGCTTAGACACAACCACCAATATTTCTTTCCCGCTATTAGAATCGCTCATATTATTCTCCTTGTTGAATAATTCTAAAATTGTTTACTGTTTAACGCTAAAGTTCAATAGCGCAAACATAATATAACAAAACCATTAATATATTGAAGAAACTGAAGCCTTTTACTTACTCATGCAATGGATATCTTCGTGATAGGATAAGTAACACTCGCCTCTCTGTTATCTTTTGCCTGTACATGAGTCCATGGCTCATTACCATCGGCCATTCTTACGAAGTGAAAAGGTGATGGTTGCATCTGTTTAGGCCCGCTGGCAGGATTTATTATAATATTAATCGTTAAAATATTTTCATTGGTTACATGTTTTTCATCCTGTTCGGCAATCACTTCGTCATCAAAAGCATCGACCATTATGATTCCCTCAACTTTCAGGAATTTAGTTTTTGCTCTCAAATCCACTCTGCCTTTGTTATTTTAATTTGCATGATATCCATTGGTCTATTACCTTCTTGTTAAAATGAATTAAGTACCCGGCTTTGCAGGATTACAGGAAATACATTAACAGATANAGAAGTAATTGCAAGTCAAAATAGCCAAGATATTGCGACAATAACTGATTGTGTTACGGTAGGGAGAATTNACTTTAGCACACATTTCANAGAATATATCCATTTNNATTTTATAATTTAATATAANTAATGATTTAGAGAGAGTTTTATTGCANAATAAATTTAACATAAAATAATTTCTATAAAACATTAATGAAGGGGAAACGTGATGTACGTTAACTGGAATTGGCAGGACAAAGTTTGGAACTCTAACAGNTACTATGCCGGAACTGATATACNAGGCAATGTATAATGCCATTATCGATAGCCCGACTTCAATTGAAGAGATAATTCCCGCACTTTACCGGGGAACCAAAGTGAACCCGCGTCCATACAACGTTTCCTGCACCGAAAACGTATACGTTGAGATCAAGGACGAAGATGTAATCTTTGGGGTAGAACTGCCTAATCTGGAAGTGGGCACTGTTTCAAACAGAGAAGGGCCGATTTGCCCCACAGCCAGAGAAGTCCTCAAGTTTATGGGCATAGGGACATCAAAGGAATTTGCGGCTGCAGCCGCCTCCATAACGCTGGCAGGAGAGTTCAACTTCGCATTGCTTCACACCTGCGTGGCGAAATGTATGCTGTTAAATAGTAAATGCCATAATGGCAGCAAAAAAAGTGGCTCATGTATTTGTGTGCCAATGTGGCAGTGGTATTGTTCCCTCTGCATTTCTCGTAAGTATATTCTGATATTTTGCTTACGTAAATTTAATTGTATCTTATCGTATAAAATAAGTTGGCATTTATTTTGCACATATTTACGTTTTATTATTTTATCCTGTGGATAAATAATCATGATGACACTGTTGAAACGTGATAAGGTTAATTATAATATTTTAATAACCGATGATGATGATGATTGTCGATATGGTTTAAATGAAATCTTTGAACCTGAAGGCTACACGACATATATGGCCAGTTGCGGGAGAGAGGCCGTTGAAATTGCGAAGCATAAATTATTACATTTACTGATTTTGGATGTACACATGCCGGATTTCAGTGGTTTCGAAACACTTGAATTCATAAAGGTAGAAAAGAAGATAGAGATTCCGTGTATTTTTGTATCTGCTGATACCTCCAAGGATCTGAAGTTTGAGGCAATTGAGGCAAATGCTTATACCCTAATTTCCAAGCCCATAAACAAAGAGATAATAAAATATGCTGTAGAGCACTCACTTGAAAAGTATTATTGGAAATAAATTCTAAATTATTGCGTTAATCAATTCATAGAAAGGAAGATAAACCATGAAGACAAAACCATTAGGAGAGAAGATTTTGGTAAAGAGATTTGAAGCTGAAGAGAAGACTGCCGGAGGTATTCTGTTGCCGGATGCAGCCAAAGAAAAGCCAAAAGAGGGAAAGATTATTGCATTGGGTGATGGCAAATTACTGGACAGCGGTAAAAGAGCTAAATTTCAGGTCAAAAAAGGGGATAAAGTGGTTTTTACATCTTATGCAGGAACTGAGATTGATATTGATGGTGAAGAATACCTGTTAATGTCTGAGGACGATATTCTTGCTATAATTGAATAATTAGGAGAACAGAATGGCTGGTAAAAAGGTACTGTGTGGTCATGATGCTGGTATGGCCATAAAGAGCGGGATAAATAAATTGGCTGGGGCTGTCAAGATAACGATGGGGCCAAAGGGAAGAAACGTTATAATTGAAAAGAGCTTTGGCTCTCCAACAATAACAAAAGACGGTGTAACCGTTGCGAATGAACTGGAGCTTGAAGACACATATGAGAATATAGGTGCACAGCTGGTAAGGGAAGTTGCGTCTAAAACAAGTGACATTGCAGGCGACGGTACAACAACTGCAACTATATTGTCTGAGGCAATATATACAGAAGGATTAAAGTGCCTTGTGGCTGGGTCGAATCCGGTTGGAATTAAACGTGGAATTGAGAAAGCCGTTGAAGCTGTTACAAATGAGCTTGTTAAGATGAGTATCAGCGTCTCAGGAAAAAAAGAAATAGAACAGGTGGGCACGATTGCGGCAAATAATGATCTGGAGATTGGAAAACAGATATCTGATGCCATGGAACAAGCTGGAAGGGATGGCGTTATAGCTGTTGAGGAAGGTAAGGGACTTGATACAACGGTGGAATTAGTTGAAGGAATGCAATTTGAGAAGGGATATCTATCTCCATATTTTATTACAGATACGGAGAAGTTGCAGGTTGTTTATGATGACCCGTATATTCTTGTCCATGAGAAGAAAATATCTTCTATCAAGGACCTCCTGCCTATAGTGGAAAAGGTATCACAATCAGGAAATCCGTTATTGATAATTGCTGATGATATGGAAGGAGACGCCCTTACAACTCTCGTAGTCAATAAGATGCGTGGAACATTGAAATGTGTGGTAGTAAAGGCACCTGAATTTGGAGATAAACGAAAGGCTATGCTCGAGGATATTGCTTCGTTAACGGGCGCTAATGCCATATTTGAAAATTTGGGGATGGGATTGGATAGTCTTAAGCTGTCTGATCTGGGCGGAGCTAAAAAGGTTGTTATAGACAAAGACACTACAATGATAATAGAAGGAAGTGGCTCAAGAAAGGAAATTCAGGGCCGGGTCGAACAGATAAGAAATGAGATTGAAAATTCTACTTCTGATTATGATATAGAGAAATTGCAGGGAAGGTTGGCAAAATTTGCGGGTGGAATAGCGAAGATTAATGTTGGCGCTGCAACTGAGGCAGAGATGAAGGAAAAAAAGGCACGATTAGAGGATGCGATGCATGCTACTAAAGCTGCTGTTGAAGAAGGAATCCTGCCGGGAGGAGGAGTAGCACTATTAAGGACAGAAAAGACCTTAAAAAAGGTAAAAGCAGAGCTTGATGAGGATGAAAAGGTTGGATTAAGCATCATACGAAAGTCTCTGGAAGTACCGCTCAGGCAAATTGCAGATAATGCCGGTCTTAACGGGGTTTTAGTTGTTCAAAAGGTAAAGGAGTTAGAAGGTAACTCCGGTTTTGATGTTACCAGCGAGAAGTATACAGATTTGGTTAATGCAGGTGTGATAGATCCGACAAAGGTTGTAAGAACGGCGCTTCAAAATGCAGCAAGCATTGCGGGGTTGTTGCTGACGACAAATGCTATTGTTAGCGATGCTCCGGAAGAAGATGATAACGAGGGAAAGAAATAAAAAAAGAAGTAGACGTTGAATTAATGTAAGAAATTTTATATTATAAAAGCCATCTTTGTAGAAGATGGCCTTTTTTATTTTAACTAACATTAAAACCGGTACGATATGGACTTAAAACAATTGGGCAGGGAAATAATTGTGACTTCGTATAAAGAGGGAGAGTTTACTTTAAGCTCCGGCAGGAGTAGTACATATATATTCGACAAATACGCATTTGAAACCCGTCCAAAACTGTTGGATGCTATTGCAGAGTGCATGGAGAAGATGCTTAATAGTGATGTTTCGAGAATAGCCGGGATGGAATTGGGTGGTGTACCTCTTGCAACAGCACTTTCTCTCAAGACAGGCCTCCCTTTCATTATTGTAAGAAAAGGTAAGAAAGGGTATGGTATCGATCGCTCAATAGAAGGAGACTTGATTACTGAAGACAGGGTTGTTATTGTTGAGGACATTGCAACTACCGGTGCACAGGCATTATTAGTGGCAGAGGCTGTCGAGGAAGCAGGAGCAAAAGTATCGAGTATTCTTTATGTAGTTGATAGAGAAGAGGGGGCAAGGGAGGGAATTGAAAGCAAAGGCTATAAGTTTGAGGCGTTGTTTACGAAATCAGGATTGGGTGTGGGGTGAAAAAGAAAAATAGTAAATATGATAAATACCAGAGTCCGCTGACCGAGAGATATGCCAGCGAAGAGATGAGCTATAATTTCTCAGATCAATTGAAATATAGTACGTGGCGAAAACTCTGGATTGTATTAGCGGAGACGCAGCGAACCCTTGGAATTAAGGCAATAACCAGAAAACAAATAGATGAAATGATAAAATTCCGTGACAAGATAAACTTTGATGCGGCAAGGAAGCATGAAATCAGGGTGAAGCATGATGTAATGGCACATGTTCATGCCTATGGAGATCAGTGTCCTGATGCAAGTTCTATAATTCATTTAGGTGCAACAAGTGCATACGTTCAGGATAATGCAGATTTGATACTGATTAAAAACGGCATGAGGATTCTGTTGAAAAAACTCGTTAATATCATTGATGCACTTGTTGTGTTTGCCCATAAAAATAAAGATATGATTACCCTAGGTTACACACATTATCAGCCTGCTCAGCTTACGACCGTTGGAAAAAGGGCATGTCTGTGGATGCAGGACTTTATTCTTGATATAGAAGACCTGGAAAACCGGATTGAAAATTTAAGATTCAGAGGTGCCAAGGGTACTATAGGCACACAGAACAGCTTTATGGTTCTGTTTAATAATGACGAAAAGAAGGTGAAGCAACTCGACAGGCAGATATCAAAGAAAATGGGATTCGATAAAATCCTTCCTGTTGCTGGCCAGATTTATACCAGAAAGATTGACAGTCAGATTTCAGATGTTTTATCGGGTATTGCTCAATCCGCACATAAGTTTGCAAATGATATCAGGTTGTTGCATAATTTAAGAGAAATTGAAGAACCATTTGGTAAAAAGCAAATAGGTTCCTCTGCCATGCCATATAAAAGAAACCCTATGCGTTGTGAAAGGGTGACGTCTTTGGCCCGGTACATAATCTGTGATAGTGTGAATACAGACCTTACGAGTGGGGCTCAGTGGTTTGAGAGGACACTTGATGATTCTGCAAACCGGCGGCTTGTACTACCGGAAATGTTTATTGCGACTGATGCAATGCTGGATATAGTTCTTGGTGTTGTCAGAGGTTTAACTGTTTATCCAAAGGTGATTGAGAGGCGTGTTAACGAGGAATTACCCTTTTTAGCCTCGGAAAGTATATTGATGGAAGCCGTTAAGGCAGGTGGAAACCGGCAGAAACTCCATGAAAAAATACGTAAATATTCAATGGAGACCATTACGCTTGTCAAAGAAAAAGGTGCGGGTAATGATTTTATGGAACGAATCAAAAGAGATGAAGATTTTGCAAAAATTAAAGATAAGTTCGTCGATATCTTAAATCCAAAGAATTTTATTGGCAGGGCACCTAAACAGGTGACTGAGTATAACACGGAAGTTGCCAAACCTCTGCTTAGAAAGTTTAAGAAACTACTTGGCATAAAGATTGAATTCAGGGTATGAAAATGGCGATAAGCTCAAATAAGGGATTAGGCTTTATTTTGATAACTAATAGG
>PBZW01000055.1 GCA_002730315.1 Fidelibacterota bacterium
CCACAAATTAAGGCAGCAGTAATAATTGCAAAAGTTAATTGAAATACTACAAAAACTGTTTCGGGAATTGTTCCACTTAAGGAATCAACTCTAACACCTTTTAGAAAAAGATTAGAAAAACCTCCCACAAAAGTATTAAAACTTCCTTCAGAAAAAGAAAGAGAATAGCCAACAACAAACCAGATAAGCGTGACCAAACACGTTATCATAAACGTTTGAGTAATTGTGGATACGATATTCTTCTTACTGACCATTCCTCCATATAATAAGGCAACTCCAGGCACGGTCATGAGCAGCACAAGACATGTGCTAGTAAGCATCCAAGCTGTATCTCCGGTATTCATAAATTATTAAATGGCCTCCGGCCCTTTTTCTCCTGTTCGAATTCTGATTACTTGATCCAATTCAGTAACAAAAATTTTTCCATCACCAAATTTGCCTGTTTTGGCTGAGTTTCTAATAGTTGAAATAACTTCTTCTAGTTTTTCTTCTGCAACAGCAACTTCTAATTTTGTTTTTGGTAAAAAAGCAACTTCAAATTCAGAACCTCGATAGAACTCTGTGTGACCCTTCTGTCTGCCGAAGCCCTTGACTTCGGTCGCAGTAAGTCCACGGATACCCAGTTTGTTCAGGTCTTCCTTCACATTATCGACCAGTTGAGGTTTAATGATTGCAGTAACTAATTTCATATTCGGTATGTCGTGTAACAGCAAATATTACAGATAGAAAATGAAAAGATAGCATCTCTATTATGTGTAAAATTCATGATAATAGATAGAAAGTGAAATTGTGAATTTCGATTATCTAATATTGAATCTGCATCTTTATGTTTTAGTTATTTTTGTTGAATTGGAAAAAGAATCTTTACAGGACTAAAAAACTTTCTATGATGAAATGTTTAATAAATTAAATACAACTAAAAGTTGTTTAGTTAAATTATTCCACATTATTATAAATAAATTTTCAATAAATTATTGCCGTTTTGATTCGAGACTCTCTTAACCGAATGTGCTTAAATCCAATTAAGTTAATTAACTTAATGACAAAAAGGAGGGGAACTGATGTCAAAAAAAGTTAAAACGTTAAAAGGGGTAAAAACTCCTTCAAGACGTAAGTTCTTTAAAGCCGCTGCAGTAACAGGTGTTGCTGCTGTCGCTGCATCTAATTTGGCTGCACCGGCAGTTGCTGCTGACAGAGTTGAAGTGGCAATCGTTACGACATGGCCAAGAGACTTTCCAGGCTTAGGTACTGGTGCTCAAAGGTTTGCAGAAAGACTTATGAATATGAGTGACGGTCGTTTTCAAGTTAAATATTTTGCTTCTGGAGAGAGGGTGAAAGCCTTTGACTCATTTGATGAAGTTGCTTCAGGCAATGCTCAAATGTATCACGCTGCTGATTATTACTGGGTTGGTAAAGATAAAACTTGGGGATATTTTACAGCCGTACCATTTGGTCTAACTTATACAGAAGTTAATGCATGGATTAGATTTGGAGGTGGTCAGCAACTTTGGGATGAACTCGCTGGAAAATTTGGACTTAAGAATTTCTTGTGCGGTAACACAGGAGTTCAAATGGGAGGCTGGTTCAACAAAAAAATCAATTCTGCAAAAGACCTAAAGGGTCTTAAAATGCGTATTCCAGGTTTGGGTGGCCAGGTAATGGCAAAACTTGGAGCCTCGCCAGTTTCACTTCCAGGTGGTCAAATATATGAAAACTTGGTATCCGGTGCAATTGATGCAACAGAGTGGGTTGGTCCATGGAATGATGAAATTATGAAATTTCATGAAGCTGCTAAGTATTATTATTATCCTGGCATGCATGAACCTGGTTCACTTTTAGCATGTGGATGCAANAAATCATGGCTTACTAGTTTATCAAAATCAGANCANNTGATGATAGAAGCNGCNGCTTCCATGGAGAACGATGTTATGATGTCGGANTATAATGCCAAAAATGGAGCAGCATTATCNCGTTTAATCAACGATCATGGTGTAAAAGTTATGAAGTTTAATGATAAAACATATGATGCTTTTGCTGGNGCTGCNGANGAAGTGTTCGCAGAAGTTGTGGCAAGNAGTGATCTAGCGGCAAGAACTCANAAGAGNATGGTGCAAGCGCGNAAAGATATAGGTGGTTGGGCTAAACTTTCTGACCANGCNTATGTAGCACANCGTAATAGAGCTCTTGGTGTTTAAGAGTTTGATTTAGNTATTAAATAAATTATATATTAAGGGGCCCAACTGGGCCCCTTTTAGTTAGTGTGNAATAATGTTTTCTGACCACAACATATCAANATTAATTAGAATTATTGGCTATGTNATTATCTCTATTACTTTTGTTTTTTTGATAAATAATTTTCTTAACTATTGGGCTGACTGGCCAGGANTAAAAAAATTACTTGCTAATTATGGNNTGNTTGGNTTTGAAAAATCAAAAAATCCAATTTCAGGTTCATTGTTTACNTATTCATTGTTTCAGTTATTTTTATATATAATTTCAATTTTTTTGGTAGTTTTTTTTGTTTTCAAGACACCCAACCAAAATTTGGATAAAGACTCAGAAATATTATCNTCATTATCGGCATATATAATTCGTTCAGCTTTTTGGATGGTTTTTATGGTTGGNCTTGTAGATTTGACGATTTCATTTCTTGCAACTGAAAAATTACTTATAGTAATTTTTAATNAACAAATTCATCTAAATTTAATAAGTCCTCCATTTAGAATCAAATTTGTTCANCTTCCATTAATATTTATTTCTATGATTTTGGGATATTTTACACGTACACTTGGATTTATATGGCTAGCGATTTTAGTAATATTTGCTGAATTTTCGATTGTAATTACAAGATTCATTTTTTCCTATGAACAGGCATTTATGGGAGATCTCGTTCGTTTTTGGTATGGNGCACTTTTCCTTTTTGCTAGCTCNCATGCTTTAATTCANGAAGGACATGTGCGAGTGGATGTNCTCTATACNAATTTTAGCGATAAANCTCGNGCATGGNCAAATACAATTGGATCTTTTTTATTTGGGATTCCACTTTGTCTAANCATATTATTTTTGGGAATGAGCAGTAAAGCAAGNATTATTAATAGTCCATTACTTAGTTTTGANGTTACCCAACAAGGATCNAGTGGNTTATATGTTAAATACTTAATGGCAGCNTTTCTAGCTANTTTTGCTTTAAGTATGTTANCTCAATTTACAAGCTATTTTATGAAAAATTCCNANAAAATNATNAATAGTTCTTAATACNATTTACATGGAAATATTTTTTCTTTTAATTTTAATTTTAACAATGATAGCNGCGCTNGCTTCCGGNTTTCCNGTTGCNTTTGCTCTNCCNGGNTCCGCAATAGTTTCTATTTTGTTAGCAGCTTTANTCGGTTATCTCATTGAAGGAAANGTAAGTGCTTATTTTACTCAAGACGGTCCTATCGAGTGGTTAACCGCAGGTATTACAAATTTTAGAGGTGTTTATTGGGAAGTAGAAGGAGATACACTTATTGCAATTCCATTATTTATTTTCATGGGAATAATGTTGCAACGCTCTAAAATTGCAGAAGANTTATTAGTTACAATGGGCCAACTATTTGGACCANTACCTGGAGGCCTAGGTATTTCTGTAGTTTTTGTTGGAGCATTACTTGCGGCAACAACGGGNATAGTAGGTGCNACGGTAATAGCAATGGGTTTGATTTCCTTACCAGCAATGCTTAACAATAAATANGATAAATCTTTAGCAAGNGGTATCGTTTGTTCATCTGGAACTTTNGGACAGATAATTCCACCNTCNATAGTTCTAATTATATTGGCNGATCAACTTGGNAGNGCAACAGATGTTGCAAATACAATAAGANCCGCAGAGTATAAACAAGTGACAGGACAATTTAGTATGCCTGGAGANTTTACTGTCTCTTCCACTAGTGCTGGAGATATGTTTTTGGGAGCTCTTTTGCCTGGTTTGGTGCTTGTCGGATTATATATGCTTTACATTCTTGTGCACGCAAGAATTAAACCCAANTCAGCTCCCCCCGTANTTTACGGAGGAAAATTTGATTATGCTTTTTGGTTAAAAGTTATACTNATAATTATTCCNCCNTTATTTTTNATTTTTGCAGTCTTAGGNTCAATTCTTTTAGGNATTGCAACNGTTAANCAGGCCGGATCAATAGGTGCAATGGGNGCAACTTTNATGGCGGGATACCGACTTAAAAANGGANAAAAAAATGGATATGCCCCAATAATTATNGCGTTCGTGTCATTATTATTAATTTTTATTTTTAGTAANTTTTTTGATTTAAATATAAAAAANATAGAAAGTATAAAAAATTTAATAGGGATACTAATCACAGCATTTTTTGTTTTTACTTTNTTGTTTGCACTAGGTTGGAGTTTTTGGAGAACTTATAAAATTGATAATGTTTTAAAAAATGTTGTNACAGATACCTGCGTAACTACATCAATGGTATTTATAATTCTACTGGGCGCCGCAATGCTTACAGCCGCATTTCGTGCCTTTGGNGGAGAAGAATTAGTTAGANATTTTTTGCAAGATTTACCAGGAGGCTTTTGGACACAATTTATTGTTGTTATGNCTGTAATTTTTTTATTGGGTTTTTTTCTTGATTTTATAGAAATTGCAGTAGTGGTCGTTCCTATTATAGCGCCCATTNTATTGGCCGAAACTTCAGCGAACGTTACTGCTGTGTGGCTGGGTGTAATGATTGGTGTAAATTTACAAACCTCATTTTTAACTCCACCCTTTGGATTTGCTTTATTTTATCTTAAGGGCGTTGCNCCCAAAATAGTNCAGACCATTGATATTTGGAAAGGCGCTGTTGCATTCATAGNGTTACAATTGGTTGGATTAGGAATAGTTGGTTTTTATCCTTCATTAGTTAACTATTTGCCAATTCGNACTTATCTAACNTCNNANGTNGCTCCNCCACCAATGAATCCNAGACTACAANATTGTTTGCAGGAATATAAGTTTGCTAATTATAACAATAATGAAANTGTATTAAGAACAAACATCTCTGATATTCAAACTTTAGATTTAAGTTACATTCCCGAAAATAAAACTGAAATTTTCAATTCGCATATTAAAAAAGCTTTAATGACTTTTGATTTAGTAAAACAGGCGCAGAAAGCTGAAAATGAATATAATTTATTTGCGAAAGATTATAGCTCTTTACATTTTAAAGTAAGGAAAGTTCAAAAAAAAGTTCTTAAAATAAAAAAGAAAATAAAAACACTGCAAGCGGATATAAGAAATTTAAGTAATGATAAATTTTCTGAAAAAGAGAAAATTGAAGAAAAAATCAAATTCCTTGAACTTGAAGAGAAAGAGTTAATAGATAAAATTCCCCAAAATTGGATTGAGGATAATAAGAAATTTCAAAAAATTCAAAAAAATAAAAATGTAACGATAAAAAAATATAGAAGAAACGTAGATGATGCTTATGGAGAATTAACCCAAATTAAAACATTCATAGGTAATGCCAAGCAACTTGAAAAACTTCTAAAAGCTATAACTTTACTAAATTTTGAAATTAATAATGAAAATTTAGATAATGCTGAGAAAAATATTGATTCATTAATTGAACAATTGAATGAAATATCAGGCGTTGATGAATTAATTGAAAAATTATCTGAAATGAATTCTATGGTTACCGAAGATGAAATTGATAGAAAAAAAATAGAAAGTTTAAATAATGAAATTCTAAATTTATTTAATGAAGAGGCTGAATGGAGAAGAAAAGCGTCTATATCTTTGATCAATAAATTAAATGAATACGATAACAAAATTAAAAATACAATCGGATTAAGGCTTCAGGAACGTTTAACGAAAAAACAATCGAAGTTTGTATCTAAGTGCAGATCTGTTCATCGAGACATTTCGCTTAATTTTTAATTTACAAACCTTTTGCAAATCCATCTTTTCTTGGATCCGATCCTCCGATTAATAATCCTTTTTGCCAATCAATTTGAATTGCTTGAGCACCCCCATGATACAGGTTGTTACGAACTGTTTTGTGTCCTTTTTTTTTAAGATCATTTTCAATTTTGTCACCAATACCAGATTCGAGCTGATAAACATCGTTGAAATGAAAAGCTCTAGGAAAAGATATGGCTTCCTGGGGATTCATGCCATAATCAAAAATATTATTTAGTATATGTGTTTGACCAACTGACTGGTATTGACCTCCCATCACACCATAAGAAAGAATCGGCTGATCTAGATTATTGCAAACCATGCCAGGAATAATCGTATGCAGCGGTCTCTTTAATCCATCTATACAATTAGGGTGATTTTCTTCTAGCCTAAAATTTGTACCTCTATTTTGGAACAATATTCCTGTATTTTCTGTAGTGATGCCACTTCCAAAAGCATAGCAGATAGAATTAATAATAGACACTGCGTTGAAATCTTTATCAACTACAGTTAAATAAACGGTTTCGGGATGCGCTGGAATATTTAATTTTCCAACATTGTAGCATTTGTTCATTAAAATTTTTTTAACAGCTTCATCGATAGCTTTCTCAGATAAAACATTTTTAAGATCTAAGTTTATAAATTTTGGGTCACCAATATTTTTTTCTCTTATAGAGTAAGCTAATTTGGTAACTTCTGCTTCTATATGGAAACGTTCAGCACTATCAGCTTTATAATTTTCTATATTTAACTTTTCTATCATTTTCATCATTAAAAGTACGGTTATTCCAGGTCCATTAGGTGGACACTGGTGCAAAGTCTTTCCCTTATATATGGAACTTATAGTATTTACCGTCTCTGTTTTTTGTTTTGAAAAATCTTCTAATGAATGTAATCCGCCAACTTTATTAAGTGAACCAACCATATCATGAGCAATATCTCCTTCATAAAATTCTTTGCAACCTTTTTTACTTATCTTTTCTAAAGTATTCGATAAGGGAATATTTTTAAATTTTTCTGATAAATTATAAGACAATCCATTTTTTGAAAATATTTTCTTCG
>PBZW01000056.1 GCA_002730315.1 Fidelibacterota bacterium
CGACGAGTACCCGGGGCCGGACTCGAACCGGCACGGCTTTACAGCCAATGGATTTTAAGTCCATAGTGTCTACCAATTCCACCACCCGGGCGATTAGAGAGGCGTCGATCGGATTCGAACCGATGAATGACAGTTTTGCAAACTGCTCCCTTAGACCACTTGGGTACGACGCCGAGTACTCAAATCATATTGAAAAAAAGCCTGCAAATTTAATTCTCTTTTTCAGACAAATCTGAACAATAATTCTCGTATTGCTTCGATCTTTATCTCCATAGCCTGTATGGCCCGGTGCTGCAGCCACAACTGCACAGAGAGCGATAAAAAACCTGCTATCATTATGATATAAAGATACTTTATGTGTTTGTCCATGAAAGCTCCTTTAGTATAAAAATTCTTTGTTGTATTTTACAATATGGACCTGATCAAATTAAACATGTATCAGCGCCTCAGGGACTTTGATGTTCCGGCTGTTATTTTGGATGATATCTTTGCTGAGGAAAATGACTTAAACTTGTTGGAAACAAATTGGAAAAAACTGGAGGAACTCGGTATGACCAGTGACGAAATTGCAAATGAAGTTGCCAATATGATATTTGAACAGCTCGATATCACTCCCGATCAATTTACCGCGGAGAATGAATAATACGTTATCCTGCTTTTTCCCCGCTGTACAGGCAAAGTAAGTTTTTTCTCTATTATACTTTTTTTCAGCTCATTTAAAACACCCAACCCGGCAGTTAAAAGTTTTTCTTCCAATACAGGCGGATTGATCAATACTTCATACAATGTATCATTCGCATTGCGAACTGCCTGCAAGCCATAAGACCTGGAAATTCCGGTCATATAATATTCATGGTCTGAATTGATCACCCATTCAGTCCGTGCGCAAAGAATAGTATACCGCTCCCAGATATCCCGGTCTACTCTATTTTCCTTGGCGTGTAAACTGAAAATAAGTATTAAAAATGGGATCAGAGCTTTTTTCATTCAAGGCCCATACTTCTCAGGAAAGCGTCCGAATTTGATTCCCGACCCAGGAATTCACGTACAAGGTTTAACGGTGCCTCCGTACCGCCTTTTTCTAATATGATCTTGCGGTAGCGCATACCCTGCTCCTCATTCATGATGCCCTTTTCTTCAAAGATAGAAAACATATCCTGGGCATAGACCTCGGACCATTTATATCCATAATAAGCGGCGCCGTAACCATTCAAATGGCCAAAAGCCGCTTCCATATGTGTTCCTTCCTGGTAAGGATAAAACGTAATCTCATTCTGCAATTTCGCAACAATATCGGTAGTGGTCGCATCGCCATCAGGGTTATAGCCATCATGGAGGGTGAAATCCAAAACACCATAATAAACCTGCTGCAATGCTTTTGTACCGGAATTCACATTTTTCGCGGCAATCATTTTATCCAATAGTTCATCAGGGATGACTGCGCCTGTTTCATAATGCTTTGCAAAAAGAGAAAGTGATTCTTTCTGCCAGACCCAATTTTCCAGCATTCGCGATGGCGCTTCCACAAAATCCCTGGCTACAGATGTTCCGGCATAACTCATCAGCGGCGCTTGAGTCAAAACACCATGAACCAAATGCCCGAATTCATGAAAATACGTTTCCACATTATCATGGGTGAGTAATGAAGGCTGAAATTTTGTTGGTTTTGGAAAATTGCATACCAGTGCTGTGGTTGGTTTTTGATAGCCTTTTTCTGTCAATTTTCCCATAGTTACAGAAAATGCCGCAGCGTGGCCGTATTTATTCGCCCTGGGAAACATATCGAGGTAAAAACGCCCTATCAATTCTTTTGTTGCACCATCATATACTTCATACATAAGCACATCTCCGTGCCAAACGGATGGATCTTTAACTTTTTTGAATCTAACATTGAACAAACGCTGATACACAGTAAAGAGCCCTTCGGTAACATTATTGAATTCGAAATACTGACGCACTTCCTCTGCATCCAGGTTATATTTTTCCTTCAAAAGTAACTGCTCATAGAATCCAGCTTCCCACACATCAATCGTAGTAGCCTCAGTGCCAGTTCTGTTAGATTTAATTACCAGCATTTCTGCAATATCCATTTCACCTTTGGGCCGAAGTTTGCTTTTCAGGTCATTTTCAAATTCCCAAACGTTCTGGGGATTCTTGGCCATGCGGTTTTCGGTGCGGTATTCCGCATATGTTTTATACTCCAATACACTTACTAATTCACGGCGCTTGCTTATTATACCTTTCAACACCTCCAGATTTGAATCTACTGCCCGATTATTAAACTTGAATTTCAATTGTTTTCTTGCATCAACTGATTCAGAATAATCCATGAAAGGTACATAGGATGGATAGGACATATCGATGGCATAGGTACCATCTTTTTGCAGGCGTTCCTTTTTATAATTCTCCGGCAAACCTTTAATTTCTTCCGTAGTCACAAACAAGGTATCCTGGAAATCAGCAATATTTTTACTGAAGGCCAAACCCAAATCCGACAATTTATTGAAAATCTTTTTGACTGCGTTCCGTTTTTCTTTTGGCAAACCGAAACCGCTGCGTTTATAGTCAAGAAGTGTATCATCAAGGAATTTCTTTTTATACCCGGTCAATTGCTGCGCTTCCTTGGATTTTGAAAATGATAAAACTGCGTTATAAAGATCTTCGTTTAATGAAAGATCCGTAATGTATTTCTGAATTGCCCGGCTGGATGCCAGACCTTCATCGCGGATTTCTTTAGCTGTATGCGTTGCACTCATTAGGTATCCCGGGCTCCATACCGCTTCTATTTCCGCGTAAATATCATCTATAACTACCATCGTATTTTCAAAGGATCGATCTGCATCCGGTATGGCAAGTATTTCATCCAGAATCGCGTCGGCCGATTCGAGGACGTATTTCGTTGCCCGTTTAATGTGACCCGGCCGCAGCTTCGCAAAATCATGCACTTCATTAAATTCTACAACAAGTGGATTCGCTCCTGGCCTGCGGACTTCAGGATTATTTAAGCGTTGGACTACTAGTGCTACAACCAGGGCAATAAACACAATTGTTATAATATTTTTATTCATCTTTATACCTTTAATTATAAAATTAATTACCTGAAATTTTACTCATATAGAAGAATACAACTGAAACAGATGCGCAATAGGCACATGTAGAAGTAAAACCCTGCATTTTAGCTGAATTCTCTTGATCGGCTTCATATGTAGTTTTGTTGATCAACTGCATCGTTCTTTTCCCAGCCGCTTCTTTGCGACAAAACCATAGATCAATGATATATTGTGGTAATTCAGCCGGCTTTATTGACCGCATGCCTTCTTTCCTGGCTTTTATGATTAATTCAGATTGACATGGATTTTCTGTTTTTTTGACATCCAGTCCAAATAAACAAGAACATAAACATAATGTGATAGCTAACCGCATTACCATCCGTAAACCATTCCAAAAGTAAACACCGGCAAATCTTTAATATCAATATTTGGACCTTTTATATCCTGGTCCTTAAATGACCAATTATTTTCATTATAATAATTTTCCATAAAACCGATTTGTAATTCAACTGCAGTATAAGGCCTGATATAATACCTGGCGCCAACGGAACTTGTAATGCCGATAAATGTAGTGGTCATTTCATCTGATGCTGATACATTTATCCCGGAATTGTCGAACTCTTCCAATAAATCATCCCAGGCATCAATCGTTTGTTTTGTGGCCAGTGATATACTGCCTTTATTTATCATCGGGCCCAAAGTAAAATTCAATTCCAATTGTTTCATGGGAAAATAAAATGTTTCAATGACCAAGGCCCTGTATTTAAATGAACGGCTGAAATCTTCCCCCTCGTATTTATCACTTTTAAAAGAAATCCATTGGCTGTAGCCCACCCGGGCATTAGAATAAAATTGATAGGAAAATGAAAAATTAAACATCATACTTTCCAGGAAACCCAATGATGGAAACGGGCTCTCAGCAAACGTTTTATACTTTGGAGATGAGTACCCCATTCCCAGCCGCCCACTTATTTTTGGCTGGGCAATGATAAATGATGTTAATATCAGGTAGGTTAATAAATGATATCTGCTGCACATACTGAACCAGAATATAAAGCAAGTTGCGTGGATATTTGCAGCAGAATGATCCATAATTTCTTATTTTGTACAGTTTTCATGACTCTGTGTTTTTGTCAAAATGAAGTAAAACATATTGTGATGAACCTGGACGGCACATCTGTCGTTGGGCTGATCGATTCCATGGATACTGATTCTGTTTACATTGCTCCGGAAGATACATTACAACAACAATCCATTTTATTAGATGATGTGTATTATATCTACAATTCCCTGGGCAAGCTATATTATATCAGCCCCAATTATAAAGACCGACTGGGCCTCATTGAAGAAAGGAGCGGTTCCCTGGTTACTGTGGAGGGCGATACTCTGAATTACTCGGCCATTGAAATAGACCGCAAAATGGATGAGCCCTATGTATACCTCCAAACTGAAGAAAGTGAATTGGGTCATAAATTAAGTTTATTTGATGTGCATTTAATCCGCATTGACGCTTCCTACATGGAGCACTCTGTCCGCCGGGGTACTATAACTGGACTATGCGTGGTTATAACCGGCATTGGCCTGCAGACCCTATCAAATTACGGTGATCGAAGTGATAACTTACCTGAAGATGCAACATTTATGAATAAATTGGTGGCTATAGGCGGAGCGTTAGGAACATCCATAGTTAATTTTATTCCACAAGGAAACCAGTATCAATCTGTAACTATCATATTCCCGTTATCGACAATCAGCTGGATGATATATGACTATATGTATGATAAACGCACCCATTATTTTCGACCCTTGATCCGGGAAGATTCATTTCCCCATTCCATGTATTGGTTCAACCCGGTGCGTATCGTTAAAAATAAAATTAATGAAACTATGGAACCGGTCGTTGCAAAAATAAGAACGATTTTTTAAAAAGCTACCTTTTTAATCAGGTGCTTTAATTCTTCCAAATCCCTCGTAAGTCAAACTTCCCAGGTATAAAAAGCCTTCGTGTTCCTCAACACTTGTAATTGGAGAAAATGACTCCGGGCTAGGGTCCTGAAGATTATGAATTACATTGCCATCTCCATCAATTCCAATTATAAAAGCATATCTTTCTAGAGCCGGCTGCAAATCTTCTGGCAGGCGCATTATCATTTTACGCACAAATGGTTTTTCAGCAAATTTATCAATGATCTCCTTACGCTTGGATGGGAACGCCACCCAAAATATCCCTTTTCCATTAGACGAAATACCATCAGGAATTCCAGGAAGATTATCCATTAATATTTCTGACTGTCCTACTTTTTCTCCACTGATCCAAACTTTTTGAATTCTGTATGCAGATGTTTCATTGACCAGTACATATGATTGATCAGGACTCACAGCAACACCATTCGCAAAATAAAGACCATCTAAAACTACGTCCACGTCATTTGTAGCTGGATCAAAAGCAATCAATCTACCATAGGCCCGATGCTCTGCTATATCATTACGATATTGTCCTAACCCCCAGCGAGTTGAAGCATCACTAAAATAGATTGTGCCATCACTGGCTATGTCAACGTCATCAGTTATTTTTAAAGGAACACCTTCTGCTTCCGTTAAAAGAGATTGCAATTGTCCAGTTGGCGTTGCGGATAATAAGCCCTTTTTAGCATCGCAAATGATCAAGTTTCCCTTTGCATCAAATTCTAAACCCAAAGGACGTCCATTGGTATTCACAAACAGTTCTGGATGCGCGCCATTGCTATCATAACGTAAGATACGGCCATCCTCATAGGGTGCATAGATACGACCTTCATAATCTACATCAATATCTTCCGGGCCGATGCCATCACCACTGCCAAAAACGTCCGCAGCAGACAAAAACGTGTTTGGTGAAAAATCACCCACAAGACCTTCATCGGCCATGGACTCCCAGGCAACAGGATCAATCTCCACGGGCCAGAAACACAAATATAATATGAGAATTCCAAGTATGATCCCCAATCCTTTCACAATTCTCATTATTTGATTCGCTTTTTGCTTACTTCCAGGACACCAAACTTGCGTAAAATTGAATCACCGAGCTTTGGTGAAAGCTGATTAAGGGATAAGAGCGGTTTCATAGGACCTTTGTTTACAATAATCTCGGCACTATTTTTCCGGATAGCCTTGACTACAGCATCGGCAACGGATTGCGGTTTGGATGTTCCCAGCGTTGCCGGCGCATCCACATGATCATCATAAAACATGCCTGCATCAGAAATATATCCTGGACAAATAACGGAAATTCCCGCATTCGTTCCGCGCAGTTCCTGGCGCATGCCGTCTGTCCACATGATTAGCCCGGCTTTGCTGGCAGAATATGGTGTATCATAGGCTACTCCTTTTTTACCGGCCAGTGAGGCAATGGAAACAATATACCCGCCGCGCTCCAGCATTGTTGACAGCAATAAGCGGGTTAATTCCATGGGCGTATGAAGATTGACATTGAGTATATCGCTGACCTCATTGGCTGTATAATTTTGGTATTCTTTATAGCGTTCTATACCGGCATTGTTCACAAGTATATCAATTGGACCATTGATGGCTACAGCTTGTTCAACGAGTTGGCCCAGGCCATTTATATTTTTCAGGTCAAATGATAGTGAGAAAAATGTACCGCCGTCATTTTCAATATTGCGTTGAGTATTGTGGAGTCCTTCTTGGGAACGGGCTACACCAATAACGACAGCCCCCTCACTGGCAAGAGTCCGGGCAATAAATTGACCAATACCTCTTGAAGCGCCGGTCAGTAAAACGGTTTTATTTCTAATTTCCATTTGTATTGAATCCTGTTGTTCGTGATGTCAAAACATACGATACGATTACCATGGATACAACACAGGTGTATTGGTCAGATTAATCTGTATGATCGTCTACTGCTTTGGAAACTTTCCATCGTAAAAATGCTTTGAAAAAAACATTCAAAAATGGGACCAATCGAAGTTTCCCCGGGATATAGATTATTTTTTTATTTGCTTCAATTCCTCTAATAATGCCAGCAACACAATCCTCCAAAGTGACAGACTGGCTGGTGTGCTTCCATTTGGAATCTCCCAGTTTTTGCCCGTTGGCACCAAAGGCACTGGCCCTTAACCCCGTATCCTGGATCCAGCCCATGATCACTTCCAGAAAATTGATCTTGCCTTTCATTTCAATATCCAGAGTATCCAGGAATCCATGCAGGGCGTGTTTTGAGGCAGCATACCCGGAATGGTTGGGAAAGCCCATGAGCGCCTGGGCCGTAGAACAGCTGACAATCAGGCCGTTGCTTGACTTTAAATGTTCCAAAGCTGCGTGACAGCATTGGACTGCGCCCATATAGTTGGTCTCCATGAGCTGACGGAAAAAACTTACATCTTGCAATTCCTCGAAAGGGGTCCACATGCTGATACCCGCGTTCAACACCAATGCATCCAGTTTACCAAATCGTTCGATAGTTTTTTCAACTAAGTACTCGCATTCCTGCAACTTGGTAATGTCGGTAGGAACGGCCATGGCGGTGCCGCCTAATGAATGAATATCCTTGACGACGCGGTCAAGCTCTTCCTCACGGCGTGCAGCGCAAACAACATCGGCACCTTTTTGCGCCATTTTTTTAGAAAGACATTCACCGATACCGGACGAAGCGCCGGTTACGATAATTGTTTTTTCATTCAGGTTCAATTTGGGGGGTGGAGCTAATCCGCAAATACATTGTTTCGAATCCCAAAAATATTTTTTGGGTCATGCACTTCTTTGATATCCTTGATCAGATCAATGCTGGATTGGGATAAAGTGTTGGTCATAAAATCCTTGCGCAACTTGCCCACACCATGATGGTGAGAAATGGAACCGCCATTTTCCATGATCACTTTCCGTATTTCATGTTCAATCGATCCGAATATATCTTCCGCGTGGGGAATACCTTTTACGCTCATACCCAGCATAAAATAGATGCAAACCCCGGTGTGGTAGATCTGGGGAATACGATATGACATATAGGGAATACCCGGGAATTTGTGTTTTGTATGCAGTTCAACCAGCTTTTTTTCAGCCGCCTGGCATGTTTGTTGAATTTTGCTCCAGGGGACAGATGTTTCCATCGTTTCACCAATAATATGGAAATCCGTAAGAAAATCGCGGACATAAGCAATGGCGAAGGTCAGCATATATCCCCGTTTTCCATTTTCCGAACCGCCGATCAAACCGCCGTTAGCTTTGGCAAGCTTGCTTATATTTTTTTCCTGGTATGCCACTTCCTCCCGGGAGCCTTCCATCACGAATGTTGAGGCGCACATTTGATTGGCATCGATGCCTTTGACATTTAGAACCATAAATTTTTTCAGGTCATCGATGACCTTTTTCATTCCTTCGGATTTGGGCTTTAACGCCTGGCCAAAGCGAAACTGGACATTATCTACCAAGCGGACACTGGCCGGTATAAAACTGGTTTTTGAAAGTTCATAAAGAAATTTGACGCCCGTTTCCCAATCCGGAAATATGGCTGAATTGTATTTTTTTTCTTCCGGTTTTTTATGAATTTTCAGGATCGCTTTCGTAATCAGGCCCAGGTTGCCTTCAGAGCCAAATAAAATACTTTGCGGAGCAATTCCGATGGATGCGCGGGTGATAGGATCCACCTGTTCAATTTTCCCATTGGGTGAAACCATAGACACATTTTCTACAATATCCTCAATATTTCCATAACGGTTCTTTTTCATCCCGCTGGCATTGGTGGCAATCCATCCGCCGAGAGTGGATAATTCAATGCTGTCCGGTTCATGGCCAACAGTATACCCTTTTTCACCCAGCAATTCTTCCAACCTGCTCCCAATGATCCCGGCTTGCACACAAACGCGCCTGTCTTCGTCATTGATCCATTCGATCTGATCCATCCGGCGGGTATCAATGGCAACAACCATCCTTGTTTCTGACGCGGGAATTTTCAAAGCACTGCTTACGCTGGTTCCGCCGCCAAAAGGTACGAGGCATACATCGTGTTCCTGGGCCAAGCTAATGAGCGCAACAGCCTCCTCTTCTGTTTCGATGTAAAATACCATATCCACGTTGCTGTCGATCTCTGAATACAGGATCTTGTACACTTCTTCAGATGTAGTCTGCCCATGGCTGTGGATCAAGCGATCCTCATCGGTGAAAGAGTAGCGGTCATCAGGGAAAGTCGATTTTATTTGATCAACAAATTCTATATTTATATTAGGCTCACGAACCGGTTTTGTTTCTACTTCAGGCAGTATGTCATTGGGATCGATGGTGATACCCAGCACTTCCTCTACATAAGGAATGAAATCCGGCATATCCGGTCCGCATAATTCATAACGGTCTCCGATCATCCGCACTGACCGGTCTTCATTGAGGATGAATTTCGAATCCTTGTAGCCCCATTTATGCCCCCAGGTTGTATGGGTATGGGCAAAGAATTTTTCCGTTTTGGGTTTATACAGTTTATTCAAAATACATTTTTTCTTTTTCGCGGATTCTGTTTTCTAATTCTTCCGTCATGTCTTGAGCCGCAGCTACCAAACCGTTTTCATTGACATTCTCATCATTGCCATCATTAAGGTATTGTTCGGGAAAAAGGGGTTCCAGGATGTGAACCTGGATGGGAGTAGGTCTCATAAATATTTTATCCTTGGGCCACGCTTTGTGTGAACCTACGATTAACGCCGGTAAGATAGGAACATTCAGCTGCAGGGCAAACATAGCAGTTCCTTTCCTGAAACGGCGCATCTCCCCGGGATTTCCCCGTGTTCCTTCGGGAAACATTATCAAATTCCTATTATCAAAAGTCATGAAAGCATGGCAGAGCGCAAGTGTATCCTCAATAGAAAAATTCCTAGTTCCCTCTATTTTACGGTCTATAGGCACCAGGTTCATGACAATGTTGACCAAAAAGCGTTTGATCCAGCTGTCAAACCAATAGTCCTTTGCCGCCAACATACCGAAATAATTGAAACTTTTATTAACGGATGCAGCCAATAAGGCCACATCCATATGGCTGTTATGATTGCATGAATAAATGAAGGACGTTTCTGGAATATGTTCCCGGCCATAGATTTTTAATGGTGTATACCAAAGGAAAACGAATTTACTGTACAGGAAAAATAGTTTTTTCCAGATTTTGAAAAAGAATGGTTGTTTCTTGACCAAATAGGAATATTTGGGATTTTCAAGAACGTTGGGCTGCTCCATTCACTTGCGTCCATATTTCATATGCGACATGGCAAAGGTGTCAGAAGCAATGGCAGACATTAAGGAAATTTCCAAGGCTAAAGCGGATGCACTAATGATCTCAGCCAGTTTTCGTGATGAAAATTCACCATTTTGACAGCCCAGCATTTCCAGGTTCTGCTGTTGGGGCAGGAGGCGCGTGCCGCCACCCACAGTGCCTACCGTGAGTGAAGGTAGTGTCAGCCTGCATTTCATGCCATGATCCACCGGTTCAGTCTGGAAATGGCCAATGGAATTTTCAGCTACACAGGCTGTATCCTGGCCAGTGGCTAAATAAATAGCAGTGAGTGCATTGGACACATGGAGGTGGCAGCCGGATGTTCCGGCCATGGTTGTAATTGTTGGGCCTAACTGCTGCATTTGCTCCACATCCTTTGGTTGAATACCTAAAACCCTTTTCATAACAGAATTGGAAAGGGTTGTCTCCGCCACAACACTGTGCCCCCGTCCCATGATCATACTGCGTGCTGAAGCTTTCTTATCGCTGTTGAACCCGGACTCCAGGACGAATTCATGTCCGGTTTGTTCCTTGATATAGTCACAGGCGACCTTGGCGGCCAGGGTCACCATATTTTGCCCGGCGGCATTCCCGGTATCCAGGATAAGATCCAGGACGACATAATTTTGGACAGGGTATAGATCAATCCTCAACAGTTTTCCATACCGGGTGGTGGAATCAGCTACTTTTTTTATTTCATCAGTATGTTCATTAATCCACTCCATAAACACAGAAGAATCGTTCAAATTTTCAAATATGAATACGGGCGAACGGGACAATTCCTGTTTTATATGCAGTAGTTGAATGCCCCCTGAAACAGAAGAGGCATACATTCCGCGACTCATGGAAATGGCTAGAGTACCCTCCAAGGTACAGATAGGAACATAAAATTCACCTTGTGCATATTGTCCAGCCAACGTCAACGGTCCGGCAACAGCCATGGGGATTTTCATATAACCAATATGGTTTTCAATAATTCCTTTAAGATCCTCGGGTTCATTCACCGGCGAATCTTGGTAGGTAAAACCAGCTTTTTCCTTGATCCAATCAACACGGCGTTGGGAATCACTGGAACTGTACCCGCTGGGGATCTTCAGATTATTATTGTTTTCTTGTTTTGCCATAACTTTGAATTTACTTTCAATTTGATGCTAATATTAAGAACTCAATTGTTTCGTATTTTTCTAAAAAATATTTCTTATTTGCTTGAAAAACTATAAAAAACAGCGCGGAAGATATCCTTTAAATCCATTCAATAAAAATTTATTTCTTGTGAAATCAAAGCGCGGTTTAAACTAGCGCGGCAACCTTGTATCCATGTCCGCAACCACATAGGACATCACTGCCATGGTAGCCACGCAGCGGTTGAACTCATCTTTATCCAGTTTATCAATAGCATCTGCATTAGTGTGATGATACCAAAAATATTTTGAACCATCAACATCCAATCCCATTCCAGGAACTCCTTCATTCATAATGGGGTTAATATCCGCTCCGCCGCCGCTGTCACCTATGAAATTTGATCCAATAGGCTCTAACAAGTTGGCAATTTCCTTAACCATTGCCCGCGCTTCATCGGAGCCGGAAAATCCAAATCCTTCCGGACTAAAAACACCGGCGTCAGATTCGATAGCAAGGATATGATCATCTAATTCATCCACATGTTCATCACGATACGCATTACCGCCGCGGGTCCCGTTTTCCTCATTGGTCCACATGACCACACGAATGGTGCGTTTTGGCTGCAAGCCCAATGCCTTCAATAGCCGCACCGCTTCCCAGGCTGCTACGCAGCCGCCGGCATCGTCCATGGCACCCTGACCCACATCCCAGGAATCGATATGGCCGCCAATAACAATTACTTCATCTGGGTATACAGAACCGGGTAATTCGGCCACCACATTTCTGCTCCAGCTGTCTGGCATATAACGACCATCCATTTTCAATTTTACAGTTATCTTACCGCCACGATCCTGAATGCGCTGGAACATTCTCGCATCCTCCAGGGTGATGGCCGCATGGGGAATTTTTTTGATGCCCTCTTCATAATACATACCGCCAGTATGAGGCGTATACATGGAAAAAGGTCCTATGGAGCGGACCAAACTCGCAATAGCTCCAGCCTTTGCTGCCGCAGAAGCACCGCCGTATCGATATTGAACGGTTTCGCCATAGGTTGTAAATGGTACATTAAACAGAACGATTTTCCCTTTTGCCTGGTCGGCATTGGCTTCCAAATCTTCAAAACTATTCACACAGAATACATCACCGCGGATTCCTTTTTTAGGAGTGCCTATACTTCCGCCCAAGCCTAGAATTTGCATTCCTTTTTTATGGGGAGTGATTAATTCCAGTGACTCTCTTCCACGAACCCAGCGTGGTACTTTTACTTTTTCACCATGGACATTTGTCAAACCATCTTCTTGCATCTCTTCTAAAATCCAGTCAATGGCGTCTTCCAAATTTTGGGAACCGGTAAAGCGCGGGCCAAATGTATCACAGAGTTCTGCCAGGCGCTCAAAGCCTGCCTCACTTTCTAATGCAGCTTGGATGATCTTTTCAGCAGCAGCGCTGTACTGATCAGCAATCTCGCCGGCTGACAAAAATGTATAGATTATAGCTATGTAAAGTAAAATTTTCTTCATGATTCCTGGTTGATTTATGCGTAAATAACAGGTATGAATATAGCATAAAACAAAAAACCCCGCTATTGCGGGGTTTTAATGAGCGAGAGACGAGGTTTCCCGATTCATCGGGACGACATCCACGTTAGTTTAATTTCTTATTTTTCCAATTTTCAATTAAATCCACAACCAGCTTTCTGCTTTTCCAACCTTTTACTTCCAATTCCCTTTTGATAACTTCACTTTTTGTAGAATATTTTTCATAGTAGACTAACTTCCAAGGGATTCCGGATTTTGTGGATTTAGACCAACCTTCATTATGTCGTACTAGACGAATATCAACATCTGATGAATGTCCATAATAGTAGCGATCTCTTTTTTCAGAATAAAGTATATAAAAATAGTGCATAATTTGAAAAGCCTTCCAATTGGAAGGCTTTTGTCGAGCGAGAGACGAGGTTCGAACTCGCGACATCCACCTTGGCAAGGTGGTGCTCTACCAGCTGAGCTACTCTCGCAATTTAAAAAAACATTTCACAATTTTTCGAAAGAATCATCATCGTTTGTCAAGCTGACGAGGTTTCCCGACAAGCCGGAACGACATCCACCTTGGTCCCGATTTTTCGGGAGTGCTCTACCAGCTGAGCTACTCTCGCATGAAATTGGGNCGCAAAATTACAGTTTTAAANCTCACCTATCAATCGGATTTTGGCAGGAATTCAAACTTTCTTTCCTGACGGTTNAGCACAATAAAACTCATGACCAGGAATACAATATCACGGATAATCGTATCCAACCCAAGCTTATCGCTGTCAGCGCTGACTTTAAAACACCCGCAGGTAATGTCAATTCCCCGCAGCATGGCTTGAGAAATAGCCAAAATAAACACCAGCATCATGATGATACTTAACAGCGTGGCACCATCAACCAAAAGTCCTGCAATTAAACAAATACCGATGATCAATTCTGTCCACGGTAATACAATTCCTAAAATGTTTTCGACTCCAAAGGGAAGTACTTTATAATATCCGATTTGTTTGGCGAATTCTTCAGGGTGGGCAATCTTATCCAGACTGGCATAAATAAACATTAACCCCAAAAGAATTCGGCAGATCATTACTAGTATATTTTTAAAATTATTTTTCATTCAACTGGATATCCTGCTTTGCTCCATTCCAGCCAGCCGCCTTTAAACACGTATAATTTTGTAAATCCTTCATTGAATAAATCATTGGCTAATTCTTCACTGGAACCACACTCATCATCGCTGCAATATAAAACAACAGGACCTATCTTCGTTTGCGCTGAATCTAGTTTAAACATTAATTCCATGAAAAATCCGCTGTTCCAGGCGTTTGGTATATGGCCTTCTTTAAAATATTGATCGTCACGCGCATCGACAAACACGACACCTTTATCAAATAAATTTTTAGCTTGATCTAATGTTATTGAAACAGGTTCACCAGAAACATCATTTAAGTCTTCAACGATTGTGATTTTTTTAGCCAGTATTGGAATACTGTCTGATCTTAAAATATTTGCAATTAATCCTACTACCAGCGATAGAATAACGATAGCTAGCATTTGATTCAATGGAACGCGGAGCATAATCAGTTTATGCTAAACTTTTTTTTGATAGGGCCTGCTTTAGGTTTGATTATATTTTTAGCCGCCTTGATAGGCTTTTTGCGGAGAGCAGAACACGTAGCCAATGTTTCATCTACAAATGCTAAAAGTTCAGAATCTTCGCCCACACTTTTACTGAGAGGAATACTTTGAAATTTTGTCGTGTTAATTGCATTAGCCATGATTGATTCATATTTGACCAATTGCTCACGATAATCAGTTACCAGCTTCAGCACATTGGGTTTATCAGCATATATTTCTTCAATCGTTCTGTCTGGATCTTTTTCCTGCAATTTTTTCAATCGCTTGGAAATGTTAGAAATTTTACCTTTTGCTGCTGAAATATCCATTATAGGCTGACTTGGATCATTTAATGCAATTTCAACGACCGTTAAATATTTACCCTGGTTTCCACTGGAATAAATATAAGGACCGCCTTCAGTTTGCTTCGTTTCCGATCGTGAAAGTTGTGTATTTCGGCTTACAAAAATATAATCAACATTCGGAAATTTTTCTGCTAATCCTTTGAATTTATTACGATGCACATTTGCCAATAGCACAACGAAATCAACTTGAGATTTCATTTCTGCTATAACATTATTCGCCGCTTCGATGTAAGGTCGTTTTTTGACATCTTTTATATGATCAGGAATAAGATCACTCACACCTGTAACACCTACCTTAAAACCATTATTTTCAACAATTGTAAATGGCAGGAAAAGAAGATTGTTTTCCGTATCTGTTAAATTAGCCGAAATAAAGGGAATGGAAGATCCTTCAGCGAGAGATATTAAAAAATCCTTACCGGCTGCAAGGTCAAACCCACCGACATTTAAGGCATCACAGCCGATTGTTGCATAGCCCTGTAATAATCCCTTGGCCTGCAATTTATCCCCTTCCGCATTGCGATTAGCTAAAACAGCAGATGCAAAAAATGCGTCACCTGCATCGAGGATCACCGGTTCTGTGTTGTGCTTTGAGCGGTAATTATTAACGACAACTGACTTCCTGGACAGACCGCCCAGGGGATTCTTTTTTCAGCCGCAGGG
>PBZW01000001.1 GCA_002730315.1 Fidelibacterota bacterium
TGGAATCTGTTGGTGCAAGTTTGAGTTTTTCCAGCGATAAATACAGGGTTAGGTTTTCTGCCCGGTGTTTGCAAAAGGATGTCTCCCTGGTTATAGAACTGTTGGGTGAGCAGTTGAGATACCCTGTGTTCAATGAAAGCGATCTTGAAAACCTGAAAAAACGACGCGTTGGAAATTTACAAAGGGCAAAAGAAAACACCCGCGCCCAGGCCGGTGGTAAGTTCAGCAGAATCATTTACCCAGAAAATCATCCTAACTACTCAAGAGAAATTGATGAAGAAATAGCCGATGTCGAAAAAACAACTGTTACAGATATTAGCTCTTATCATAAAAACAATTATGGTCTAGGCAAGACACTTGTTGTAGCGGTGGGCGATGTTGATAATGATGTTTTATCAAAATCCTTGCAGAAGGCCCTGGGTGACTGGCGGCAGTTAGATTTAGAAATACCAGCGCGCAACATATCAGCAAATGACATTAACTCTACAACACAATACATAACCATGGAAGATAAAACCAGCGTGGATATGTTTCTTGGGCTACCTATAGGTATAGATAGAAAACATGATGATTATTATGCTTTGATGGTGGGTAACTACATTTTGGGGGGTAATTTCGCCGCCCGGCTGATGCAAACCGTTCGCGATCAAATGGGTTTAACATACGGTATTTACTCCACTGTTCGCGGTGTTAATGATGGCAACGATGGATATTGGAGTATTTGGGGAACATTTGCTCCCCATTTACTGCAGGACGGTAAAACGGCTGCAGTGGATCAGGTTTCAGAATGGATTTCAGGCGTAACAGAAGATGAATTAAATGCTAAAAAAGAAACCATAACCGGTTCCTATAAAGTTGGCATGGCTACTACCGGCGGCTTGGCTGGACAAATATTACGAAACGCTGAAAGAGGATATGAAGATGAAACGCTGGATCAATACCCGGGTATTATTCAGGATATATCTTTGGAAGAGGTAAATACTGCGATTAAAAAATACATAGATCCCAAAAAACTGGTGATTGTTGCAGCCGGATCAGTGGACGAAACCGGCAAACCTTTAGATAAATAAGTCATTTCACCCGCCACGCTAAAACAACGGGGAGCAAAACCACGCCCTATTATTTGTTTATATGGATGTCATTCTAATAGCAGCTGTAACAGCAGACGGTTTTATAGCACGCCACAGTCATGAAGTTGTAGAATGGTCACAAGACATAAGCCTGTTTAAAGAACAAACAATGGGCTATCCTGTCATTATGGGTTCTAATACTTTTGCAAACTTACAGCAAGAGTTGAAAGGTAGAGAAATCATTGTAGTCCACAGAAATGACGAACCGGTAGCTATACTGGATTCTTTAAGTACAGAAAAGTGTTTTATTGCGGGAGGAGGACGAACAAACACAAAATTTGCTGACCATTTAACTCATTTATTTTTAACCCCCCATCCCTTAGTGTTTGGAAAAGGGATTCAGCTGTTTTATAATTTAGAAACTGAATTTGGACTGGAGTTAGAACGGTTCTATACCGTCAATGAAAATATTGTACAGTATCAGTATAAAGTATTGCGCTGATGATTGTCGTCCCTAAAGCAGGCTCATTATTGAATCAACAATTGAACCATCCTTAAACCGAATAATGTCTTCAGTTGGTAATCTTGTTTCTTTCTTTATTGTTTGAATAGTATTGCGCGCAGGTGCTTCTTCTTCTGAATGGGTTATCAGGCTTATTCCAGCGCAACGGCAGGGTTTAAACACTTCCACAAGTTGTATATACAAATCTAATGTTTCGGATAATGGATAAATGGGGTGGTTGAAAACATCTTTCTTCCGGGATGGTTCATGGCACATGAGCAAAAAGTCCGGCATGGTGCCGTGGAGTAAACCCAGCGTAACCCCAGAGTAAGCCATATGAGTTATACTGCCCTGCCCTTCGACGATTATTATATCACAGTNGTTATTAATCCTATCTATTTCNGCTTCGACAGTACCAGCTATAAAGTCGCTGATAATTGCGTCTACTGCTACTCCGCTNCCGCTTAATAGAATGCCGGTTTGACCAGTACCTACAAACTTGGAACGAANNCCTTTATTATTNAGCTCATGGTTTACTTCCCAAGCTGAAGTCATTTTTCCAGAATCACAATCTGTGCCCACGGTAAGCAAAACAGGTGTTTTTCTATTTTTCCATGAACCTTTAGTAAAAGGAAGCGAATCTGGCGGTTTGCGCAGGTCTACCAAGTCCACTTTATATTTTTTTGCCAGTTGTGAGAATTCTTCGTCATCTGCAAGAAAATGATGCAAGCCGCACACGATATTCAGCCCATTTTCAATAGCAGCAATAACACCACCACGCATAATATCAGGTAAATAACCACCCTCTGTAACAACACCAATCAGAAGTGTATCCGGGTTAAGTTTTAACGCTTCATCAAGATTGTTTACTATTGGTGTATGTCCCCCAACCCCTACGACTTCGCTGGTTGTTTTTCCAGCGTTCATTGAGTCAATACAGCAAACCACCTCATCCTGCTTGTATCTCAACATTGAGTTGCCAGTCTTAGCATAAAGATGGTCAAAAAGACCCTCAACTAAAACGGCATAACGGGGCATGTTCTTTTGGTTTTATTTATTTGCCCGCTTGGCGCGAATGACGGCAGCTTTTATTTTTCCCCGCAGGACTTTGTTGTCCAAGGCATTTATTTCATCCATATTGCCTTGGACCCCGGCATCAATGAGACGAGCAATTAACTTCTCTTCAGATTCGTTGCTGCTTGGAGTTGCTGGCGTGGGCATTGCCGGTGCGTCAGGGAGGTCAGGCATAGCAGGGCGTTTACCTGTGCGTTTTGCTTTAACCATAGTTGCTTTTGCTTTACCGCGCAGGGGTTTTTCGGAAATACTATTGATGGGGTCCATATCACCGTCAAGTGCTTTATTGACAACAAAAGCGATTAAATCTTCATTATTTGTGAAAGCGGGCAATCCGCCGGTTGATTCGGCGGGAGCCGCAGCGGGGGCAGCGACTGGTCCTGCTGCCAACGCTTTAACGAGCTGCTCCGGCATACCGCCCGATCGTTTAGATTTCACCAAGGCTGCTTTAGCCAGGCCCCGGGTAGGTTTATCAGGGATTGCATTAATCAAATCCATATTGCCGTCTAGCCCGGCTTGGACAGCTTGTGCAATGATTGTTTCACGGCTTAATTGGGGGCCGGCATTTTCAGCTTCAAGATCATGGTCTTCTTTGTTTTCTATCTTATCCTCAGGAATAAAATGCGCAAGATTGTGTAATATTGCCGACCCGCTGTCAGTAAAACCCCAAGTGGTTAAGAAAGAAAATAATCCATAGCTACTACGGCGGCAGACAACCTCTGATGACCCTGATGGAGTAAGATTGATTTGGAAAGAAACAGTTTCTTTATTAATAGGACTAAACCGCATTTCCATTTCAAGTTTTTTGTTGGTTTCCATACCCATAATGCGACCATTGAATGAAGGTAAAAATGATTTAGGCCGTATTTTAATAAATGCGCCGGGTTCAAATAAAAACCGATCAAATGAAAAACGGTGTACATAACGGGGAGCATCCACAACAGGCAATATCCTGTTTATACCAGGAAACCATAAACAATAATCCTGTAATGTGGTTAACGTTTTCCAGATTAAATCCGGTTTGGCAACATATTCGTGCCGCACGATAGTTTCTGCCTGGAAAGGACGATAAAACGAATCAAATTGGCTACTGATAATTTGCTGACCACCCGCATCCTTGATAAACAGGTATATCGCTAACATTAAGGCAATAATAGCCAGTACTAAAATCATGGATTTCCTTTATAAAATTGGTTGAGATTTTACAGCTTTTTGCAGGTACAAACCAACCGCAGCACAACTGCTCTGACAGCTTTTATTAGAGTTGAGGCAGCGGTCTGTTTATGCAGATATCCTGAAACACCTGTTTGTATAGCCTGAATTACATAATCTTCATCTGTATACATCGAGAGTAAAAAGATTTTGGTATTAACAAAACGCAGGATCTGCTTGGTTGCCCCATAGATAAAAGGTTAATATACATACAAGGATATAGACGCGATCCTTTCATGCTATTAGTAGTCCTAATAGCATGAATTACTACATTTTGTTTGACTAATTATCATTAATAATTTTACCATCACCAAACATTGTACCTTGTTATATCTTTTGATGTATAATTATATTAATTAATCTATAAAAAAGCCCTCCTTGCACCGGGAGGGCTTTTTATTTTACCATACACATTTAATTCTGCTTAATTTTGATTATCTAAAACTTAAGATGTTTTACTACATTTTTATAATAATACTAATACTTGCCGCAGCATATTTTTTATCGTGGCGACCCCGACGAGCAGACAGGTATTATAATCAACAAAGACTCTGGTTTGCCCACAGGGGGGCAATGCTGAAGGCGCCCGAAAACACACTGTCCTCGTTTCAGAAGGCAACAGATTCAGGATTACCGGCAGTGGAAATGGATGTTGTTTCCACAAAAGACGGTGTTGTGGTTTGTTCACATAATTTCGACTTGGAAGAAAAAACAGATGGATTCGGCTATATCCACCAAATGAACCATGATCAGCTGAACGATATAAGAATTTTCGGCCCAGAAGAAAGCACAGAACATTTTTGTACATTAGCCAAGGCGTTAAAAGAAGCAGGGAAAAACACCCGTATTAATATTGAAATAAAAACCTTCAAAAAATTTGATCTTGGAACGGCGATCAGGGTATTGAGAATTATAAAAAACGCTGACATTTCAGATCGAGTTATGATCTCCAGTTTTTATCCGATTCCGTTAATCCTGATTAAACTGCTCAATAGAACCATTCCCACGGGATTTATTATACAGAACAAAGAACTGTTACCATTAATTCACTTGATAAAGCCTGATTTTATACACCCAAGAGGCGATATTATCAGCGCTGAATTTATACACCAGATTAAACGAAAGGGCATGCGTTTGAACGCATGGACGATCAATACAAAACCAGCAATTGAATGGCTGGAAAATCAGGGCGTGGACGGAATTATTACAGATCGGTTGGAGTTTTATAACCGGTGAAATCTATTTCTGTTACCCTCATGAGCGACCGCTTGGACGAGTATGTGCTTTTTGATGTTCGTGAACCGCACGAGGTTGCTCGCGCCAGGATTGATCCACATATTCATATTCCCATTGCTATGATGTTATAAATTTAGAAGGGGGAATCGACGCCGGGTCCCAGCTGGTGGATACAGGCATCTCCAGATATTAATTTTTAGGGCTATTGTTTGGCTAAAAGACCGTCAATTATTTCTGAAAGGCCGGCCTTGAATTCATCGATCTTTTCTTCGGTAAAGCCTTTTTGAAAATCTTGTATAGTTTGAGACTTATCAATAACAAATATTGTTGGGATTGCATCTATCTCGTGTTTTCTGAATACAAAGTGATTTTTTTCCTCAAGTATGGCCATGGTAATCCCTTTTTCTATAAACAGATCTTTGGTTGGTGGGGCGTTTTTAAACCCCTCCCACTCGCTATCACTATAAAGTCTTCTGGCAAGCTCAGTGTTATCAACAACAAAAAACTTAATCTTCTCATCCTTGTATTTTTGATGTAACTCCTCTAAGGGGTCTAATTGTTTAACGCACGGCGGACACCAGCTGCCATAAAAAACAAGAACGATAACATGGCGATCTGGTTGAAGCATAGGCTTTCGCAACTGCCTGCCAAGGGGCGCCGTCCAGTTCTGTAAGAACTCATTATTTCCATCGGGCCTTTTCAGAGACCAAACCGGTGCCGGCTTGCCCACCCATTTCCCTCGCTCGGACTGTGCCACAGAGTCTGCATCTTCTTCTTGGCCATGAATGATTGATGCTGTAAACACTCCCAAAAATATTAACGATTGTATTTTTTTCATGCTCAACTCCCAGGTTATAAGTTTTCCTTTAGGTATAATATTTAGTTTTACTTATGAATCCCCATTTCAAATAAACTATAAGAAATTAATACGGTTAATGCTTAAAACAGCGGATTCCTGTAACGGCCATGGCAATGCCATATTCATTGCAGGCGTCGATCACTTCCTGGTCACGAACGGATCCGCCAGGCTGGATCACCAATGCAATGCCCGAATCTTTGATAGCATCAATGCTGTCCCGAAAGGGGAAGAAGGCATCGGAAGCTAGCACGCCCCCTTCTACATTTTTGCCCCCTTTTCGCAACGCCATGTGAACCGCCTCCACCCGGCTCACCTGTCCTGCGCCGAGTCCAACGGTGGTATTATCTTTGGCGATCAGGATACCGTTGGATTTGGCGTGGCGCAGCACCTTCCATGTAAACAAGGCTGTTTCAATGTCTTGTTCAGAAGGCTGTGCCTTTGTCACGACGGTTAGGTCGTCTTTAGAAAGAATTTTTGTATCTGTATCTTGAACAAGCAGTCCGCCATCCACGTTCCGGATTTCCAGTTTTTTGGATCGTTTCCCGAATTTGCCAATTTCTAAAACGCGTAGATTTTTTTTCTTTTTGAAAATGTCCAAAGCTTCCGGCTCAAAATTTGGCGCCAAAACAATTTCAACAAATACGGAAGCGATGACTTCTGCCACATCTTTGGTGCAGGTGCGATTAAATGCGATAATGCCGCCAAACGCG
Source organism: Fidelibacterota bacterium (assembly GCA_002730315.1). Lineage (GTDB taxonomy): Bacteria > Fidelibacterota > Marinisomatia > Marinisomatales > TCS55 > UBA2126. The sequence goes on from PBZW01000001.1 coordinate 6,664, forward strand.
GAAAGAGAATCGGCATTAAAAGCGCGGGTGTGCACATCTAGAAGATCATCACCCACAGCCACGCCACAGGGGTTGGCATGCTTCACCACCACGCAGGCGGGATCATCAAATTCACGGACGCAAGCCAAGGCGCCATCGGCGTCCATTATATTATTGTAAGAAAGCTGTTTTCCTTGGTGGATGGTAGCATTCAGGATGTTCGGCTCTTCGTTGCTGGGGACTTTATACGAAGCGGCAGACTGGTGAGGGTTTTCACCGTAGCGCATTTCTAAATGCTTTTCAAAAGTGATGGAAAAATTATCGGACAGATCTTCGTTCTTTAAATAATTATGAATGACAGTATCGTATTTGGCCGTATGGCCGAATGCTTTTGAAGAAAGTTTTTGTCGTGTTTCAAATGAGATTTCACCGGACCCCAGTTCTTTTGCGATGGTTCCATAGTCCGCCGGTTCAACAGCTACGCAAACCCACCCAACATTCTTCGCTGCAGAACGGATCATGGTAGGGCCGCCAATGTCCACGTTTTCCAAGGCCAAGGCAAGGTCGCAATCTTTCCGGGAAAGAGTGTCAGAAAACGGATAGAGATTGCAGACTACAAGGTCAATCCATTGAATTTGATTAGCGACAGCATCGTCACTGTGTTTATCCCGCAGGCCCAGAATTCCACCTTCAACCAAAGGATTGATTGTTTTCACCCGGCCGTCCATGATCTCCGGGAATTGGGTATAATCACTCACATCAGTGATGGGAATGTCTGCACCCCGTAGCGTTTTGGCCGTACCACCGGTGGACAAAATTTCAACGCCATGTTGGTGTAAAGATTGGGCTAGTTCCACGACACCTGTTTTGTCAAACACAGAAATGAGCGCCCGTTTAATATTGATTGGATTTTGATTTAATGTTGGTTTTGAAATCATCTTGTAAAAGTTTTCATATGTTTATTGTTCATAGACAAGCTTTCCATCAAAAAAAGTGTGCGTAACTTTTACCGAACTGATTTCATGTGGCGGTATTGAAAACGGGTTACGGTCTAGAAAAATAATATCGGCCCGCTTTCCCACTTGGATTGACCCTACCTTATCTTCCAGAAATAGACTGTAAGCACCGTCAACGGTGTATGCCTTCAGCATAGTTGGCAGACCAACGGCTTCGCCAGGCAGTAATGCATTACCCGCGCGCTTGCCTGGCTCACGACGCGTTACAGCCACTTCAATAGCATCAAGCGGATTCAAAGAGGATACAGTCCAATCGCTTCCTCCGGTAATATGTGCGCCTGTTTTTTCCACGCTCCCAATGGGGTATAGCCACTCGGATCGTTGGGCTCCTAAAACGGGGATGGTCATTTGTGTGATATAATCATCTGGATAGGCCCACAGAGACTGAAAGCTGGCGGTAATATCCAATTCATTAAACCGCGGCTGATCGTCAGGGTGGATCAATTGAATATGTGCCATCATGTGACGTTTGCCGAAAGGACCGTTTATATCCCTTGCGTACTCAAAAGCGTCCAGTGTGATGCGGATACCCTGGTCACCAATGGCGTGGACGTGCACCTGAAACCCTGCTTTGTCAAATGCGGTAATGGCTACATTCATACTGTCGGGAGGCCAGTTTAATATTCCACGGTCTTCCGTTCCCAGATAAGGCTCCAACAGGGCAGCGGTACGACCTTCGATTACGCCGTCAGCAAAAAGTTTTACTGTGTTCATCCGGCAATTTTTATCGATAAAACGAAGGCTTTTCATTTTTTCCAGACTCTTGCGCCAGTTGGAAGGATCAGCGTATTGTGAAGCCGAAATCCGGAGGTTTACCTTTTTGCTCCTTGATAAATTCCGATACGCATACAAACCATCGATTTCCCCAATACCAGCATCTAGAATACCAGTGACACCAAAACTATTGGCTTTTTGAGCAGCATTAATAAGTCCGGTTTCAATTTGTTTTTTGGAATAAGCTGGTAAAAATTTTCCCACAAGTATCATAGCGTCTTCTCGCAAGGTGCCGCTGGGTTCTGCGGTATCTGGATCTCGATCAATGCGACCTTTCAACGGGTCGGGTGTGTGGCGATCGATTCCAGCCAGCTCTAACGATTTGGAATTCACCCAGGCAGAGTGACCATCTGCTGAATACAAAATTACAGGACGATCAGGCTCAATGATATCTAGCCATTCTTTACGTGGGCTCCCAGCAGGGAACACAGGAACTTCCCAGCCCCCTCCCCGGACCCAATCTTCACCGGGGTGACTCTTAATGTAGTTGCGAATAACAGTATAAATTTCTTCTGTGGAGTTTAGATTATGAAGGTCACATTCAGTTGCTTCAATACCACCCCACAAAAGATGTACATGTGTGTCAATAAACCCAGGAAGGACCATCCCATTAGGGACCTCGCACATTTTCGTTGAAAACCGCTTATAGCCTTCAGCAATCTTGCGGTGACCAACAAATAGAATTTCACCATTCTTTATAGCAACAGCTTCAGCGTTTGGTTGATCAGTGTCCATGGTGTAAATATTACCAATGATGATTAAATCGGCAGATTGTTTTTGTCCACAACCGCTGAAAAGAAAAATTAACACCGATTGTATAATCATTTTTATAGAGAGATTAATCAAGCGCAGCCTTTCCTTTGATTATGTTAATAGCCTCAACAAAGGCACGACCTTCCAAATCCTGAACCCGGACTTTAAGAGTATCCACGTTATCAGTGTCATAAACAGGGCATTTTTTCTGTATTAATATTGGCCCGCCATCAACCGCTTCTGTAACAAAATGGATTGTACATCCCGTTTCAGTATCGTTGTTTTTTAATACTTCTTCATGAACGTTGGTATCCATCCCGCCGGCATATTTTGGTAGTAGTGATGGATGAACATTCAAAAGTTTATCCTGCCAAGCGTGGCAGAATTCTGGTGAAAGTATACGCATGAAACCGATAAGCAACACTAGGTCAACGCCATGCTCATTTAAAACTGTAGTCATCTCGGCATCAAATTCTTCTCGAGTTTTTTCTTTATGTGATATAAAGATCGCTGGCACATTATGATTCCCCGCCCGTTCAAGGATATAAGCATTTTTCTGATTGGATAAAACCACCGACACTTCAGCGTTTAATTCACCCGAACTAATGGCATCTAAAATAGCCTGCAGATCTGTACCATTTGTAGACCCTAAAACACCGAGCTTTATCATCGCAATGAATTCATATGGTCCACACGTTTTTTAACAACGTCATCCGTTCCGATATCTTTTCGATGGAACAATGGACCGGAAACAGCCGAAACTTCTTTTTCTGTAATTTTCTCTGCGTCTGAAATGGTTTCGGCCATACCCACCACAGCGACAGTTCGGCTCCCTGCTTCAACTAGTTGTCCGTTTTGAATATCAACAGATGCATAAAATAATCCGTCTAGATTTTTAACTTTAGAAACATCAATGGGTTCACCTTTCGTGGGACTATCAGGGTATCCTTCCGGTACGGCATATTTACAGACTGTCGCTTTGTGTCGGAATTTCACTTCAACATTATTGAGCGTGCCATCAGTAACTCCATTACACACTTCAATAAAGTCTGAATCAAGCAACGGAAGAACATTCATGGCTTCCGGATCTCCAAATCGGGCGTTGTATTCAATCAGCTTTACGCCATTTGCTGTGGCCATGAATCCGCCATAAAGGATGCCTTTGTATCCTTCTCCAAAATTATCTTTCAGCGCTTTTGCCGTGGCGATGTTGATAGCGTGGGCTTCGGCGATATCATCATCGTTCAAAAAAGGCAACCCATGATTGGCATCAGAATAGGTTCCCATCCCGCCGGTGTTGGGGCCTGTGTCACCTTCGTAGGCCCGCTTATGATCCTGTACCGCCGGCATGTGTTTCAAATTGTCCCCATCACAAAAACTCATGAGCGAGAATTCTTCCCCAACAAATTTTTCTTCTATTACAAATTCGCCGCCACTGTCCACCAATTCTTGACAGTAGGCTAACGCTTCATCATGGGTATGCAAATGATCTCCCGCCACCTTCACGCCTTTACCGCCAGCGAGACCGTCGTATTTTACCACATAGTTTTCACCCAACACATTTAAGAATTCCGCCACACCATCCAAAGTATCAAAAGTCTGGTATTTCGGTCCGCCGGGGATATTGTATGCTTTTAACAGGTTACGGGTGAACGCTTTGGATGTTTCCAGTTGGGCCAGGTCTTTTTTCGGACCAATAGTTTTCACCCCTGCCCCCCACAGGGCATCGGCGACGCCTTGGGCCAAGGGATTTTCAGGTCCAACGATAGCCAGTGTGGCGTCTGTTTCTTTGGCGAAACTTACCACAATCTCCGGATCGTTAATGTTGCCCACGGTGAAGTCAGTACACAGTTCAGCGATTCCGGGATTCATATTGGAAGCCAGGCAGTAGATTGCTTTTTCTTGGGTTGATCGATCCAAGGCCCGTACGATGGCATGCTCCCGGGCACCTGAACCGATAACTAAAATATTATTTTTCATTAGATCCAGACATCATTGTCCACTGTGAGATTTCCGCCAGCATTACCGGTATTCACCACACCTTTTGGTTCAATGATCATGATTTTGCATTCATTTTGAGCCACAGGTTTATGCTCAACCCCCTTGGGGATAACAGTCATTTCTCCTTTTTCAAGGGTTACTATTTTATCGCGGAATTCAATAGTCAGCTCGCCGTCTAAAACCATGAATGTTTCATCCGTATCATTATGAGAATGCCAGACAAATTCCCCTTCCACTTTTACAAGTTTGAATTGATAATCGTTCATTTCAGCGATCACCTTCGGGGCCCAGTGATCGGAAAATTTGTCAAATTTTTCTTTTAAGTTTATTGAGTGACCACTCATTGACTATACA
>PBZW01000002.1 GCA_002730315.1 Fidelibacterota bacterium
ATAACCAAGGATTACAATATTAAATAAACAGAGAAGCTATATGACAAAGATATTAAATAATCATGTCCTGGCAGCGGATGTAGGAGGAACAAATACTCGAATGGCCATTGTAACCGGAAATGGAGACATCCTTACGCTCTTAAAAAGACCTACACATTGCAAAAGTGGTCAGGACGAGATGATCAGGTTTCTTGTTTCTTTTGCAAGAGAAGTAATTGAAAAATCAAACCTTTCGGAAGAGAAGATATGTGGGATGGGAATTGGTTTTCCCGGTCCTTTAAACGCTGAGACTGGTACAATCTTCAACCCCCCTAATTTAAATGGCTGGGATAACATTCCTTTAAAGGATATTCTTGAAAAAGAGCTGAAAGCGCCTGTTGCAATTGAGAACGACGCAAATGCAGCAGCACTTGGTGAATGGTGGAAGGGTGCAGGGTCAGGAACAAGCAGCTTATTTTGCATAACTCTAGGTACTGGTGTGGGAGGAGGTATGGTTCTGGAGGGAAAAGTCTGGCATGGTGTATCATCAATAGCGGGTGAAATAGGGCATACGACCATTATAAGAGATGGAATAAAATGTACATGCGGAAATACAGGATGCCTTGAAATATATGCTTGTTCCGGAGGTATTTTAAAAAGAGTAAACGATGCATTATTGGAAGAGGGAGATAATGATAAATTCCAGACGCTTACCAGCCTCGAAGAGATAGAGCAAATGTTAATACAAGGCAATGAAGTTGTCCTGAGAGTTATTAAGGAAACCGGAGTTATTCTGGGCATTGCAATAGCTAATCTTGCAAACCTTTTGAATCCGGAAATGGTTGTTTTGTTTGGCGGTGTGACTAATCTGGGTGCAAATCTTATTGTGCCTTTGAAGGAAGAAGTCAAAAGGAGGGCATTCAAAAAAGCAACTGAATCTCTAAGGATAGAATTGGCACAACTGGGTGATAACAGCGGGATACTTGGTGCGGCAAAAAATATTATTTCGCAATTGCAAAACCAGGAAAATCCATAAATAGTTCTGGGTTTTGAAATATTGCAATCCTGATAAAACGATGAGCTCAGATTTAAATATATACAAACTGGCTCCATTGATTCGAGTTTCAACAGAGAAGCAAGAGAAACAAGTGTTTTCAAAATTAAACAGGATTCTCTTCATATCAATACTGTTGCTTATTGCAGGTTGTACAACATACCAACCATACCGCTACAGTTTTTCACTTGTCGAGCCTTATACCAAGAATCTCAAATACGAAGATGGAGATATTTCATTTCAATTTACCCCTGCTGCTGAGCACATTCGGATATCAATGCATAACAAGTCAGAAAACACCGTCCATTTTATCAGTAATAAAGTAGAATATATTGACCCGTGGGGAGAATCTCACAATATTCTCTTTGGATGGGTGTTTGCTTCTGCAATGAAGGATTTTGCAAAGAACGATCTTTATTTAAACTCCATACGGATTGATCCAAAATCAACAAGTGAAGGGAATATCTGGATTAATATATGGCCGGGGCCGGGAGGTGATATTGGTGAAGGGTGGGTAACTGTTAAAGATACTGATATTGAATATCTAGACCATGGTATGCTACCAGAGTATGCATATCAGGGAAATGGGACTGAGCTCAAAGACACTACATTTTCCCTCATCCTGCCTATAGAGTTTAGCGGATATATGAGAAACTATGAATTTACGTTTATGATAACCGGTGTAGAAATAATTGATCGTAAGTAATGTTAAGGGGAATCTCCTTTTTTGCGATGGACGAGGGAGGTGGGCTGAATAACGAAAATATCATCCATCTTCCTGACTCGGAAGGGGGAAGCCGTCATTTTTCATTTGTTTAGAAGGATACGCTCTGCGTACTGAAAAACCCTTGACAGGAATGTGTACGGATGTTAACGTATTTACCAATATTTGCNTCTGGTAAGGGAAGCTTCTAAATTGACTTACATCACCCCCTTTCCTACATTTCNTGTTATGGTTCACACCAAAAGGAATTTTGGATGAGAGTATTCCCGCATAAATTAGCCTTAGCCGTGTAGGGNTTCAAATTTACATGAAATATACCTTGATTCACAANGGAATTTAACATGATCATTAAGAAACTATCATTTACCTTTGTTATTGTATTTTCTTTCGTATATCTGGCGATGTCCACAGCNGGACATTGCGACCAGACTGCTGAGGNTGAAGATTTAACANCTATACGAACAAACTTCCTCAATGATGTAGAAAAGGTTTTTGGAAGCCATGAACAAGGTATTGCTCACCTTGAATCAAACTTAAGCATCCTTNAAGAAGAATTAAAGAAGCTGAACACAATAAAAAAGAAATTGATTGATGACAAGGCGGGAGAAGATGTTTTAGGCCTGACCAAAAGGCAGGGAGATGTTCTGGAAGACAGGATCAATACCCTTGATGAAACCAAACGAATCAGAGTAGAAACAACAGAAGTGGCAGGCAATTTAGAAAAAGAACTCGAAACCACTGCAACTCTTTCTGGAAGAAAAAACAAGATTAATGAAGAAGCATCGCTATTACCAGGATCTCAATTTGAAAGCTTTCAAAAAGAAGCAGAACTCCTTGAAGCGCGCTTGGAATCGATTCTTGCAAAAGCCAGGGAAAAAGAAGCACATTTCCAGACAATACAAACAACGAATGATGCCTTAAGTTCAAGCCTTGAAGAGCAAAAAGAGAAGCTTTTGAAAGAAGTCAAAGAATTAGTAAACCAAAAACCTGAAACGGAAGAAGAGAGCATTTTAATCAATAACAAGAAGCGTCTTCTAGAGAATGAACTTAAACTGCGGGATGATAAAATTAATCTATTATTTGCACGGACTAGATTGGCAGAGCTAAGGTCACAATCTGTCCAGATACAAAAGTTAAATATAGAGCTGGAAAAAGATATAAAAGCTGCAATAGCCGGCATATTGTCGCCGAAATTTAAGGAAGCAAAAACCCAGAGGAAGGAAAAGGAGGCAGAAGAAGCCAAGATAGTTGAGGAGAAAAGAAGAAGAATTGCAGAGGAAGAAAAAGCTAAGGCCGAATTGGAAAAGAGAAAGGCATTAAAGAAGGCAGAAATCGCCGTACAAAAACAATTAGAGGAAACGTCTCCTGAGAGAAAACGAATCTTGGAGGTTGAGGCTGATGTGCATAAACAGGAAGGGCTTATTGCCACAATAAAAGATGAATTAATAACTGCTGGAACGGAGAAGGAGGAATACCTTGCAGAGCTCAGAAAGACGGGGGAAAATGTTAAGGAACTGCTTGGTGGTGAAAATACTCCCAGTGAAATCGCTTTAGAGTTAAACGTAATCAAGGCTGAGACAAAGAGGATACGGGATAAGGTTAAGACCGTCCAAAGTCGGTTAAGTGCAGCAGAAAAACAAAAGGCAATAATAGATGAGAGTTTAGAGAAAGTATGTGCCGAACTCGTACCAATTGTATCTGGAGAAAAATCAAATATAGAAAAAGAAGCTGAAGGATTTTCAAACAAGGAACAGGGTAAACTGCTTGTAAAACTTGCCCATTTGCGCCTGAAGCATATCGAAGAGCAGAAGAAACTGGTAGAGAGAAAGTTTGAGATTGGTAATGAGGTTTTAGAGTCAAGCAGGGTCTTGTTGAAAGAACTGGCAGATGCAGGAATAAGGCTTTCAGAGATAAGGGCGGCAAATGTATGGACAAGGCGTGAGAGCCAGATATCAACAAATACTGTGTTGGAGGGCTTGGCGGATATAAAGGTTCTTAAGGACAAGCCTTTAGATCTCTATAAAGCATCAGTCCAGAATTTGAAGAAACTTAGTATTTATCTGTCTAATAATAAAAACATCCCAGCATTCATTGTAAAGGTAATTATAATAGTTTTTGTTATTTCCTTAACTTTTTTTATCAGACGTTACCTCAACAAATGGGCAATACGAGAGATAGAAAGATTTACAGCAGTATCACCGCAGGCATTCTTTACATTCGAATTAGTACCGGGCCTGCTTCGTATAATGCAGAATACATTAACAATGTTCTTTCTGTTCGTAATAGCCCTCACAATATCGCTTACAATCCCCTCTGATACACCGGTAATTCTATCTGCAATTTATGGATTTGCAATTCTATCTGTTTATAAGTTTTTAAGAGGTACTGTTGTTGAGGCCCTGAGTCCGTATACAGGTGTGAGACGATGGATTCCGGTTACTTACTCTTCTGCAAGGCGTATCTTTAAAGGCTTAAATGTAATTCTACTATTTTCTGCAATAACAATAACATTAATCTTTGTCCTGAATGCATATGGTTATAAGAAAGATGTTATAGAACTATTATGGTTCATTTACAGGATAGTTACGATTTCTATTGCTGTCTGGATAGCTGCCAGTCAAAGGTCGTTTTTGCTGAAAATGTTGCCTTATTATGAGAGCGCTATTGGTAAGTTCGTTAATAAGGTTATTAATATTCTTTATCCAATACTTATTGCGTTTGTTATCCTGCTTTTTGCCATACGAAGCCTTGGATATGCACTATTAACGTATACTTTTGTAGTAACCCTCATCAAGAGTGTGATTGTTTCAATCATTGCTTATGCTGTATACCGGTTTTCATTAAGACGCCTGTCATTATCACAGGAACGTAAGTTAAAGTTGAGAAGACAGCTTGATGACGAGGAGTTCGAATCCGAGAAGACATCTTTAAACGTGGGATTCAGGGTTTACAAGGGCTTACTGGATTACGGAATCTTAATTATTACAGTAGTTATAATCTTTGGAATGTGGAATAACACATTTAAAGATGTTGTAAGTTCACCAGCAGCTCCGGAGTTATTTCGAAATGTTTATGAAAATATTTTATATGTGTTTATTTCAATAAAGGATGGTTTGACGTATAAGTTCACACTTGCCGAGGGAAGATATACAACACCTTTTAAGATGCTGATCGGCATATTAGTCTTGGTGGCAGCTTTTATATGTACCAGATATTTAAAAAATGTACTGCGGGCAAAAGTTTATGAAAAAGCCCAATTAGAACGAGGTGCCCGTCATGCAATTTCATCCGGGATAACATATTTTATAATTGGTGTGGCGGCAATCATCGGGCTCAATATTGCAGGGATTCCGTTAAGGAGCCTTACCATATTTGCCGGTGCATTCGGTATTGGTCTGGGCTTTGGGATGCAGAATATAATAAATAATCTTGTAAGCGGTATTATAATCTTCTTTGAAAAACCTATAAAGATTGGTGATATAATAACACTTGATAAGGAAATTGCAGGCAAGGTTGAAAAGATCAGTATTAGAAGTACCATGATAAATACCTTTGACAGGAAAACAGTAGTTGTACCAAACTCAAGGTTCCTGGAGAATAACGTAATAAACTGGGTTCATGGTGGCGACATGTTGCTTAGGTCAAAAATAGTAGTAGGCGTTGCGTATGGTTCTGATACTGAACTGGTAAAGAATTGCCTGCATAAAGTGATGGATTCACATCCGGATCTGAAAAAAGATCCCGCACCGATAGTACGCTTTGTGGAATTTGGGGAAAGTTCATTAAATTTTGAGTTGTATTTCTGGGCTCACATACTCGATAGATGGATGGCGATCAGCGACCTGAACTTTGCAATTGACAGAATATTCAGGGAAAACAACATCGAAATACCTTTTCCTCAGAGAGACCTGCACATTCGCTCAAAAAAACCCGTCGAAACCCAATTTACCACGTTAACTAAAAATGACAAGGATAGTAATACAGATTCCAAAAATTCTCAAATAGACGGATAAGTCTTTGAAAAATTGTTATCATGTCTTAAGTCGTTATAGAGCAAGTATTAACTCCTATTTGAATTGTCCATTATATACAACTTTGCCTTTTCCGTATCTCTTATATTCTAACTAAAAGCGAATGGATGTTTTATATTTGATGCCGTTGATCTGCTTATGAGATTAAACAATTTTTCTCCTAATCTATAACAAACCATGACTGAAGACGCCCTTGATCCATCTACAGATCCGCACCGGCAGGATTCGCTTTAGCAAACAGACTTGTTGTGGCAAGCCGGAACCAGACAGAAATTTAACAAATTACAGACTCTATAAATTCTTTAATATTTACAACCTGGCTTTTCAAAAGAAGAAATAATTAAGTGGGGGCACGATGTATGTAGAATTTGATGCCTATAATGACATGCTGGTTCTAGAAGACGGAGAAAACATCTTCAATTTTTAAGATTAGGAGTGATTATTGTTTTGAAATTGTGAAAAACTATTGCCTATGTTTTCGCTCTAATTCTCCAAATTATCAGGACAAAGAATGTTACAGTACAAAGCCATATCTGAGTTGCAAGAATATAACCTCCAATGGAAATCCATATTTTATTTAGTCCGGATTCATACCATTTTTTCTGAACATACAACTTAATTTTGCCATATGGCCTTTTGGAAATGCCATATGCTCCTTTATATTTCTTGGTAAAAACACGTTCATCTGCTTTTTTCGTTTCCCCTGTATAACCCTTAAAAATTGATTGAGAATCATCCTGCTCTGCGCTTTTCTTTGTCTCCAGGATTCGTTGAGTCTCACGAACAATCTTTTCTTCACGCTTTGCTTCTTCTTTTTTACTTGTTGTCCTTGTTGGGGCCTTTTTTTCGGGTTTTGTTCGAACTTCTACCGGTTTCTTTGGGGTACTATCAACCTGTAGTGTTTTTTTACTCTGCTTACCGGTTCGAGAAGGTCTCACGCTTGTTTTAGTTCTTTCACCGGCCTTTCCTCCCTGAGACAACTGCCTGAAAACTGCTTTTTCTTTTTCGGCCTCACGTGTTTTACCCAATTTACTGTAGGCCAGTGACAGCGAATAGTGTACCTTGGCATATTCAGGATTTATATTGATAGCCCTTGTATAAACTTTGACGGCTTCATCATACTTCGCCTTGCAATAGTGTGTATTCCCTAAGCCATAAAGGGCATAGACATCATTGGGTTTTATTTTTATCGCCTCTTCAAATGATTTTCCCGCCTGGTCATATTTACCCTGTTTATAAAACTCAATACCCTTATTATAATGTTTGGAGAAATCACCGGCTCCATATGATGGAGTCTCGCAGGATATTGCGAGAAAGAGCACAATGAATATTTGTAGAAATAGAAATTTCTTCATTCTATATTTACCTGAAAAAGGCTTGCAGACTAATAAAAACTCTAATTTACCAAACAAATAATAGGCTGTCAAGATACAAACAGATCATCCGGTTTATAAGCAGAAGGCATCATTTCCACAAATCTCGATCCAGGTTTCTATACTGAATAGCTTCTGAGATATGTTCCTGGTGAACGTCTTTGCTATGGTCAAGGTCCGCAATTGTTCTGCCGACCTTAAGTATTTTATTGTAACCTCTTGCAGAGATGTTGAGCTCAGTCATGGCCTGATGAAGTAATTCTTCTGCCTTACTATCTAATAGACAATGCTTTTTCATCGTCCTCGTAGACATTCGAGAATTGGTTGAGTATTTGAGTCCCTGAAATCGCTTTAACTGTACCTTGCGTGCTTTTGTAACTCTTTCCCTGATTTCCTCTGACGATTCACAGGTTGAGTTAGAGGTCAGGTCCTTATACTGAACATTCGGAACCTCAACATGGATATCAATCCTGTCAAGCAAAGGGCCTGAAATCCTGGAAATGTAATTTTGAATCTGGCGTGGTGTACAATGACATTCCTTCCTGGGATCACCATTAAATCCACACGGACAGGGGTTCATCGCTCCTACAAAGAATATTTAGTATACCCCAAGGTAATTCCTTTTAAGTTGTTTGGAAAGCTAAACTTACAAAGGCCAACAAAAGAATCACTCTATCCCAATAAATCTCCTCCTCTTACTACTAACAAAAAAAGTATCAGATTAACTGAAAAACATCAAAGTACAGGTTAATTCTGAACGCTACTGTTAGCCAGATGGCGCTGGTGACATCTTCTTAACGTCTTATATGGTTATCTATGCAGTAGGCAAAAGTTAACTGTAGTTAACCTTTTTAACAATCTTTTAATCGCAAAACATAATCGTTTTTAGGGGGAATAGAGCGTATACCTCGACAAGGCAAGTTTCCCGGCTTGCTTTTTCCCCTATAACTACCGGGACAATACGGGAGTCGAACAATGAAAAAAATAGACAAAACAGACAATCAAATACTCGAATACGCTTTAACATATGCATATTTTGGTTTTCCAGTATTTCCAGTTCATTCACCTACAAATGATGGGGGCTGTTCTTGTGGTAAACTTAGTTGTAAAAGTATAGGTAAACATCCAATAACTAAGAATGGTTTTAAAGATGCTACTACTGATGAACAACAGATTAGGAAGTGGTGGGACGAATGGCCTAATGCTAATATTGGTATGCCCATGGGTCGAGAAACAGGTTTATTTGTCTTAGATGTTGATGCAGGGGGTGAAGATGAATTAATGAAGCATCCTCAACTACCAAGTTCAATACAAAGTATAACAGGAAGTGGGGGAAGGCATATTTTCTATTTCAAACCAAGGCACAAGGATATAATAAACAGCACTAGATTTTTGTCAGGTCTTGATATAAGGGGTGAGGGTGGATATGTCGTAGTGCCACCAAGTTGTCATAAAAGTGGTAACAATTATAAATGGAAGTATGATGCAAATATTGCAGAATATGATCCTGATGAATGTTCTGAATGGTTACTGGAAGAGATTGAGAAGGGTAAAAACAATAATCATGCTAAGAGCAATAACAATCAAATTAGGGAAATTCCTGTAGAAATTTTAGAACAGCAAGTCAAATTCGTGACTGAGCAAATCAGAGAAAGAGAAATAATTATCGGGAATGATTCTTATGATGATTGGTTAAGGATAGGGTTTGCTTTAGTTGATGGGTTAGGAGAGAGAGGAAGGCGTTATTTTCATATTACAAGCTGTGTTTCTCCTAAATACAACCAAGAAGAATCTGACATTCAATATGATAGGTGTTTAAGAAGTAACAAAAAAGGAATTACTATAGGTACGTTTTTTCATTATGCAAAGGAAAAAGGAATCAAAGAACATAGTGGATTGCAAGGAGAAAGAGAACGCAATAAAAAAGGCGTAGTCATTTGGCAACCTATACTTGAAGCTGAAATCTTCAAGAAAGGAAAGTATATTATTTTTCTTAATGAACAGTTGTTAATGTATCATGAAGGATATTATCAAGCGTTTTCAGATAGGCATTATTTAAAACTATTGGAAGAACAAATCGAATATTATTTTAAAGGAAGGAGGTTTAAGGCTAAGGAGGTTCTTGAAATTGTAAAAGACAGACATTACGAAAGGAATCAACAAGTTAACATTAATCCTAATTTAATAAATGTCAAGAATGGGATTTTAGACATAGAAAATATGACGCTTAATCCACACACACCAGAAATAATATCCACATATCAGATTAATGCTAACTATGACAAGAATGCAAAGTGTGACAAATTCATGAAATTCTTGAATGATGTTTTAGTGAAGGAGGATGATTTAGTTCCAGACACACAACTTATAGAAATAGTCAGGTGCTTTATAGGGTATTGCCTATACACCGATATTCCTTATCATGAGTGTTTGATGCTTTATGGAGGAGGTAGAAATGGGAAAAGTGTATTAATCTTTGTTATTAGTGAGCTATTCAAGGATTTAGTTTCATTTGTGCATTTTGAGGATATAGGAATTAATCGTTTTGCCACTTCTGATTTATTAGGCAAGTTAATTAATGTTTCAAGTGAATTTGGAGTTAATGCACGGATTGATGATGGATTTGTAAAAAAGATTATTGCAGGGGATGTAATAAGAGCAGAAAGAAAAGGGCAAGATGCCTTTAACTTTAAGCCAATAGCGAAACATATCGTAGCTACAAATAGTTTGCCACGGAGCAGAGACAAGAGTCTAGGGTTTTTTTCGAGGTTTTGCATTGTTCCATTTCATAGAACATTCTTGCCAAAAGAAGAAATCGAAAACATTGCTAAAGAAGATTTAAAAGATAGATGCTTAGTACGAAACCCATCCATAGAACAAGAGCTAAAGAAAGAAATGGATGGAATATTTCTATGGGCAATAAATGGTTTAAAGCAATTGCTTAGAGAAAAAGAATTTCCTTATTCCGAACAAGTGACAAAAATAAAGA
>PBZW01000003.1 GCA_002730315.1 Fidelibacterota bacterium
TGAAATATATCAGAGTATAGATGAAACTGCCTTTAGGGCACTTACACCTTCACAGAAAACAGCATTTGTTAGAAAATATGCTATCCAAAAACATTTATCAGCTAACCCTCAAAATGAGTTGGCAAAAATTGGTTTCTTCGTTAGAGAAGAAAAAAACCGTTTAATGAATGATCTTATTGTGGAAAAAGTTGAAAAATATTTAGCAAACAATCTCGAAATATCAGACAGTACACTGGCATTCATTAGCAATGCTCTCAATACAGATATATATGTCAAAGTATTAACGGTTACTCACAGATTTTCTTTTGGGAAAGCCCAAGAACGCACAAAAACAGCAGCGCTTAAAAAAGCTGAAAAGATCTATATGCGGATGCAATCAGGCGAACTGACCTTTGAGGAAGCTATGTCTATCTATGGTGAATCACAGGTTTCAAAGATAAAAGGGAACGAGATGGGCCAAATCTATTTTGGGTATATGTCAAAAAATTTCAATGATGTAGTCTGGTCTGCTCCCCAGGAGAAATTGCTTGAACCATTGGAATCGCCTATGGGTTATCATATTATTATAGTAGATCATAAAATTCCAAAAATGAAAGAAAAGAGAATAGAAATTGACCAGAACAAATTAAAGGAAGAAGTACAAAAAGGGAAATATGGTTACCGTGAAGAAAATTTCACAAAATTTTTAGATACCCTTTATCTAAAATATGATGCCTCATTAAATCAAGCTGAATTATATAACGTGTGGGATTCCATTCAGAAAATGGAAGGTGTCAATTCTATGTCAGGTATACCGGTTAGTATGTTAACGGAAGTTGATAATAAGGTTATTGGTAGAATTGGGGGAAAAGAAATAACATTGGATTGGTTAGTAAACGAAACAAACAATTATTCATTTTATGCAAATGTGTCTATAAATAACGGCTTCTCATTTAATAAGTTAATTAATGATATATTCGCCAGGCACCTGCTGGTGCAGTGGTATGCGGATAATAAAGATCACTTTCCTGAATTTGATATCACTATTAAACGTAAAACAGTAAACAAAATTTACAGATTGTTTTTAGAAAAAATGGAAGAATTGCAGCCAGATATTCCCCGAGATGTTATTTTAAACAGGTTCATGTTGAAGCACGGGATCGTGGTCAACAGTGCCTTATTCGCTGAAGATGCGAATTAATTCTTGATACAGTTTTTCTGTATCCCAGCCCTGTCCTAAATAATATTCCCCTCCAGCATCCTGTAAAATCAGTTCCCAGTGAAGATGAGCGCCTTTACGGGTTCCCAAAGTACTGGGTTCTGTACCGCTGTTCCCAGAAAGTCCCATCACTTGACCTGTAGCAACTAATTCGCCCGGTTTTATTTCTGGTTTTACATGGGATAAGTGGGCATATATTGATACTGTCCGATAATCGGGTACCAAATCAAATCCATGATCAATATAAATGGATTGGCCCACTAAAATATGTTCAAATACATCAGATGGTGTATGTCCTAACTGTTTAGCCTCTGCCAATAACTTTTTTCTGAACTCAGACGGGACTTCTTCATAATGCTGATCAGCGCGTATTACAACACCATCTGCCACAGCCCTGACCGGAGATCCCCAGTTTACATAAAAATCAATGCCCCTGTGTGTACCATTCCTGTAGTCCCGGGGAGCGTTGGGCAACAACAGGGCTTGTTTGGGGACAGCACAAGCTTCACAGGGTAGTGTGAGTTTCAGTTCTGAAACAGCTTCAAGAGCCGGTGGATTGTGATGGGACGTATATAAAGGAGCAATTGACTTAAGCGCAGGAAAACCGTATGTATCCAGATATGGTTTAATTAAGTGGTCTATAAACATTTTATTCAGTTTATAATGTATAAATAGTGAATCACCGGAAGAGGTTGCAGATAAAAACTTATAATTGGGAACATCAGCTGAAAAATCATTGAAAATCGTTTGCGCTATCAAAACAGATAATGAATCATCCCGAACGGAATCAGCAAGTATATGTTTTACGGATCCAGCAGATATTTCCCGCAGGGATTCCTCTATAAACCACAGGTGCTGGGCGTTGATTTCTGCTGGTAAAATAAAGGAAATTTCATCAAAATTGTTTGATGTGTGTACAATGGGGTCTATTTCTACTACAGGAATTTCTTTTTCAACAATAACAGTGTCAACAAGCGTAATTACAACAGGGGGCTCCGGTTCAAGAAGTGGGGGTGGCGGAGTGCAACTGATTAACCAGGCAAGTGTAACAATGCTAAAGAGAAAAATTATTTTGGTTCTAAAAGCAATAATCAATCGTTATGAATATTTTTTAATAATAAATCCAGTGCAGCATTAAATACTTCCATGGGATGTCCAACAGCCGTATCAATACATATAGGGGTGTAAATAGAATCTGTTTTATTGATAGACCCATATTCTCCATCTAACAGAACTTGAACGCTTGGTAATTGGGACAATGTTAATGCATCTAGAACGGAGTATTCATAACGGCTCCAGGCGGTTGGGGCAAAAATAATTCCTTGAGCTTTATTGCGGTTGCGCTGGAGAAACGAAACGGCTTTTTCAGCTTTGTGGGTTTGTAAAAACCGGAGNTGGATTTCNAGGCTGATGCCGTGCGCATGCTGGCGCAGCTCTTTATTCATTTTGTCCAAGGTGACCCTTTCCCCGACTTTGGCAGACTGCACGCCGATGAGGTTTAGATTGGGGCCCTGTAGAACAAGAATTTCCATTATCTCATCTCAAGGGTATAAGATGTCCAATAATATAACCGACAATAATGCCTACCAGCAAAGCTACGGTTAATACCCGGGACTTCATGAATTCACCGGAATAGCCGCGTTTAATGGCAATCACACCCACAAAATAGCCCAGGGCATTCAACAACCAGAAAAAAGGTATAGCAAACACTTTTACAATCAATGGTCCTATAAAGGGAATCATGGCAATCAATGCCCCGATGCCGGCAAACAGCTGTGTAAAAAGCCCCAGCACCAATGTTGCGAATACAATAATTTTTTCATCGATACCCAACATGAGGGCCACTACTACAATGACAGCAATCAACAGCCAAGCGATGATGTGTTTTTTAAACAATTGCCAAAAAGTGCGTTCAGACATTGCTAATTCTTGCTTTGATATTAATTCCATACACCTTCACGCCCGCCTGGATGATTCGGCGCTGACCATGTTTTTCGACCCATAATTGGCGCACAGCCTCTGGAAAAACGATATTATTCATAAAATAGTCTGATTGCTCAGGTGGAGATGTTACATCCTCTTCTGCTTTGATGTCCAGCCGGTAATGATCACATAATACAGCGCTGTCTCCAATCATAACGGTGCTTGTATCTGCCCAGAGTAATCGAGTAGAAAATAATTGNCCATCGTGTTCCATGGGAAACCATTTTGCATCNAATTCAACAGCAGNTTCTTTTTGTACCCGCGCAAGGATTGTAAAAATCGACTGCACTTCCGGTATGCGCTTCAGAGTTTGATTATCATAAGTTAGCATGCTGTCTGCCGGGTTGTAGGTTGCGGAAACCTTGTATTTTATTGACCCCTGGCNGATTTTTTTTTATTATAAGCTAGTATGCCGAAGTGTGCTTGGTTGTAGGTCACCGAATAATTGTTTGTAGCAGGCCAGATAAGATCAATAAACCCCACTGTTTGTGCCTTGAAATTGATAGTATTGTTTTCTTTGTGCATGTTTACATCTATAGCAGGAAGGCTAAAAAAGGTAATTTTATACTCCTGCCCGGCAAGGGCATAAACACAGGAAAAAAGAATAATAATCAAGCGTTTCATTATGGTTTCCATTTAAATCTGCCAGCTAATCCGGCTAAACCTACAAAGGGTATATAGAAGGGCTGTATAATACTCCAAAACATAAAAATTATGGATGGGAAAACGAGGTGTAGTTTAGCAGCTCCAGAAAAGATTACCAATGCGTCACACATAAATTTGACACCAAACACCATAGGTAAAAGGGAATATAAATGTGGAAAAAACAATCCGGTCAGTAAAGAAGTATTCATCANAAAGGCATTAAATAAAAAGAATAAGAAAAATAGATCTGTTTTTGCTGCAAACCGGGAATTGGAAGACCAGCGTATACGCTGGCTTATAAATTGCTTTAAAGANGGCACTGGCTTGGTTTTTATGAAACTATGGGGATCAGAGTTGAAAGCACATCCGTATTTTTTTCCTATGGACTGCACCAGGTAAATATCATCACCGGAAACTCGTTTACGTACAGGATTAAAACCATCTATTTCAGTAAAGTGTTTCCGTTTATAAGCTAGGTTTTGCCCGGAACCCGTCCAGCAAAACCCCCAGCCCATGGCACCGGCATTGGCTGTTACCAAAGCAAGGAAGTCTACCAGCTGATAGTGTACAAATGAGGTATGCCTGCTGGTGTTAATTGCTGAAGAACCTATTGCAATCCCCGCTCCATTTTCCAACACACGTACCATGCTTTTCGCCCACCCCTGGGGAATTCTACAATCCGCATCCGTTGACAAAATATATTCTCCTGTTGATTGCTCAACTGCTTGGGTCAGGGCATATTTTTTAGGGGTCATTTCCGCAGATTTTTCCTTTACCTGTATCCCCTGAATATGGGCATGCTGATCGGCGAAATGTGTTATTAACGACCAGGTATTATCTGTAGAGCGATCATCAACAATCACAATATTCAGTAATTCTTTTGGATAATCCAGTTGTGTTAAATCCTGGAAAATACCCGGCAGGTTATTCTCTTCATTGCGGGCTGCAATAATAACAGAGACTGTCGGCCATGTAGTAATTTCTTTATTAATAATGTTTATGCGCCGAAGTCCGGAAATGAAAAAAAGCACAAACAGTATATAAATCCCCAGACTGGCTGCCAGGGCCAAGAATAAAAAATTCATGCCAGAGGCAGGAAAAGGGATGCAATCAAAAAATAAAGTGTAACACCTATTATATCAATACTGGTGGTGACAAAAGGCCCGGTGGCAACAGCGGGATCGATTTCCAGCTTGTTTAACAATAGCGGAACAAATGCACCAATGGATGTTGCTATTAACATGGATGTTGTGATACTCAAACCGACGACAATTCCCAGGTTTGGTGATGAATCCATAAAACGTGTCAGTGTAAACAACCCCAGCAAAANCCCATAAAGTACCCCCAGNATCANGCCNACGCGAATTTCCTTGAATAAGATTTTCATATTATTGCCCACATTTNCCCTGCCAGTAGCTAATCCACGAACTATAATGGTTGATGTCTGTGTTCCAATATTACCGCCCATACCGATGATGACAGGGATAAAGGCTGCCAGGACCAGTGTTGTTTCCAAAAGATTTTCATACAATCCGATAACAGTTGCGGCGGCTACACCACCGATCCAGCTGGCAAAGAGCCAGGGGAGACGGCTTTTTGCATTTTCCCATGATGATTTAAGAAGGATTTCACGGTCTTTTCCCACTCCAGCCATCTTTAAAAAATCTTCAGTTGCCTCTTCCCGAATAACATCGACCACATCATCAACTGTAACAATTCCTAGAAGGCTGTCATCCCGGTCTGTAACAGGAACAGCTAAATAATTGTATTGTGACACCACTTGGGCAACTTCCTCCTGGTCTGTATCAGGGCGTACAGCATGAACCTTCCTGACCATCATATCTTTTAACAAGGTGTCGGGTGTTGTGGTAACAAGGTCGCGGAGGGAAATCACACCTGTTAACTGGTTTTCGTCATTTGTTACATACAGGTAAAATACCATTTCAGCCTCTTCTTCATGCTGCAGGGCAGCAATGGCATCCGTGGCCGCAATTTCTTCGTGGAGGGTAAATACATCTGTATACATCAATGAACCGGCACTGTCTTCCGGGTAAGCAAGAATTTCTTCCAGTTCTTCTGCTTCTTCTTTTTTCAACAGGTCAATAATATTCTGCGCCTGGTCTTCCNNAAGATGATTAAGGATTTCTGCCTGGTCACTGGCGCTGACAGGACCAATTAATTCAGCGATACGTTCTGCGGAAATTTCAGCTAGCAGGCTTTGGATAATTGATTCGTCAAGTTCTGTCAAGAATTCACCTGTATGGTCATCAGGACGCATAAGATCAAAAAGCTGGCTTTGCTCGGTTTCATCAAAATAACGGAAAAGAACTGCCATGTCCGCTGGGTGAGTTTTATCGATGAGTTTTACCAGGTTTGTATGGGCGTGGCGGCGCATGAGACGNCGNAATGTGTCCCGTAATACATGAATCTCCCGTTCAAACATTTGCTGTTTCATTGATTGATCCTTACTGTTTTATTCAACAAGTTGAATCCAAAGACTATGCACCCTATCCCAACGATTAAAATCCAGGGTGCGACATGTCCATTCAAGGAATAAATTCCTTCCAGAGCTTGGTTATAATTAGTAAATAATAAGGCCATTAAATTATTTGCTGCATGGAGGATAAACCCCGCCCAGATAGATCCTGTCCGCCAAGCCAGAAAACCCAGCATAACGCCTAGTAAATATATTTGAATTAACCAAAACGGATTTAAGTGAATAATAGCGAAAAACAGGCTTGTCACTAACACCGCTCTAGTTACATCTTGCCAGTGCTCTTCAAGAAATTTCTGCAGAAAGCCNCTNAATAATAATTCTTCCCCCAGAGGAGCTAGTATGACAATTCCGAACATCAAAAACATTGCCATATTAAACGAATCGAATTTCAGCANATAGCCCAGTTGATCCATATATTCTGGAGGTNTGAATANTAATCCCGCTAACCTGTCGAATTCATCGACAATTACAATNATACCAAATGACAAAACAAATGTAATACATACCACAGGGAGGGAAAGTTTGCGTAAACGTAAACACTCCACCAGCGATTCTTTTCTTGCAGTCAGGAACAATAACAGAGGAATTATCATAAATCCCTGGCCTATAAATAATGCCAGGAAATTAGTGGTTTGATTATCTGCTTCGGGGAGATATACGAGTCCAACGGAGGCAATCATTGTGCCCACCAGCAGTGCAGAAAGCACTGAAAGAATGACTATTCCGAATACATTTTTTATGGTTAGAGTACGGCTCATCGCTGTTTTCTCTCGGTAAAGGTTCAGTTTCCGCTGGATTCATAGACTAAAAAATTACTGCAAGACATCCGAAATGCAAAGTATCCTTGTATTTTCTATTGTTTTCAATGGTAATAAATATATATGTTTTACTATGGTTTTTGAACCATAAAAATTTAAACCAGCACTTGAAAAAGCCCCGCACTTCGGGGCTTTTTAATTTTTACCTGTTAACCTTGACAATAATATACCGCCGGCAACAGCAACATTTAACGACTCTCCTGTACCGCTCTTCGGGATTGCGATCAAGTGCTGAATGTGTCTCAAATTACCCGATGAAATTCCATGGGCTTCGCTGCCCAGGACCATTACCCAGGGCGCGTTTATTTTCAGTACGGACAAATTTTCTCCTTTATAATCAGCACCTAAAATGGTATGGCTCGTATTAAATTGTTTTATATCCGTATTAGACGTACATGTAATGTTAAAATGAGCTCCCATGCCGCTGCGTACAACTTTTGGATTATAAATATCAACGCAGGCAGCGGATAAAGCAATTGTGTTTATTCCAAACCAGGCAGCCGTTCGCAGCAGTGTCCCCATATTCCCCGGATCTGCAATATTATCCAGGTAAAGCCAGTTATCATTGGATTCCACATCAAGTTCAGGGTTTTCGGGAATAATGCAGACGCCTAATATTCCCTGCGGTGTTTCTGCCGCTGACATGGTTTTCATTTCTGCTGGCGATACTGCTTTTGCCNTAGAGTGTTGTTTAATAACGTCTTTTAAAAGTCCGGAATGGTTTTTTTGAAATGCACGTGTATAATATGCAAATTGCAGTTCCTGCTTNCAGAATAAANCTTCCTTGACCAGGCGCNGGCCCTCAATAATAAATTGCTTGTGGGCATTTCTGCCTTTACTCNTATGTAATGATCGAATATGTTTAATTTCTGCTTTTGTAACCATAAGCTGCCTCAACAAACAGTTTGATTGCCCCGACGAACCCCGGNAATTTCAGTTTCAATTTTTTGCATAGCAAACACAATGTCTAAAGGCGTTACACCCCAATCTAAAGATTTTTCAGCATGGTATACTGACGTTGTACTCAAGGCCGGCTTGGCGGATTACGGCCCCGTTAAGGGGACCATGGTCATTAAACCATACGGCTTTGTTCTATGGGATAATATCAAAGAATCCTTCGATGGCATGATCAAAGAAACGGGCCACGTGAATGCNTATTTTCCCCTGTTTATTCCAAAATCTTATCTCGCCCGGGAAGCAGAACACGTGGAAGGATTTGCCAAGGAATGCGCTGTTGTTACCCATACACGCCTGAAAGCAGATGGGGAGGGAGGTATTGTTGTAGACCCTGAATCACGTTTGGATGAAGAAGTCATTGTGCGGCCCACTTCAGAAACGGTCATTTGGTCTATGTATAAAAAATGGATTCAGTCCTACCGGGATCTGCCCCTGTTAATTAACCAATGGGCAAATGTGGTGCGCTGGGAAATGCGCACCCGCTTGTTCTTACGTACGACAGAATTTCTCTGGCAGGAAGGACATACAGCACATGCCACAGCTGCAGAAGCGGAAGAAGAAACACTGCTAATTCTGGAATTATACCGCCAACTGGCAGAAGATTATTTGGCTATACCCGTTTTAACAGGCCTCAAAACGGATGCAGAAAAATTCGCCGGCGCTAAAAAAACCTATTGTATCGAAGCAATGATGGGTGATAAGCGTTCGCTGCAGGCGGGAACGTCCCACAATCTGGGGCAGAATTTCGCCAAAGCATTTGATGTAACCTTTCAAACCAAAGATAATAAAGAAGATCATGTGTATGCCACCAGCTGGGGAGTGAGTACGCGCTTAGTTGGGGCTGTTATCATGGCCCACGGCGATGACAAAGGTTTGCGCCTGCCGCCGAAAATTGCACCTCACCAGGTTGTTGTGGTACCGATTGCGAGAAATGAAAACCATGTAAAATTGATTAAGGATTTTATTGAGCCAATCTCTTTCGGTTTAAAGGAAAGCCATATTCGGGTATATGAAGATTGGTCTGACAACACCCCCGGTTATAAATTCAATGATTGGGAAATGAAAGGCGCACCCATACGGATGGAAGTCGGCCCGCGTGATGTAGAAAATAACCANGTTGTACTAGTACGNCGCGACACCAATGAGAAACTGACACTGGAAAAAGGTGATCTGGTAAACCAGGTTTCCAGCCTGTTAGATGAAATTCAATCAGGTTTATACGCACAGGCCAAAGCATTCAGGGATGAAAATACCCATACTGTTAAAGATTACAACGAATTTAAAAATAGAATATCTAAGGGTGGATTTGTGCGTTGTGGTTGGGATGGTGACGCTGCAACAGAAATGGCTGTAAAAGATGAAACCAAGGCCACTATCCGCTGTATTCCTTTTGATGAGCAAACAAAAGGTTTAAAGTGTATTTACTCTGGCAAGCCAGCCAAGCACGAGGTGATTTACGCTAAAGCGTATTGATCCGGAACGGTCATTTTGATCGTTCAAACACCAGCCATTGTTCTAAAACGGTTCCCATACAGCGATACCAGTGTTATCGCTCATTGTTTTACGCGGGATTATGGAAAAGTGGGTATCATGGTCCGCGGCGCCCAGCGTAAAAAGTCTCCCCGCAGTGCGTATTTTCAGCCGGCGAATTACCTGGAAACGTTGTTTTATTATAAACAAAATCGAAACCTGTACACATTATCAAAAGTCAGCTTTATAAAAAACTGGATTCATTTCCAGGATGACCTTAAACGCTTATCGTATGCCCTCGCTACTGTAGAACTGGTTGAAAAAACCATTGCCGATCATGACCCCCATGAAAACTTATTTGATGAGCTTGCGGCGACGTTATCGTTCTTTCATCATGAGGAAACGCATTTTAATCTCTGTTTTTGGTATTTTGAACTGCGTCTGCTGCAGCAGTTAGGTTTTCAACCCCATTTACCGGAACGGGAATTTCCGGGCTTAATGCTTCCAGATCCTAACGCCGGGCCCAACAGCCGACAAATACTTGAATATCTAATACATGCAAACATAAATGATACATCCTTCCGGGATGATATATCCAACCAGGTTGTTACAGCAAAAGATAGGCGCGTTATAGCAAATTATATTAATGCAAATCTGGAATATCATTTTGATTCCTGCCGTAACCGAAAGTCCCTGAAAATATTGAAACAACTCCTGACTTGAAATGAACAGCNACATTATAAAAGGCCAATTGTGTAAAAAAAATAGCCGATCATATATACATTGCTCCNGGCAGCCTGTTTTCCAAGATCGACTGATNTGGGAAGGATACCTGACACACTGGCTGGATAAACAGGTCTGTGCCCGGGAATTACCACAGGTGGATTACGAAACTGGTCAACCTATAATAATCATGTGGCCCGACGAACCACCCGCTGACGAACCATACGTTGATTTTTATTATAATGAGCGCCTGGTTAAATACCCCGCATCTTTATTCGGTCATAACGCGATAAACATNAATGGCAACATTTACAATTTTTCACACTTGCTNAATGAAAACGAGATTATGACACCAGAAGAGTATTTTTATCGTCCAGCTTTGGGGGAGTTTGCACCATCACCGGTTAGTGGTAAATTTGAGATACTTGAAGACGGTCGGGCATATTATGATAAATTTGGGCGTAATTTNATGCGTACTATCCATGTTTTGCGCATCACAGGCATAGATACGCAGCGTTTAAGCAGCATTTTGGATGAAGAACTGGACATTATTCACAATACACCTGTTAATCCCAAAAAACCGGAGAAATATGCTGATTTCAGTATTTATAAGCGCAGCTGCTCCACTATTATCAGAGATGGGTTACTAAAATACGGGTTCAAAAAAATAGATGGTATATTACCCAGAGATTTGTTTGTCAGTACTATATTCAATGTATATAAACAAAAGCGTAATATGGATATTGACCTGGAACTTTACACCATGCCACAACTAAAAGTCCCGGAAGCACCTTATTCAGTTATGACACCGTTAATGAATATTAAACATCGCCTGCAGCTAAAGGAATTAAATAAGATAGGTTTGGTTTGAGGTACCAGTTTCAATCCGAGCAGGGCAATACATCCTTTAAGCCCAAAATTTTTACAGAAGCCATAAAGGTATTGATTTGGATTAATGTCGGGCTGTTTGCGCTCAAGTTTATTTCCCAGAGCCAGATAGACCTAGCCAGGATATTCGGCCTATCGTCCAATACTGTATGGCCCATGATCTGGCAGCCGGTGACTTATATGTTTATCCACGGCGATGTATTCCATGTGTTGATCAATATGTTTGTATTGTGGATGTTCGGNTCCGAAATGGAGTCCATATGGGGCAGAAAACAATTTTTACGCTATTATTTTCTAACGGGTATTGGTTCAGGATTGATCTGGTTATTGTTTAATTCAGGCCAATCCTATGCAGTCCTGATCGGAGCAAGTGGTGCCATATATGGAATATTACTGGCGTATGGCATGATGTTCCCCAACCGCACTGTTTACCTCTATTTTATGATACCCATTAAAGTAAAGTGGTTCGTGATTTTCCTGGGGGCCGTTGCTTTTCTATCTTCGTTTAATAACCATTCCAATATCAGCCACGTAACGCACTTATCTGGGATGGTTATTGGCTTTGTTTACTTACGCTACTACTGGCGCTGGAAAGATTTCCGTTTTTCCATTTATAAACAACTNGAAGAATTTCGATCATCAATTGGCAGTCGCAAAGACCAGCAAAAAATTGAAATGCAGCAAAAGGTAGACCAGCTTTTGGATAAAATTAATGAAAGCGGCTATGAAAGCCTGACGGACGAAGAAAAAGATTTACTGTATACAGCCAGCCAGGACTTTTCCAGGCAACGCAAAAAAGACTAGTTTTTGAGCAGTTCGTCTGCTCCCCGGACAGCTAAAACACCCAATATCAAAAACAACGCCTTGTACACTTTCTCATGCACATTGACAATTGGCGCCAGCCATGTCCAACCGTTTAATATGCCTATTGCCGCAAGAGGGATGATTATAAACAATGCCCAATTGTAGTTCCAAACAACTCTACTAAAGCGCTTATTTTTTGCAGGCCAGAGCATGGACATGGCCAGCCAGAAATAGCCATTAAAAGGAACTTCTATTTTTACTCTAGGGAATGAATTTGTTATTGATTCCAGAAAAAATTCATCCACCCCTGGAGATGATAGGATTTCACTATCAGGTGTTATCAAGGAATCAAAAGCGGGAAGAATAAATTCTCTAACTGTAAAGGATTGTATTGGACGAATAAATAATATATAAACCAGCCCGATTGCAATCAGACTGATGAATAACTTCCGCCAGAAAAGATATCGGTATGATCGCTCACGGTTGTCCATAGGTACCACAACGTTAATACAATAGGATAGAAAAAGACATAAGAACTGTAATAGTGTACAGGATCCCAGTATTGAGGATAATACAAATTAGATAGTGCAAAAAAAGCAATACGGAAAACGTTGGCAACGAATAACAATCCAATTCCACCCGCTATAAAGACCATGCGTTTTTTTAAATAACCAGGGTAGGCAATGATAAAACCTGCGTATAGTCCCAAAAGATCCATACCGTTACACCCATTTTGAATTTCCACTCCTCTGTTACCAACACAGGCAATAAAACGACCTGTAGATCCAATATCCCAACCTAATAATGATAAGCTAGCGGCAGCGAGTTTTACACCAGTTATACTTAACCAGGTATCTAATCGTCCATCAGGCAGAACAACCAAGTCATAAAGCAGTTGCCAGGCAGCATAAATACCGCCTGCTTTCAGCAGAAACAAAGCCAGGGGCGAGAGTTTATTTTTTATGTTTATCATATAATTTTTTCAATGCTATGGCTCCGCCGGTAGCTGCAAGAAGGCCAAGTCCGCCAATGGGTGCTTGGCCGGGTGCACCTGGGAAGTCCGGCGGCTGAGGCTGAGCGGTAACAACTGTGACCAGCGGTAGTGACAATACAATAATTTGTGCGATTTTATTTCTCATGATTTTGTCCTATTTAATAAATGTTATTTTCTGGTTGAATATTTTCTGCCCGGCCTTCAGCTGTACGATATACAGACCGGATGATAGGTTCACAGGCTGCCACTGTAGCGTATGGGTCCCCGTAGTCAGCTGTTCATCCACTAGCGTGGCCACCAAACGACCGGTGATGTCATATATCCGTAGTGACGCATTGCTATGTGTTTGTGCCGGCACATCAAAAGTAATGGTGGTAGTTGGGTTAAAGGGATTGGGATACGCTTGATGCAGGGCAAATTCTTTAGGCATCATATCGTCATTGGTGTTCAATGCGCTGTAAACCACGGTCAGGGTAAAGTGGCTTGCCCCCACTTCAGGATAAATATTTACCCCACCAGAGCCGTAGGCTGAAAAACTCCCTTTGGCTGTTGTTGTAAATGTCATTTCCTCTGATTGTAATAGATCAGTAGTTGCATTGGTGGTATTGTCGGTTAATGTTAAACCGATAATTGTTTCCGGCAAACTAGATAAATCCCAACTCATGGTTACATCATTTTCATTTGTAACAAAGTTGTAGTTAGCATCCAGCGTCAAATACATGATGTCCAGAGGAATAGCTATGGAACCTTCATGGCTGTACGGCAGGTTGCTGATATCCAGGCCGTTGCCTTCCGCATAGCTGATACCCACCACCCGTTCACTTGGGGTCATGGGCAGGAGCTTGTAAGCATCGGAGTTATCTATCCCTTCCTCGCCGTTATTTATAAATGACACAAATGTCTGATCGCTGTAATCTCCGGAAGCGATGGTGAAGCTCATGCTGCCGGCGCTGTCGTTCATTGTTTTGTAGAATGAGCCGGCGGTGCTGGATTTATTTGCTGTTGTTATTGTGATGGAACCGGTTCCACCATCGCCTTGCACCCAGAAGCCCTGATACGGAGCAATGAGACCATCTGTTAAACTTCCAGATGAACCATTCCAACTTATGTATGCTGGCGTACCAGCCTGGCTGTCCCAGACATAAGCAGAGGTGGTTACATTTGTTTGGGTGACATTATCCCAATCAATGGTAGACGCATAGGGATTTCCGGCAAGTTCCCATGCCTCATCTGCAATTGAACCTGAACTAGGTACCGTAGCGCTTGAGCTATTCCCCGTTTCGCTTACACTCAAAGTAACAGGAAGATAACCATTAGCACCAGTATCGCCGGTATCCCCATCATTATCCGTATCGACATACACATATACTAGAAATCCCTGGCCGGCAGTTAAACTCGTACCTGAGCCGGATATGTCAGTTACATCTATCCATCCGGTGCCGGAATAGGTCCAGACATTATTATCACCGCTTGTAGCATCACCGCCCGCTGTCATCCCCTGGGTCCAGAGTTCGCTCAACAGATCGCCGTAAATCTGACCTGCCACTGGGCTTGACATCATCCGGAAATGGTCAGAAGAGCCGGAGATAGTAACTTTTGGAATAATAGATTCTGTATTGCTCTCAACAATAAAAATTTCACCACGACCACTGGTACCATGACCATCCGTTCCCATAACAAAGTCACGGTACTGATCACCATCTAATAAAGTAGTACCGATATTTGAGGAGGGACGAAAAACAAACGAGTTATTTGTTAGTCCTGTTATAATGTCACTTGAAGATGAAAAATCAGCGGAAGCATCGAAATCACCACCACTGCTGGCATATTCATAATATTTTATATCATCCTCATATGTGTAATATATCTCACCAGCGCCATCATTATCATAATCAGACACCCCAATTCCTTTAATATCCGCCCCAATGGAAAACAATACTGCATCGGTTTTATCCCGGTCATATGCGTCGGAACCTGAAACCCATTCATAAATTAGAATCCCATCATCACCATTATTGGACACGATTATTTCAGCACTGCTTGCATTGTCCAAGTTGTATGTCAAAACCCGGCCTGTTGTATTTGAACCAGTATCATTTTTGTTGTTGACTGTTTTTTCAGAGGGGTCTGCCAAGGTAGAAAAATCAATAACATTCAACGCCCCTTGTTCCTCGCAAATAGCCAAATCATCATCATTGCTGTCATTATCCAAGTCTGTGGGAGGAGCCATATCCATAATGCCGTCACCTATATCGTCTTCACTGCCGGTTAACGAAATACTGGACCAGGCATCATCACCACTTGCTTCCCATACTTCTAAACTGGTTGAATTTCCAGCGTTACCGACAAAAAGTTCACCATAAGTATCATTATCAGCATTACCGGTTACAATGGCCCGGATGCGTCTGGTGGCTTGGAAATAATCATTACTTCCGTCAGGGCCTTTAGAAGTTGTAGATGGATTTGTGGATGAGAGTGCGCCACTGGACATTTCGTAACAATACACCCTGGCATTTGAACTGGTCGTTGTTGATGAAGCCACAAACAATTCAAGATTGCCATCATTATCTGTATCATCGACTGCCAGCAGGCGCTGAACTTGGTCTGAACTTGAATTAGCAACCGCAAGAGTAACTGACCAGATTTCATCATAGGAATCGGTTCCATCCCACTCATATATTTTTGCTTTTCCGTTTGAAGATTGCCCAATTTGAACAATAATCTCACCATTGCCATCGCCATCCAGATCAACGCCTGTTAAAAGATCATTTATACCGCCAGTAGAAGCACTGCCAACTTCAATTTCTTGTATTAGAGTAAAACCATCCCCCGCTGTTTGAGCGAAGATAATGAAATGGGTTAATGCTATTAAATAAAAAGCAAAATNTATGTATTGAATTTTTTGTGCAATATTGGGGATAATAACAGCGGATTTGTTTGAAANACTGTTTATGTGACCATAAAAGTATATACATTAGTATAAATAAAATCAACAACTTCTAATTATTTATAATTTAGGCTTTTAACAAACTGTCACTAATAACCCATTCACTCACTGTCATCTTTCGGGACAACCTTGAACACTTTTTCTCCCGGTTTAGCCATGCGGTAGCGTTCCCGGGCCAATTCTTCGATGTATTCATAGTCTGTTTCCAGGCGCGTTTTTTTAGCTTCCAATCGTTTTTTCTCCTCCCGCAGTTCGGCAATGGAATTCTGGATTTCAGTTTTTTCCTGTTGCAGGCGGTATAATTGGTAAACACCATGATCGCCAAAAAAGAAAATAATGAGTAATACAATCGCTCCAAGAACCAATACAATACGCATCAGTCTCTTTTGTAATTCATGAGTTTGGTTTGGTCGTTTTTTCTTGCGCCTGCGCTGCATGGAAGAATAACGCCGCATTATTTACCAAGCACTTCGATCCCCGGGAATTTGGCAGCGCTGCCCAGAGTTTCTTCAATACGCAAAAGCTGGTTGTATTTACAGATGCGGTCTGTCCGCGAAGCAGAACCTGTTTTAATTTGCCCGGCACACATCGCTACGGCGAAATCAGCAATAATGGTGTCTTCTGTTTCACCCGAACGGTGGCTGATAATTGTACCATAATTATTGGCCTTGGCTAAAGCTATGGCATCTATTGTTTCACTAACTGTGCCAATCTGGTTCAGCTTGATNAAAATTGCATTCATGGNTTTTTCATCAATAGCCNGTTGTAGGCGGGTAATATTGGTTACGGTCAAATCGTCGCCGACTATTTGAATCTCACCACCCAGTCTTGCATTCATTGCTACCCAGCCGTCCCAGTCGTTTTCCGCCAGGCCGTCTTCAATGGACACAATGGGATATTTATTAACTAACGCTGAATAATAAGCCACCATTTCTTCAGCTGTTAGTGTGCGCCCTTCAGATTCCAAATGATACACGCCATCCTTGAATAATTCACTGGCGGCCACATCCAAGGCAAGAAAAACCTGTTTTCCAATTTCATATCCAGCATTGTTAGTTGCTTCAAGAATAACTTCAATCGCTTCTTCATTACTGTTAAGATCCGGGGCAAACCCTCCTTCGTCGCCTACAGCAGTGTTTAATCCTTTTCCTTTTAAAACAGATTTCAAGTGGTGGAATATTTCAGTACCCATTTGCAGTGCTTCAGAAAATGATGAGGCGCCAATAGGGAACACCATAAACTCCTGGATATCTACACTGTTGTCTGCATGGCTACCGCCATTTAGAATATTCATCATGGGAATCGGTAGCGTGGCAGTATCGTTGCCGCCCAGGGATTGAAACAACGGCAGTTGGTGATGATCCGCGGCCGCCCTTGCTGTGGCCATGGAAACACCGAGAATCGCGTTGGCCCCCATGTTGGACTTATTTTCAGTCCCGTCCAATTCGATCATCAAATGATCTATATGCCGCTGATCCAGCGCATCATTGCCGCTCATGGCTGGTCCAATAACATCATTTACGTTATTGACAGCTTGCTGTGTACCTTTGCCTAAATATCGTTTTCCGCCATCGCGCAATTCAACCGCTTCATGTTCCCCGGTGGAAGCACCGGAAGGCACAGCGGCCCTGCCGAAACTGCCGTCGTTTAAATGAACGTCAACTTCTACAGTTGGATTACCACGGGAATCAAGTATTTCCCGGGCCTGTATGTGTGTTATGTGTGTATCTGACATGAAACTCCCATAAATCAAGTAAACAAATTAGAGAGTCGATTTTAGCGGTGCAAACGCAAAACATTCAGGAATTGTTTATGGAAACATCTCCCCCTAATTTTTCGTTTCATTTTGTTACATGATTACTGTAAAACGA
The DNA here is from genome assembly GCA_002730315.1 of Fidelibacterota bacterium. GTDB lineage: Bacteria > Fidelibacterota > Marinisomatia > Marinisomatales > TCS55 > UBA2126. The sequence continues at coordinate 17,796 of PBZW01000003.1, forward strand.
TATATAAACAATGCTAAAGACTGGGATGCCTTTGTTTCCTCGGCAAATAACGGCACCATTTTCCATACGCGCCGGTTTTTGAGCTATCACCCGGAAGACCGCTTCTCTGATCATAGCCTTGAGTTCTATAAAAAAGAGAAATTGGTAAGTATACTGCCTGCTGCTGAAGTAAAAAGCGGGGATACATTCCAACTGGTGTCCCATCCCGGCGCATCCATGGGCTCGTTTGTTGTACCGGAAGATCTGTCCTTTGCCGATTCCCTGGAAATAGTTGCACAGCTTACGGAATATGCCAAGGCAAATAAATTTGACAATATTCGCCTCACACAGCCACCCACGATCTACAGCAGGCGTTCATCTAACTATATCGATTTCGCATTACAGCGTAATGGTTTTCAATACACCAAGCGGGAAGTATCCAGTGTTCTCTTTTTGGAAAAGACCATTGAATCGACACTGGCAAAATTTAAACAAACGCATAGAACGGCAGTCCGTAAGGCAGAACGTTCCGGGGTGGTGGTAAAACAATCTGGTGATTATAAGGCATTTTATGAAATTCTTTCCAAAAACTTGAGTATACGCCATGGTGTAAAACCGACTCATACGCTGAATGAATTACTGCATCTGAAAGATTTATTTCCGGATAAGGTCAACCTGTTCGGCGCCTATCTTGAGGATAAAATGGTTGCCGGTGTTGTGAATTTTATTGCCAGTGAAAATGTAGTCTTGGCCTTTTACATCAGCCATGACGAAGATTACCAGGAAGCGCGCCCCATCAATTTATTGTTTTACAAGATCTTTGCATGGGCCATTGATCACCATTATTCTATTTTTGACTTCGGCATTTTTACGGTAAATGAAGAGCCCAATATGGGATTAGCCCGCTTTAAGGAAAATTTTGGCGCCAGCGGCCAATTCAGGGACACCCTTGAGCTGCAGCTTTAACTTACGTGTTTGATCAAATCAAAAAACTGTCCGGCCAAACGGCAATATACGGTACAGGCCATATCCTTGCCCGGTTGGTCACCTTTTTACTTTTACCCCTGTACACAAATATATTTACCGCTGAAGAGTATGGTGTAATCTCGTTAGCTTATGTATTCATGGGCTTTATGGGGGTTGTGCTCCACTATGGATTGGACGTTGCCCTGATGAAACAGTATGTGCAAACCAAAAGTGAGGAAAGAACCGCGTTTTTTTCCAGCGCTTATGTTTCCCTTGTGCTGACATCATTATTATTTGCGATTGTTGTTTCCTTGAATCAAAATGCGCTGGCACCCATTATACTGGACAGCGNCTACCCGCGNTTAATTGTATTAATTGCCTGGATTTTGTTCTGTGATGTATTNTGGTCCGTGCCCCAACTCATCTTAAGGGCTGAAGAAAAACCAACAAAATATATTGCCTTAAGCTTAACCAATGTAATTGCCACTNTGGCANTGAACCTGGTTTTTGTGCTTGTGCTGAAAATGGGTATTGAAGGCGTATTGTTAAGCAATCTCATTGTTTCAGGCAGCTTNTTGATCATATCCTTGCCCATTGTTTTAAAGCGATTCAGTGTAAAGCATGTGTCGGGAAAGTATTGGCGGAAGTTGATGACATTTGGGTTACCTTTCCTGCCGGCGGGTATCTTTTCCATGCTGATGGAAATTGCGGACCGATATTTATTGAAATGGCTGACCAACATGGAAACTGTAGGTTTATACAGCGCCGGTTATAAGATAGGCATGCTGATGATGCTGGCGGTCATGGGTTTCAATATGGGCTGGCAGCCGTTCTTTTTAAAAGCNGGAGCGGATCAGAAAATTGTATTTGCGAGGATAACAACCTATGTATTGGCCATATTAGGATTTTTATGGCTCCTGCTTTATATATGGGTTGAAGATATTGTACGAATCAATATTGGTGGAATTTCATTCTATGGAGAAGCATTTTGGGCTTCCACGGCTATTGTTCCTGTGATTGCCCTGGGTTACTGGTTTCATGGGGTATATATTTTGCAGGTACCTGGAATGTATTTGCAGGAGAAATCAAAAAANCTCATGGCNGTGAGAGCCATGGGTGCTTTCACCAACATTGTNCTAAACTTTATTTTAATTCCTGAATACGGTGCCATGGGCGCCGCCTGGGCAACCTGTGCATCGTTTGCAGCCATGGCNTTTTTGATATNTTTTATGAACCTGCAGTCGTTTCCCATAGATTACGAGTGGGGCAGGATAATTCGTGTAATCATGTCCATCATGTTCGTGTTTGCCATGAGTTATACAATGATAGATACCTGGGTAAATAAGTTGATTTTATCAATAGCTTTTCCAGTCATTTTGTATTTCACCGGTTTTATGACTGTCGGTGAGCAGCGGCGATTGCAACGGTATTTTAAATGATTGTTGTGGCTACTTCAGGGCATAAGCCTGACGATGAACGCGTATACCATCGCGAAATAAAATCACTGCTGAATGCTGGTTATAACATTTTATACTGCACCCGCTGGGATGGGGATATGGATTTATCTGCAGAGCGCTTTAAACATGTTAACGTATCCCGCAGCGGTACACCCATAAAAAATTATATTCAAATAATACAAAATGAAGTTTCCATGGCAGCCCCGGCAGATATACTCCATATACATGAGTTTGACCTGCTACCCTTAGCCAAGCAAATGAAAAAGAAACTTGGTATAAAAGTCATTTATGATGTGCATGATACGTTAAGAGCAATGTGGGCTACATTTTCCTCTAAAAAGGGGATCATGAAAAAAGCGATCAACAAAGCACTGTCATTTTTTGAAACATCCCACATCATGTATGTGGATGAGGTTATTTTGGCCAATAGAGTTATTGGTCAGAACTATTATGAGGAGAAAGGGCTGTCCACAACGGTAGTCGAGAATTTTCCTCGTAAAGATCGCTTGTCTGACACTAAACAACTTACTGGTACGCCCTTCATTTTATATCAAGGCCAAATTAGCGCAGACCGGGGGATCACATTGTTGGTGGATGCCTTCACAATTGTTAAAAAGGAATTCCCTGATGTTAAGCTACGCATAATAGGCGTTTTCAGGCACCCAAGGTTTAAAGAGGAACTTATTGATAAAATCAACTTGTCTGATTTTAATGCAGCAATTGAACTCCATCCCGAGGTGCCCCATAACGAAATCTGGAAACATATGCAGGCAGCCCATATAGGCGTTATCCCTTCATTTGCTACCCCCAGAGTAAGTGTTGATACCCCTACAAAAATGTTTGAGTATATGGCCTCTGGCTGTGCAGTAGTAGCTACGGATGTTCCGCCTGTGCGCCATTTCTTGGCTGGAGCAGGTGTGTTGATCAACCCCAATGATGTCGAGGCGCTGGCGGAAGGAATCATTTCCATTTTGAGTAATAGGCCTATGTTCTATGAATTAACCACCGAGAGCCAAAAGAGAATTCAGGAACAGTTCAACTGGGAAGCGATCAAGGACAAATTCCTTGCTGTATATGAAAAGAAAGCTGAATGAAAATTCTGTATATAGCCCCGGAAAACACAGTGGGAACATTGAATTTGTGGAAACAGGCTCACGAGGCCAGAGGGAATGAATGCACGTTCGTTACCCTATATCATACAAAACACGATTATGATCCTGGTATTTGCCTCAATTTACCTTTGGTAAAGGCCAGCCCCTGGTATATGCAGGGCCGCCACCGATATTACCAAATGGCCCGGGGTGGATCTGGCGATTACCAG
>PBZW01000004.1 GCA_002730315.1 Fidelibacterota bacterium
GAGAGGATTTGCGGGAAGAGATATTCTATCTCTTCCCCAATCCTTTTCTGTGGCTGTTGCTTATATTTAAGTGAGCTCTTTGCGAGTAGGGGCAACATGTAATGGATAAGTCTGGTATCCAGTATTATGTTAGCGGTCTTATTGGATAAACAAATAGGGGAGATCAAGGATGGACTATATCCTCGATTTTGAGAAGATAGATAAAAGTTCACTTCCATCAGTCGGCGGCAAGAATGCCAGCCTGGGAGAAATGATCAAAGCGGGAATCCGCGTCCCGCCTGGCTTTGCCGTCACCACTGACAGCTATCTTGACTTCATAACTGAAACCGGAATAAAAGATAAAATATTTACAATCATCTCAGGCGTGGATCCAGATGATGTGGAATCTCTGGACAAGAAGAGCAAGAAGATCCGCTCGTTGATCGTTGGATCATCGATCCCAATCTACACTCAGGAAGCGATCGAAGAAGGATACGAAAAGTTGAATACAAAATGCGGTCTTGAGAACCTTCCGGTGGCAGTCCGATCAAGTGCAACAGCTGAAGATTTGCCAACAGCCAGCTTTGCAGGACAACAGGATACCTATCTTTGGACTATCGGCATAGCCCAGGTAATGGCCAATGTAAAACAATGTTGGGCAAGCCTTTTCACTTCTCGAGCCATCAGTTACAGGATCAAGAACGATTTTCCTCACCAGGATGTATTGATTAGCGTGGGCATACAAAAGATGGTCAGCGCAAAAACTTCAGGCGTCATGTTTACTCTTGATCCTACAAATGGCGATCCATCCAAGGTTGTGATTGAAGGTAGTTGGGGGTTTGGGGAAACTGTTGTTGGTGGCTATGTAAATCCCGACAAGTTCGTTGTGGATAAGATTACAAAGGAAATCAATGAGAGAAAAATCTCTCAGAAACATATTGAATGTGTGTATGATCCAGAGAAGGATGAAGTGGTACATATGGATGTTGATGAAGAAATGCAGCTAGAGCGGTGTCTGATGGATGATGAAATTCAGGAACTAGTTAGAATTGCAAGAATAATAGAAAACCATTACGGCAGTCCACAGGACATTGAATGGTCTATTGATAAAGATATCCCTTTTCCAGAAAATTTATTCATTGTCCAGAGCCGTTCTGAAACGGTGTGGAGTCAGGAGCAACAAACCCCGGTTATGGGCGGAAAAAGTGGTTATGAGATCATGTTGGAGAGAGGCCACAAAAAAGTAAAACTGAAATAGGCAAAGGAGATTATTCTATGAAGGATATGAGAGATTTTATTTCACAAGGTGAAGAACTTGGATTGGTTAAGCGCATTACTGCTGAAGTTGATCCATATTTGGAACTTTCTCATATTGCAAAGTTGAATGAAGAAGAGCGGGGCCCGGCCCTCCTATTTGAAAACATCAAGGGATATAGTTCGCCGGTCATTACCAGTGTATGTACTACGGAAGAGCGCCTTGCATTCATTATGGGGCAACCATTGGATTCGAGCCTTTTTGATCTTTATGATTCATGGGCCAAACGAGGCGAAAACCTTATTCCCCCTAATTGGGTCGATACTGCGCCCTGCAAAGAAAACATCCTCCTGGGGGATGACATGGATCTTTACAAATTCCCAATTCCCCACTATTATCCTCTGGACGGTGGCCCGTTCTACGGAACCGCACACTTCATCATTACGAAAGATCCGGATTCAGACTGGATCAACCTGGGAACGTACAGAAGCCAACTCTTTGAAAAAGATAAAATTGGTACTCAGTTCATCAAGGGAAAACATGCCGATATCATGCTCAAGAAATACCAGGCCTTGGGCGAAAAAATGCCGGTGGCCTCTGTTTCCGGCTGTGATCCCCTGCTGTTCATCCTGGGTGCATCACGGGTTTCAGCATTTGTTTCTGAATACGAAGTAGCCGGCGCCCTCCGTGATCGGCCGATAGATGTAATCAAGGGTGAAACGGTCGATCTACCTATCCCCGCCGTGGCCGAAATGGTGGTTGAAGGGTTCGTGGATCCGGAAGCGTTTTATGAAGAAGGGCCATTTGGAGAGTACACCGGCTATTACTCCGGCGTAGGAACCGATCCCAGGAACTTTATCCAGGTCACCTGTATCACCCATCGTAATAATCCTATCCATCATGGCACAACTGTGGGCCGCGCTGTTACAGATACTCATATGACCATGGCCCTTTCCTACGGTGCAACCCTGTGGCAGCAATTGAATACCATGAAAATTCCGGGGCTGAAGTCTTGTTATTGTCCTCCAGAAGGTTCAGGAAGATTCCTAGCCATCATTTCTATGACGCAGATGTATCCCGGCCATGTGGACCAGGTACTGACGGCGGCCATATCAACGGAGATGGGGGCCTATGGTCTTAAAACAGTTATCGTTGTTGATGAAGACGTGGATCCGTGGGATATCCCCAGAGTTATGTATGCCTTAAGTTTCCGTTTTCAGCCAAATCGAAGCCAGGTGATCAAGCGGGGCCGATCCACGCCCCTGGATCCATCTCTACCTATCAGTGCCCGTGAAATCACGGGCAGGCTGCTGCTGGATGCAACCATCCCCTACGAATGGAAAGATAAACCGATTCCAATCGAACTGGATCCTGATATTGTGAAGAAAGTAAAAGCCAAGTGGTCCGACCTCGGTTTGTAAACTTTCGATATTGAAAAAGACAATCCTGATCATCGCTAACCTCGATACGAGGGGAGCTGAATTCAAGTTCGTAAAGGAGTTAATTGAATCCCGCGGGCACGACGCTTGCCTGTTAGACTTCAGCATGGAGCAAGAGCCGTTCTTTGAGGGAGATATCACTTGTGAAGAAGTTGCAAAGGCGGGTGGTATCACTGATATCAACAAAGTGCGCCAGCTCTACAAGTCGGAGCGCCAGAAAGCAACAAACAACCAGATAACAGGCGCAACGAAAATCGTAAAGAAATTGCTCCAGGATGGAAAAGTGCATGGTGTCTTGGGCGTCGGCGGAGGTACCTCTTCCCTTGTCTCCACCACCATCATGAAATCACTACCTTTTGGAATGCCGAAACTGATGGCTTCCAGCATGGCAGGGCACCCGAAGTATGTTGGTAAATATGTGGGTACCAAAGACATCACTATGCTGAATACAGTGGTGGACGTGGTGGAACTAAACCCCATTCTCAAAACACAACTCATTAACGCTGTGGGAGCAATCTGCGGGATGGTGGAACTGTCGCCCGGCTGGGAAGTGGAGTTTGATCAGCCGGTAATCGCCATTACATCATTTGGGTTTGCTGAGAGGGCCGTTGAGCCGTCAATCCACTACTTGCGTGAGAAAGGGTACATCCCTGTTCCGTGCCATGCGCAGGGGCGTGGTGACAGGGCTATGGACGAGTTGATCCGGGAAGGGTGGTTTCAGGGGGTTATCGATTTTGTCACCCGTGGAATTGGCGAACAGCTTCTAGGCGGAAACTGCGCTGCAGGTGACGATCGGGTGCTGGCGGCCAGCGAGAGCGGTATCCCTCAGGTGGTAGCACCCTCTGGACTTGATATGTTGAGTGTCGGCGGAAACCAGGAACTACTACAGCGCTACAGTGACCGACCTCAGGCTGTCATAGACAATTTGCGCATAGAAGTCCGTACCGCTGTGGAAGAGTTGGAGGAAATGGCGGCCATTATGGCTGATAGACTGAACGCATCTCAAGCACCCTGCGCGGTACTTAATCCTCTCAAAGGGTGGAGTTCTCTGGATGAAAAAGGCCGGGATCTCTATGACCCCGTTGCTGATTCAGCTTTCATGGAAAAACTCAAATCACTCCTCAAGCCTGAAATACCGGTTAAGGATGTGGATATTCACCTGAACAGTCCGAAATTTGGAGAAGAAGCCGTGACACTCTTTCATCAGTTATATGCCGAGTGGCTGACAGCCAAAAAAAGTGGCCCCTGAGCCGACACAGTTTACCGTCCGCACCGATGAAGGATCGTATGATCTGGAAGCAAATATTCAACTGATAGGACAAGACATTTTAATCGCAGTTTGGGGAGGCGACAGACCTCACATCGGAGCTGTTTCAGGGGCGCAGACACAACCGAGTATAGTCAATCCCACCAAAACGAGCGCCACTGCGTCGGTACTCTGTTTTCCAGGACATAAAGAGGATCAGCTGGTAAAACCTATGGCTGAAAAAATAGCGCGTTTAACGGATAGACACGTTGTGGTAACGGCTGGAGCGCACTGGGATAAGATTGATGGTGAAGGTATAGAACAGGCATTGCGAAACAGTGATATTTTGGCGGACATGATCCTGGAGAAACTGGGCACCTCTTCAGATAATGGAGATGAAGAAAAATAGCAGGAGTATAGAGTTATGCCGAAGCGAATCGTAATTGGAATTTCCGGCGCCAGTGGCGTTATCTATGGCGTAAGAATAGTGGATCTGCTCAAGAAGATGGATCTTGAAACACATCTTATTATCTCTGAGTCGGGCAAAAAGAATATTGCTATCGAGACCGACTATCAGGTGGAAGAAGTGCAAAAGATGGCATCCTCCGTTTATCAGAACATTGAAGTGGGTGCAAAAATTGCCAGCGGTTCATTCTTGACGGATGGAATGGTGGTGGCTCCCTGTACAATCAAGACTCTGTCTGGAATTGCCAATTCCTACTCAGAAAATCTCATAGTCAGGGCTGCCGATGTTACTCTCAAAGAAAAACGGAAGCTGGTACTGATGGTGAGAGAAACACCACTCCACAAAGGGCATCTCGACCTGATGCGCAGGGCGGCGGATATGGGAGCCCATATTGTACCTCCAATTCCCTCATTCTACCATATGCCACAGACGATTGATGATATTATCAATCAGAGTGTCGGCAAAGTGCTGGATTATCTGGACATCGACCATGATCTGTTCAAGAGGTGGGAAGGCGCATGAATTGCCTAACCGTGTTAACGGCATTATATGACTGACGGTCCGGTTTACTGGAATCCTGTTCTTGAGACGTATCCCCTTGAGAAAATCCGGGTTCTCCAGCTAAAGAAGTTTAATAAGATCTTCCAATGGGCCTACGACAACTCCAAGTTTCACAGAAAATTGTACCATGAGGCAGGTGTCGGACCTGATGACATTCGAACGCTGGAAGATATACAAACCATCCCGAAGGTGGATAAGTCTGCCATGCAAGATATCCAACGCAAGGACCCATTCCCTTATGGTGATGCTCTCTGTGTGCCACTGGAAGAAGTAACGGAATACCGCCAGACCAGCGGGACTACGGGCCAACCCGTGTATCAGCCCGACACCTGGCAAGATTGGGAATGGTGGTCAGAAAGCTGGGCCTATCTTCTGTGGGCGCAGGGGTATCGGCCTCACGATCGCGTTTTTATCCCCTTCGGTTATAACGTGTTTGTCGCATTCTGGGCTGGACATTACGGTGCTGAAAAGATAGGGTGTGAGGTGGTACCCGGCGGGGTGCTGGATACCCGGGCAAGAATCCTCAAAATACAAGAATTGAACGCAACAGCCATGATGGGTACCCCAACCTACATCCTAGGCATGGCCGATACAGCCGTCAATGAAATGAATCTTGACCCTTCGCAATTGACCATAAGTAAGATTACCTGTGCAGGCGAACCAGGTGCCAGCATCCCCAGCACCAAGAGACGGATCGAAGAAGCGTGGGGTGCCAAGGTTTATGACCATGCCGGAGCAACAGAAATCGGGGCCTGGTCCTATGAATGTCTGGAACAGCCTGGAGGAATGCACGTCAACGAAGCACTCTTTCTGGTGGAAATCGAGGATATTGAAACAGGAGAAATTATCGAAAAACCCGGACGGAGAGGCAAAATGATAATTACCGCTTTTGACCGTCAGGCTCAGCCGTGCATTAGGTTCGATTCGAAAGATATTATTGAGTGGGACGCGAACTCTTGTTCCTGCGGTAGAACCTTCAGACTCATTAAAGACGGCGTCGTGGGGCGGGCGGACGATATCACAAAAGTTAAGGGGGTCCTTTTCGCGCCTTCAGCAGTTGAAGATGTTGTCAGAGGATTAGATGGCCTCGGCAATGAGTATGAGCTTCAGATTGACACAGTTGACAGTCGTGAACAGATCTCATTGCAGGTGGAACTGATGCCGGAAGCTGAGACCAGAAGAGAAACGATCGAGGCTGAACTGAGTGATCAGTTGCGCCTGAAGACAAATCTCCATTACGACCTGAAGTTCCGCAAATATGGAGAACTGCCGCGGTATCAAGTGAAGGCAAATCGATTCAAGGACAATCGGAACAACCTGTAGTCGTGTTAATCAAGGAGTGAGAACAAGTGTCAGATAGCCAGTTCAATCTGGAGGAGATCGATCGTCTGATTCAATCCATGAAAAAAGCAGCTAAAACAGCTGCTGAACAAGCTGAATCTTTCCCCGCTGTGAAGAAGAATGTTGATCGAATACTGGCCAGCATAAAAATGCTGGAAATCAACATTTCTGATATTATTACTTTAGATGATGAATAGGAGTCACTCCGGTACTGAAAAAGAGTGACCTGTTAATCATCTGCACGGGAACATTTCTTTATAAGTGATGCCGTTTGAAGCAGTACTGTTCGATTTCGAGGGGACGCTGGTCGATTTCCAGTGGCAACTGAAGCAGGCTGTAAACGAGGTACTAAAGACACTGGCAGACGCTGGTTTCGCCACAGATTCTTACGGCTCAACTCCAAATTATGCAGAAATCTATAATCAGTCAGCACAATTAGCGGCAACTGAAGGCATCAGTTCAGACGGATTAAAAATGATGGAAATTATCGATTCAATCTATGACTCCTATGATGCCGATGCCCTGTCCAGATGGCAACTCTACCCCGGTACAGTTGAAGCTTTACAACAACTCGAAAGTGACGGCTATAGATCGGGGTTGGTCAGCAATGTGGGAAGTCGCTCTCTCAATAAAGCTTTGAATAGTCTTGGTTTGATGGAAAGGTTTCAGGTCGTGATCTCCCGCAACGACGTTGCTCAGCTAAAACCACATCCTGAAGGGCTTTTAAAAGCGGCTAACGCCCTGCAGATAAAATCGGACAACACTATCTTTGTCGGAGATTCAATAAATGATCTGAGGGCAGCACGTGCAGCAGGCATGTCGTCTTGCTACCTTTTTGGCGGTGAGCATCCAGCCATAGAAGGTGTAAATTTCAATGCTGATTTTAAGATCAAATCTATAGGTCAAATTCCGCTACTATTAAAAAAGATGGTTCAATAAATATTATATTAAATAACGGATGTAAAACCTCATGAGTTACAGTTATAAAGAGCTTTCTGTCTCGAAATTATCTATCATCGGTGCTGGACAGATAGGTCCAGATATTTGTCTGCACTTTTCTAAGGTTTTCTCTAAACACCACGTTGAATTGGTATTAGTGGATATTGCTGAAGATGCACTTGCTAATGCAAAGGCCAAAATAGAAAAGAAAATACAGAAAGGCGTTGAAACCGGTGCGTTTCAATCAACTATGGCTGAAACAATGAGAAACAGCATTACTTATACTACAGAGTATCAAAATATTGCTGGATCGGAAATAATGTTGGAAGCCGCCACAGAAGATGAAAAAATAAAAAATATAATCTTCAACCAGGTAGAAAAGATTTGTGATGACCAATGTCTTTTGTTATCAAACTCTTCCCATATGCGACCGGAAATTATTTTCCAAAATATTGATAATAAGAAACGTTGTCTTGTCACCCATTATTTTTTCCCAGCTGAACGAAATCCGGTCGTAGAAATAATCCCGGGAAAAGAAACCAGCAAGAACATCACTAATACACTCGTGGGGTTCTATGAAGCAATTGGCAAAGTTCCCGTAAAAGTAAAAAGTTCTTACGGTTATGCGGTAGACCCTGTTTTCGAAGGTCTTTGCCAAACAGCCATTTATTGTCTTGAAAAAGGATACGGAACCGTCAAAGAAATTGATGCCGCTGCCAAGAAATCACTCGGGTTAGGTGTGGGACCATTTACAGCTCTTACACTGACCGGTGGGAATCCCATCACAAACCATGGGTTAAATGAAATGAACCGTGAACTTATGCCTTGGTTCAGGTCGCCGAAAGTATTGCAAGATGCTGTAGAAAATAACACCCCCTGGGGAATAGCAAAACCGGGTGAAAAAGTGGCAATTTCCCCTGAGAAAGAAGCTATTTTAGGAAAACAATTTCAAGGGGCTTATTTTGCCTTGTCATCCTATGTAATCGATATTGGAATTTGCCATGTCCACGATTTGAATATGGCCTGCGAGATTGCACTGGTCATGAAAGCTCCCTTCGACCTAATGAACAAGATTGGCCTCGATAATGTTTATCAAATTGTAGAAGATTTTTGCTCAGAACACTCTGAATTTCCAATTCCCGAATCCCTTAAGGAAGCAAAAGCTGCAGGAAAATGGGGGATCTCAAATATTGTTAAAACTGTAAGGGATCAAGTTGCTATCTGTACTATACGTCGCCCAAAAGTTTTGAATGCATTGAATCTGAACGTGGTTGCAGATTTGGAAGTTGCGCTGTTAGAGGCGGAAACTGACGATTCCATTCTCGGCTCGGTAATCACCGGTTTTGGCGTAAAAGCCTTTGTCTCCGGTGCGGATATCAACATGCTCGCCTCACTGAATACACCGGAAGAGGCTTATGAAAATGCTCACCATTTCCACAAGGTTTTCAACAGCATTCAGAAACTGAAAAAACCGGTTATATGTGCCATTAATGGTTTTGCTTTTGGTGGTGGAAATGAACTGGCCATGTCTTGCACTATGAGGATCTGTAAAAAAGGATTACCCATATTAGCCTGCCAACCAGAGGTGAATCTCGGTTTTATTCCCGGCGCAGGTGGTACACAACGGTTACCTCGATTGGTAGGGCTTGATACCGCATCCGAAATATTACGTACCGGCCGACCGGTTTCTTCTACAGAAGCAGTAGAAATTGGATTGGTTAACAGAGAAGTGGAAGGTGACTTAATCGAAGAAGGGATTTCTCTTGTAAAGAAAATTTCTGAAGGTTCTTTAAATGTTTTGCCAATAGTGGAAACCCCCATTAATGATGGGTGTGGTGTCCCGGATGTAGAGCTTGGGCACTTAAGCAAAGCTATTGACTCTATTCTTATCAAAACTATTTATGAAGGCGCCACAATGACCTTGGAAGATGGCCTTGAATTTGAAGCACGGCAGTTTGGAGAATGCATGAAAACAGAGGATATGAAAATCGGACTGAAAAACTTTTTAGCCAATGGACCCAAAGTAAAAGCTCAGTTCGTTCATAAATAAGATGGTGATGGAATAAGAAAACTGTATTAGGACTAGGGGAAAAAGATACTATTAATCAATAATCAATCAATGATTCAATGAAATACAAACTTGGTGTTGACATTGGCGGAACCTTTACGGATTTTTTCCTGGTGTCCAATGATGGTGAAGCTGTTATGCACAAAACACTGTCCACTCCGGAAGATTCCTCCATCGGTTTCATCACTGGAATTAAAGAATTGGCTGAAAAGCTCTCTATTGACGAAGACAAATTCATCCAAAGCATTGAAACAATAGTCCATGGAACGACCGTGGCAACTAATACACTGCTTACGTTGAAAGGTGCAAAAACGGCATTAATCACTACAAAAGGGATGCGTGATGCTCTGGAAATGCGGCGGGGAATTCGTGAAGAACAGTATAACAACCATTACCAAAATGTAACTCCTTTAGTTCCTCGCTATTTGCGTTTAACTATAGATGAGCGAATTGATGCCGATGGAAATGTGGAAACGCCTGTGAATGAATCAGAACTTGAAGACATCATTGAAAAGTTAAAGTCGGAACGTGTGGAATCTGTGGCTGTTTGCTTGATGAATTCCTATCTGAACGATACGCACGAAAAACAGGTCACAGAATATTTTCGAAGTCAATTAACAGACGTTTACATTACAGCATCCTGCGAAGTGCTACCCTCCATCCGATTTTATGAACGGGTAAGCACTACTGTTGTGAATGCCTATATCGGTGTGGTGGTGGACAAATATATCGCCTCATTACTGGAAAAATTGGATGCACACCACTTTAACGGCGGTTTTTCCATTATGCAGTCCAATGGCGGTGTTGTTTCACCTGAAGTTGTTCGAAAAATTCCTGCCGTAACTGTCTTATCCGGTCCAGCTGCCGCACCCATCGCCGGTGCCTTTTATGCTGATTTACTCGGATTTGACAACTGCATCACCATGGATATGGGCGGAACCAGTTTTGATACCAGTATGGTGGTGAATGGACAATGCGTCACCAGCACAGATGGCGATATAAACCGTTATAGAATTGCCCTCCCTTCATTGGATATTATTACCATAGGTGCTGGCGGTGGGAGCATCGGTTGGGTGGACAACGGTGGTTTACTCCAAATGGGGCCTCAAAGCGCCGGATCATTACCGGGTCCCGTTTGTTATGACCGCGAAGGGGAAGAACCAGCCTGTACAGACGCAGACCTGTTATTAGGTTATCTCGATGCCGATTTTTTTGCCGGGGGTAAGTATCAACTCAACAAAAATAAAGCATCAAAAGAATTGGAGAAAAAGCTGACGATTCCTCTTGATCTTTCAATAATTGAAACAGCCGCCGGAATGTACCGCGTAATCAATATGAATATGGCCCAGGGAGTTCGTCAGGTATCGGTAGAAAGGGGTTACGATCCGAGAGAATTTCTGATGATTGTGGCCGGCGGTGCAGGACCAATACACGCCGGAGAAATTTGTCGCGAATTGGAGATTCCAATGTTTGTTGTCCCTAATGTGGCATCCATTTTCTGTGCAACAGGCATGCTTCTGGGAGACTTGAAACACGATTATGTCCGGTCTTATATCACACGATTTTCTCATATTGACAAAACGTTTTTCCTTAACCTCTACGATGAAATGAAACAGGAAAGTTTGGATACGCTTGCACAGGAAGGAATTAGCGATAATCAGACAGAATTTCTCCCTACACTGGATTTACGTTATGTGGGCCAGTACCATGAAGTCCCGCTTCAGGTAGACATGGATGATATTTTTTCATTCAATCTTGATAAGATAAAAAAGGAATTTCATAGAGAACACAATCGCCAGTTTGGATATTCACTGGAAGAAGAAGGTACAGAATTGGAGATCATCAATGTTCGATTACGTGCAATTGGTGTGACAGAGAAGCCTAATTCATTTGCCAAAATGGACGAGTCTGATCCGGTAAAAAATCCTGATTTTGCACTGAAAAGCAAACGGGAAGCCTATGTCCCTGAGCTAGACGAACTAAAAGAAATTCACGTTTATGATGGAGATAAATTAACCGGAAAATGCACCATTGAAGGTCCCGCTATTATTGAGCAGATTAATACCACTATTTTCTTAGGGGAAACATATGATTGTGACACAGGTATTGGTGGGTCTTTCATTGTTTATAACCGGGAGAAGTACCCGGATGGGTTTGATATTGCAATGCAAAATTGATTGAATGAGTAAATGATTAAAATAGACAAAATTCTACTTTCAATATTCCAACGTGCTTTTAAATCCATAACAGATGAAATGAGCATTTCGTTAACCAAAACAACCCGGTCACCAATCCTCTGTGAAGCAAAAGATTTTGTAACAGGGTTATATGATGCCAAGGGTCAGATGCTTGAGCAGACGGAAAATTTACCGATACTATCTTTCTCTCTTGGACCTGTCTGCCGGGTTATTCTTGATCAATACGGAGACAATATTCATCCCGGCGATGTAATTATCCACAATGATGTGTTTTCCATGGGCAACCAGAACAATGACGTAGCCATTTTTAAACCCATTTTTCACGAGGACACCCTCATTGGTTGGGCGGCGGCAAAAGGGCACCAGGCAGATATAGGTGGCTCTGTACAGGGCGGTTACAATCCTAATGCGACGGAAGTGTGGCAGGAGGCGGTTCGAATCCCGGCAGTTAAGCTGTACGAAAAAGGTGAATTACGGGAAGACGTTTGGAACCTCATATTCGCCAACATTCGCCTGACAATGGTACAGGAAGATATTAAAGCCCAAATTGGCGCGTGTACCTTGGGTGAAAGGAGGCTGAAGGTACTGGTGGAGAAATACGGCATTGAGTGCTACGAGGCACACAAAAAGGAGTTGTTCCTCTCTACAGAAAAGATGATGAAAAGTGAGATCGCATCCATTCCCAATGGTGTTTATGAGGGCGACAGCATGGTCTTCTATGACGGCAAGCATAAGGGGACTGAATTTTCTGTGCGCGTGAGCATCACGGTTGAGGATGATGCTATCACCTTTGATTATTCTGATTCATCACCGCAGACGAAAGGGTTTGTGAATGGTACATATACGTCCACATGTTCAGCCATTACGCTGACATTTCTGCAAATGATCAATCCCAATATCCCGCACAACGAGGGTATGATCAAACCACTGCGGTATATTGTACCTGAAGGCACCATTCTGAATGCTTCTTATCCCGCCGCCACCACGTTCGGGAATCATCTCTGCCCGCAGGTAGCCGACGCTATCTTCAAGGCACTGAGTGAAGCCATCCCGGATCGCATCACAGCTGGATGGAATCACCTTTTATGCTCACTTTTCACTGGCGTTCACCCCGAGACAGATGAGAAGTATGTGGATATCTGTTTCCTCGGTATGAAGGGTGGTTCTGGAGCACTTGATCAATCAGACGGCTATGACCATATCGGCATGATAGATGCGTCCGGCGGTGTTCTTGATCAGGATTATGAAATGTTCGAACAGCAGACTCCGCACAAATTGATGCAACATGAGTATCTGACAGATTCTGCCGGAGCGGGAAAGTGGCGAGGTGGCCTGGGTGTTATAACAGCGATTGAACTGGGAGCTGACGATACCACCATGGTAATTTTTGGGGATGGGGATGTAAAACCACCCTACGGACTTTTCGGAGGCAAAGACAGCATNNTAAATAAAATTNCCATCANNTATCCCGACGGCAAGGAAGTTGTTCCCATGAGTAAAGACATGATTGAAGGAATCCCGGNTGGNACCNTCTATCATCAGGTCGCCAGCGGTGGCGGTGGATATGGGTATCCAGAAGAAAGGNACCGGGAGAAAGTGTTGAAAGATGTGCGGAATGGAGTTGTCTCTCCGGAACAAGCCCAAGAAATATATAAGATTAAACTTGATGAGGATTAAAAGCCTATGAGTTATACGTTGGAACAAAAGTTCAAGGCACTTTGCCAGATCAGTAGGGCTTCTTTTTTTGAATGGCGAGAAACTTTCAAGAAAATGTATCCTGAAAGATCTCCGTTAGATGCTGTATTGCAGTACTGGGAAATAGTTGGGCACGATACAGCAAAAGCCTATCTGCGAAAAACGGAGAAAGACAAACCTGTTGCTCCCCAGATTGCCCAGATGATAGTAGACAGCTCCTTGTCCATGGGTGAGAGCGCGCGTGTAGTACAGGATAAAAATGATGAGGTTCATGTCATCCACGATATCTGCCCATGGTATGATTGGCACAAAAAGTATGATGCCGTGGAAGAAGATCAACCCGGTTGCGACTGCTGGTTCAAGACGATTGTAGCTGATTTCAACCATGAACTGGGTACCAGCATTGAGGTAGAAACTGTCAGTTCACTGCCCAATGGCGATGAGCGCTGCGAAAGAATTTTCAGGAAAAAAAGTTGATGGATTTTGAACTGAACAGTGACCAGGAATTGATCCAGAAAACCTTCCGTGATTTCGTGGATAAGGAAGTCAAACCACAAGCTGACAAAATTGATGAAAGAAAAGAATTCCCCATGGAGCTTTTTCAAAAGGTGGCCAACCTTGGTTTTTTTGGCATGCGCTATCCCGAAGATGGGGGTGGCAGTGGCACAGACGCTATTTCTTATTGTTTAGCTGTTATCGAGCTTGCAAGAGGATCATTATCGCTGGCGGCCGCCTGTACCATGCAATCGCTGATGGCTACCTATTTTCTCTATCGCTTCGGTGGTGATGAGTTAAGAAAATATTTTGACCAAGCTTTGAAAGGTGAAAAAATCGGCGGTATTTGCATGACTGAACCGNATGCCGGAAGCGACTTGAACAGTATGCGTACAAAAGCCAATGTGTTTGATGATCATTTTGTTCTTAACGGCCAGAAGACCTGGGTAACATCGGCACCAGTAGCGGATTTCTTCACGGTCTTCGCCAAAACGGATAACCATGAACAACTTTCCATTTTCTTCGTCCCGACTAATCTGAAAGGGGTTGTTATCGGGAAGAACATTGATAAACTGGGTGTTCGCGGCTCTGTCACCAGTGAAGTCTCTTTCGATGACGTTAAACTTCCCCAAAACTACCTGCTTGGCGAGATCGGCGAAGGGACCACCTGCCTGAGAGAGGTTCTGGCAGAGATCAGGATTATGACAGCTGCTCTTTCNGTNGGTGTGGCNACAGCCGCCTTTGAAGATGCNNTTGAATATGCCAAGACGCGCGTCCAGTTTGGGGAAGTTTACCCATAGGAAAATTCCAGGCGATCAGACTGAAATGTTCTGATATGGCAGTTCAGCTTGAGACAGCACGCCATTATCTCTTCTACGCTGCATCCCTCATTGATCGTGATTTGCCAAGGCTGAAAGAATCAATGATTGCCAAGCTATACGCCTCCGAATGTGCCAATTCCATTTGCGACACAGCATCCAGGATTTTTGCCTCTTACGGCTATGCCACGGAGTATCCGCTGCAGAGATATTTACGCGATGCTCGATTTACGCTTATTGGCGGCGGAACGTCTGAAATTCTAGGTATTAACATCGGCAAAGAGCTTGGCTTATGAGCCAGTTGGTTTCTTACAATGCACCTGTAAACAACGATGGTGAACTGAGATTTGAGTGTGC
>PBZW01000005.1 GCA_002730315.1 Fidelibacterota bacterium
AGGAACGAGGCAATAACAGGCGGAGGGAAAGCAATATAGGCAATCTGGATCATGGTTAAATGTTTAAAAAGCCATATATAAATTAGCCATGCCGCGATCGAACCAAATACTGTCAGGTATACCATGGCAAAAATATTATAGGGACTCCAGATCATGATTTGATCCTTTTCCAGAAACGCAGAAATAACCAGTAAAATTATACCTGCACCCGTTTGGCAAATAGCGTTCATGGTTAAGGTGTCGACTGCGTGGGTGTGCTTTTTCAAATAAACATTGGGCCAGGCAGCCATAAAAACAGCAATAAGTATCATGGTCATGCCTATGATTACATTTTCACCACCAAACGCTTTGCCCTGGGATAGGATCAGAATTACACCAGCTGCACCAATGGTAATAGAAATAATCTTATACAAGTTGATTTTTTCTCCGGGCAGGTAAAAATGAGATATGAATACAACAATGATGGGAAAACCTGTCCACAGGATGGAAGCCAGGTTTGAATAAATAAATTGTGCCGCCCAATATGTAACGCCGTAGCCAATCACCAAATTCAGCAACGCAAAGGAAATATAAATGTTGATAGCTTCTCTGGAACGGGGAATAGGCTTTTTTTGGAAGAATACAATTAGAAGCAGAACGATCCCGGCAATTAAGAACCTCAACCCGACGCCATAAACAGCCGGCGTTCCTTCAATGAGGCTTTTTTTCAGGATCACCCATGTTGTCCCCCAGATAAGACAAAGGATAACATAAAAGATATATGGTTTCGATTTCAACATGCTGAAATAAAAAACTCCGCCACAGCGGAGTTTTTATAATTTGATTTTGGTGAAAAGGTCAGGATTTAACTCCCTTGTGCAATTTTACCACAATGGGGCAGGCGACGTACATGCTGGAGTATGTTCCAACAACAACGCCAATCAGCATGGCAAACGCAAAGTAGTGGATCACTTCACCGCCAAATGCGTAAAGTATAAAAACCACCATGAACGTCGTAATGGATGTAATGATGGTCCTGCTGAGTGAATCATTGATACTGCGGTCTACCATATCACTGTAAGTCGTGCGCTTCATGGCTTTCACATTTTCTCTGACACGATCCAAAATAACGATCGTATCATTCAGGGAATAACCAACAATGGTCAGGAATGCGGCAATGATGGGTAGGGATATTTCATAGTCCATAATGGAGAAAATTCCCAGTGTGATTATTACATCATGGGACAATGCAGCAATGGCGCCCAGTGCAAATTTGAATTCAAATCGAATGGAGATATAGATCAGGATCAAGATCAATGCGGATACGATGGCCATGACCGCTTTGCCGCTCAATTCAGAACCAATCTTGGGACCCACTTTTTCGACGGATAAAATAAAATCGTTCTGGTCAGCCGGTACAACCGCAGGAAAAGACTCGTACAGATGATTCACGATTAATTGGGGGAAATTCTCCGGCTGGTCTTCCTGGATCGGAAGCCGGACCGAAATATCCCTGGCGCTGCCAAAATGCTTGATTTCAGCGCGGCTGAAATCATGGGATCGGCCTTCAATTGAAACTATACCCATGGCTTGGCGCACATCATTCACATTCATATCTTCCGTGAACTGTACCGCCACAAGTGTGCCGCCTTTAAAATCAATGCTCAAGCGGGGCCCACCCTGCATTAACAGGGAAATCAGACCTGCCAGGATTACAACTCCGGATAAAAAGAACGCAAACCGGCCCTGGCCCATAAAATTTATGTTTGTATCTTTAATCAGTCTCATATGCTCAATCTCTGTAAACCCCTGCGTTCTGTCAGGGTATTAAAAATGGTTCTGGTTACAAATATGGCGGTAAACATGGAAATCATGATTCCCCAAAAAAGGACAGTGGCAAAGCCGCGGATGGGGCCGGTACCGAATTGGTATAAAACCAAAGCAGCAACCAATGTTGTTACATTAGCGTCAATGATTGTCGTCAGGGCGCGATTATAACCGGCATCAATGGCGGCCCGGGGTGTTTTACCCTTGCGCTGTTCCTCGCGAATTCTTTCAAAAATAATGACATTGGCATCGATGGACATACCCACAGTTAAGATCAAGGCTGCTATTCCGGGAAGAGTAAGGGTGGCATCCAGCATGGCCAGTACAGCCAGGACGAGGATGATATTCCAGATCAAGGCGAAATTGGCAATCGATCCCGACCATTTATAATAAATGATCATAAACACCAACACCAGGGCCAGGCCAATCAAAACGGACTGGGTCCCTTTCGCCACTGAGTCCGCCCCCAGGGAAGGGCCTACAACACGCTCCTCGATAATATTCACCGGGGCGGGGAGAGCACCAGCTCGGAGTACGATGGCGATATCCTTGGCTTCATCCATATTGGCAAACCCTTCAATCATGGTGCCGCCATCGGAAATCTTGGTACGAATTACAGGAGCCATGTGCACTTTCTTGTCCAATACAATGGCAACCCTGCGGCCGATATTGCCGCCGGTAACCCTGGACCACGTCCGGGCGCCTTCTGCATTCATATCCAATAATACGATTGATTGCCCGGAAGCGGTACTGCCTGTGCCGCCGATCGTGGCACTGGCTTTTTCCACCACTCCGCCGGTGAGCTCTGATTCACCTTCCAGATAAAACATGCGGTACATATTTTCCTGGACACCATCAATATTGTCGAATGATTCAGAAGCATCGCTCATTAGGAATTGCCCATTGGTGGCATCCAGTTTTTCCTGGACTTCTTCCATGGCCAGGATCTTTTTGATGATATATACATTTTTCTCGGGGACGCCAATATCATTCCCCAACGCTCTCAATAACGATGAAAACGGCCTGTCTTCCACAAGGTTTTGATCAACAACAATGGAGGTATCTTTTGTATCCGTTGCAGCTTGGGCGGCTTGTTCGCCAAAGAGTTCACTGACAGATATTGTTTTATCTTCACTGACAGCTGCCGGAGCGTCATCGATAGTATCTTCATCATCCGGCTGGGTGATTTCGGCTAATTCTTCGCTGCCCTTGATGACCTTATCAATGCGCAGCAAAATGTCATTGGTAAGTTCTGGAGATTTAACTAGGACAAACTCCAGCAGGGCAGTACTCTGCAACAGATCCCGGGCCCGCTCTGAATCCTGGATGCCGGCCAATTCCACGATAATCCTGCGGTTGCCCTGTTTCTGGATGGTGGGTTCTGAAACGCCAAACTGGTCCACTCTGTTCTGGAGGATTTCCAAAACGCGATTGATAGCATCATCGGCCTGGTCCCGGAGGCTGGCAATGATTTCATCCATATTGCCGCCGAAATCCACATCAAAATAACGGTGGATACGCAAGCCGGCTGCATCGATTTCTTCCTGGAAAACCAGGAAAAAATCCAACTCTGAATCAGAGTTAATTCTTGTACTGATTTTTGCCAATGCCTGCTCAAAGCGTTTATCCTTGTTGATAGCTAAATTGCTTACCAGTGTGGGTAGGTCAACTTCAAGGACAATATAAATGCCGCCTTTCAGGTCCAGTCCCTGTTTGATGATCTTGTGTTCCAGGTCTTGGAGTGTACCCTCTTCCCGCATGGATTCAATTTCATCAGCAGCAAGATTTTGATACTGTACGGTCGGCCAGATGGCATATATAGCCCAAGCTAGCACCAGAGCAATAATGATATATCGGGGTGTTAATTTACTGTTCATGGATTAATTAAAATTTTTGGTTGCGAAAAAAGCCCGGGAATATACCGACCTTGCTAAAGAAGATTCAAAGTTTATTTGTATTAGAATTAAGCTAATTAAGAATATTTAGGTCCCGGCCTACTTTTTTAAACGCATCAATTGCTTTGTCTAAATGCTCTTTTTCCATGGCGGCGGAAATCTGCACACGTATTCGGGCTTCACCTTTGGGAACAACGGGAAAGAAAAAGCCGATGACGTAAATCCCTTCATCCAATAACGCAGCCGCCATTTTTTGCGCAAGTTTGGCATCATAAAGCATAATTGGGACTATGGGGTGATCACCCTCTTTTATATCAGATCCGGCACTGCTCATTTGCTTGCGAAAGTAAAGGGTGTTTTTCTCCAGTTTGTCCCTGATTTCTGTGGTTGCTGAAAGCATGTCAAATACCTTTATACCAGCGGCAACAATGGCCGGTGCAAGAGTATTGGAAAAAAGGTAAGGCCGGGAGCGCTGGCGCAAAAGATCAATGATCTCCTGCCGGCCCGTAGTAAATCCCCCGGACGCTCCGCCCAATGCTTTCCCTAATGTAGAGGTCCACACATCCACTTTGTCCATGACGCTATGATATTCCGCTGAACCGCGGCCGGTTTTGCCCACGAAACCTGTTGCATGAGAGTCATCCACCATGACCAGGGCATCGTATTTTTCCGCTAACGCAGTAATCTCATCTAATTTGGCTACAAAACCATCCATGGAAAAAACACCGTCCGTGGCGATCATGCGCACGCGGGTGCTTTGGGCCTCTTGGAGTTTGGCTTCCAGATCGGCCATGTCGCTATTGGCATAACGATAACGCTGTGCCTTGCAGAGACGGATACCGTCAATGATGGATGCATGGTTCAAGGCGTCTGAAATGATAGCATCTTCAGGTCCCAGTAGTGTTTCGAATAGTCCACCATTGGCGTCAAAACAGGATGTATATAATATGGTGTCATCTGAACCAAAGAATGTGGAGATCTTTTCCTCCAATTCTTTGTGAATATCCTGTGTCCCGCAAATGAAACGTACGGAAGACATACCAAACCCATGCTCATCCAATGCCTTTTGGGCGGCGGCTTTGATATCCGGATGATTGGAAAGACCTAAATAATTGTTGGCGCAAAAATTGAGGACTTCACCGCCTTCCTTAGTTTGGATAGTCACACCTTGCGGTGTTGTGATGGTTCGTTCCTTTTTATAAAGTCCTTCTTTTTCTATCTTGATTAGTGTGTCTTTATAAATTTGTTTAGAATTACTCATATTTATTGTTTATTTATAAATGAAATGGGGACGGATAAAATTCTAAACTCGTTTTTATCCTATTTCCTTTAATCCCATTCTAATATCACTTTTCCGCATTCACCGGATTCAAGCACATCAAAGGCTTCTTGAAAATCATCTGCTTTGAATTTATGTGTAGTAATTGGAGCAACATCCAAGCCGCCGCGGATCAGCTGGGTCATTTTATACCACGTTTCAAACATCTCCCGCCCGTAGACACCTTTCACCTGTAGGCCTTTGAAAATGATCTCGTCCCAATTGACTTGTGTGTCATTGGGTAAAATACCCAATAAAGCAATCTTGCCTCCGTGGTACATGGTGCGGATCATGTCTTGCAGTGCGCTGGGATTTCCTGACATTTCCAGCCCAATATCAAACCCATTGGCGATCTTTAATTCTGCAAATCGGTCCTCGATTTTTTCATTACGCACATTCACCGTACAGTCGGCGCCCATTTTCCCGGCAAGATCCAAGCGGTAATCATTCACATCGGTCACCACCACATTCCGGGCGCCGATCTGTTTGCAGATGGCGGCTGCCATGCAGCCGATGGGCCCGGCACCAGTAATGAGCACATCTTCAGCCACCATACCAAAACTCAAGGCGCAATGCACCGCATTTCCCAGGGGATCAAAAAAGGAGGCAATATCCGTATCAATATCTTCGTGAACCGGCCAGACGTTGCCTTCCGGCAGGGTCATATATTCAGCAAATGCACCATCTCGATGGATCCCGATCCCTATGGTTGCATTGCAAAGATGGCGCAGGCCGGCCCGGCAATTACGGCAGTATCCGCAGGTGATGTGCCCTTCTCCAGAAACAATATCTCCTGGTTTATAATGGGTAACGCCGGGGCCAATACCCTCAATGATACCCACAAACTCGTGGCCAATGACCACAGGCGGATGAATATTTTTCTGTGACCATTCATCCCAATGATAGATATGCAGGTCCGTCCCGCAGATCGCCGTTTTGCTGATCTTGATCAGGACATCGTTGGTTGCAACTTCCGGCTTTGGAGTATCCTCAAGCCAAAGTCCTTTTTCAGGTTTCGTTTTACAGATCGCTTTCATCATTATCGAATAATAAACAGGTGGGGAATTTAATCACATCATCCATTGATTCATTACCTCTCTTGTTTCCCCTGGAGCCGTCCCCTAAATTCGACGGTTTATTTTATGTCCTTAATACCATAAAACCAGCATCATGGCCCGTATCATTGCTCTAACCAACCAGAAAGGCGGAGTCGGTAAAACGACTTCGGCCGTCAATATTGCTGTCAGCTTGGCCGTTTCGGAAGAGAAGACACTCTTGATCGATCTCGATCCACAATCCAATGCCACTACAGGTGTATCCGGATTAATGAATGGTGAGACAGGTAAAACCATCTATGATGTTTTGATTCGCGGTACAGCAATTAAAGATGCAATTATGCACTCCCATTTTGACCATTTGGACATCATAACGGCCAACAGCGACCTGGTAGGCGCTGAGGTAGAACTGGTCAGCCTAATAGCCCGGGAATATCAATTGCAGAAATCGCTGGAATCATTGAAAAGGAAATATAAATTTATACTGATCGACTGCCCGCCGTCATTGGGCTTATTAACTGTAAATGCACTTTCAACAGCCAATTCCATCATTATTCCTATCCAGGCTGAATACTATGCATTAGAAGGATTAGGCCAATTATTAAATACGATCAGACTTGTCCAGCGCAACTTGAACAAGAAGCTGAAAATTGAAGGTGTTCTGCTCACCATGTTTGACAGCCGCCTCAATTTATCCAAACAAGTTGCGGAAGAAATCAAAAGCTATTTTGGAGATAAATTGTTCAAAACAATCATTCATCGTAACGTCCGCCTCGGCGAGGCGCCCAGTTTTGGCAAGCCGGCCTTGTTGTATGATGCCAATTCAGTTGGCGCTAGGGATTATATGGATTTAGTAGAGGAGTTATTAGACAGTGGCAACTAAACGATTAGGCAAAGGCCTGGAAGCGCTCATCCGGCCCTACGAAGAAACTCAAGCACAGGCACCTACGGGTGTAACAGACATTGCCCTCTTCAAGATAAAGGCTAACCCCAACCAACCCCGCAAAGACGGTCTGGATAACACCAGCTTGGAGGAATTGGTTGCTTCCATAAAAGAAAAAGGGGTAATTACACCCATCACTGTCCAGGAAGTGGATAAAGGATTTATGCTTGTGGCCGGTGAGCGACGCTGGCGGGCAGCTAAACTGGCCGGGCTGAAAAAAATCCCAGCTTATTTAATCAAAGTCGCCGATGATGCCGAGCTCATGGAAATGTCCCTCATTGAAAATATCCAGCGCGAAAACCTTAATTCCATTGAAGAAGCGGAAGCATACGAAGTGTTGCAAAGTGAATTCAATTTGAACCAGACCTCCATTGCCAAAGCGGTCGGAAAAAAGCGGGTGACCATTTCCAATTCCTTGCGTTTGCTGAACCTCCCCGCTGAAATAAAAGCCAGCCTGCGTAAAGGGGAAATAAGCGCCGGGCATGGCCGCGCGGTTTTAGCCATGAAAACACAGGCTACTCAAAAAAAGCTGTGGCAGCGAATTCTCAATGAAAAATTGAGTGTCCGAGCGGCGGAGGACATTGTCAAAGGCAAGCCTGCACCTAAGCCAAAACCAAAGAAAAAGAAAATACGCAAGACCACTGCAGCGGTGCGTACGCTGGAAAATGAATTGATCACCCTGATGGGGACAAAGGTAAGGATCAACCACAAAGGTTCAGAAGGAACGATAGAAATTGAATATTTTTCGGATGATGATTTTGAACGTGTAATGGACCTGCTGCGCACCATTAAATAATTCAACCCATGAAATCCAATCGTTATACGGTTCATATCGTATCGGACATTGAAGATACCCAAAAGCGCTTTTCCATCAGCCGTTTCTGGCTGCGCACATTCATATTAATATGTATCATTTTAGTAATAAGTATCGGTGGTGGTTTGTGGTATTACATTCCTCGGATTGCAGAATTTCGGGAAAAAAATGCGCAATTTGAGCAAATGATTGCTGAACGCACGCAAGTGTTGGAACTTTATCGTGACCTGAACCGCCTGGGCCAAATGGAAGAAATTATCCGCAGCAACTTGAGCATTGTGGGTGATGGTGCGCCCACTTCTGCTTCAGAAGAAAAAACGTTCACTATATCTTATATTGAGAATATTCCTTCCCAGGCACCGGTGGATGGTTTTCTGACCCAGCGCATGCTGGATAAGTCGCACTTTTGGCAAAAGAATCATTATGGGATTGATATCGCCGTACAGGAAGGAGAACCTGTTTTGGCCGCGGCCAGCGGCCGGGTGATCTTTTCCGGCTGGACCTATGACCTGGGTAATTTGATCATCATTTATCATGGCGATGATTATTTCACCCATTATGGCCATAATCAACTGAATCTCATGGAAAACCACGGAATTGTAAAAAGAGGAGATGTTATTGCCTTGGCGGGGAGTACAGGTATATCTTCCGGACCGCATCTGCACTTTGAAATATGGAAAGACGGCAATGCGATCGATCCACTGGTGTTTTTTCCAGAATACAAGGAAAGGGATTTAAGCGTTGAAGAAAATGGCTAAAATAAATTTTCAGAACATGAACAGCATGGTAGGTCAGGATGCCGTTTTCCAGGGCGATATTAAACTGGATGAAGGCATCATTGTCTATGGCACTGTTTATGGTAATATCCATACCCAAGGCGCTGTACGTGTTTCCAGGACAGGCAAGGTTCACGGGGATATAACAGGCAGTGATATCCATATCGGCGGGCATGTAGAAGGCAATGTTGTTGTGGAAAACAGGGCTGTCCTTGGCGAAGCTTCACTATTGAACGGCAACTTAACCTATAAATCATTGATCATCGAAGAAGGCGCCCAGTTTCAAGGCCAGTGTATTATCCTGGGAGATGATACAGCCAATGATACTGAAGAGGCATATTCAGCACCAGACGATTCACCTGTATACGATGAATGAAAACGGGGACGATTTTTTCGCCCGTTCTTT
Source organism: Fidelibacterota bacterium (assembly GCA_002730315.1). GTDB lineage: Bacteria > Fidelibacterota > Marinisomatia > Marinisomatales > TCS55 > UBA2126. The sequence goes on from PBZW01000005.1 coordinate 9,014, forward strand.
TCAATATTTCCAAAAAATAGTAAAACAATCCGGACCTGCAGCTGCAGCATCCTATACACTCATTGGCGGTGTATTGATATTGGGACTGTTGGGTTACTTCCTGGACAAATGGCTGGGGACAGGACCCTGGCTATTGTTAATTGGATTAATGATGGGTTTGTTTTCCGGGTTTTATGAATTAGCAAAAACAGTCTGGCGTAAATAACATGTCCACCATTCAATTCTCGATATTTTTAGGTGTTTTTTGTTTGGGTACATGGGGGCTGATTGTGGGCGGTATAGGCTATAGCAAAGAAATTTTCCTGGGGATGATTGCTCCTTTAATTATAGGTATAATGTCGATTATACTGCTTTCCATCGCTCATCAGAAATCACCGGAAAAAGTAAACAAAATCATGATCAAATTGTTTGCGGGTAAAATGGTGTTCTACGCCCTGTATTTTATATATATTTTCACTTTTTACACTTTCAATCCAATGCCTTTTATACTTAGTTTTTCGGGCTATTTTATAACGCTTCATATTAGTGAAGCGTTGTTTTTAAGATCCATATTCAATTAGGTAAAATTTATATCATCAAATGAGTGCAACTGCTGAGCAGAGCCACACCGCTGGCGGAAGTGTATTGGACCAGGTGGGCGATAACATAATCCACCACGTTTCCAATAGTTCATTAGACCATCCTTTAATCCATTTTCCCCAAATTTTTGGTATTGACCTATCAGTAACCAAGCATGTGCTCATGTTATGGATCGTTGCTGTACTGGTTTCCTGTGTCGTCATAATTCCGGTCAGAAAGTACGTGCGGAAAAAGAAGCCTGTGCCTAGCGGCTGGATGAATGCTCTGGAATCAGTGGTGAAGTTTATCCGCGATTCGATCGTACAGCCCAATGTTGGTTCAAAGTATGTAGAAACATGGGCACCAATGATTCTGACCTTTTTCTTTTTCATACTTTTTGCCAATGGCATTGGAATGATACCAATTTTTGATTTAATTGGAGTTATAAATCGATTTTTATTTCATGTCCCAGCTAGTAATGATCATAATTTTATTAATGCCCTGCTCCACGGTGGGGTGACGGCCACAGGGAATTTCAACGTCACTGCCGGCTTGGCGGTGATCACATTTTTTGCAATTATAATTGCTGGTACAATAGCCCATGGTTTTATCGGACACTGGAAAAATTTAGCACCACACGGCCTGGCTTGGCCCGTATATATCATCCTGATCCCAATAGAGATTATAGGAATGTTTGTCAAGCCTTTTGCATTAACCATGCGTTTGGCTGCTAACATGACCGGTGGTCATATTGCCATCTTAGCTATTCTGTCTTTTATGGCAATTTTCGCAGACTTGTTTCATAGTGTCTTAGCCGGTTTGGGAATGGCAATTATTTCAGTGCCTATGGCTGTCGCCATAAATGGGCTGGAAATAATAGTAATTTTGGTACAAGCATATGTATTTACGTTATTGTCAGCCGTATTTATTGGTATGGCAATTAATGCTCACCATTAAACAAACAGTAAGGAGAAACGAACAATGGAAAATCTACATTATTTTGGAGCAGCTCTAGGATTAGGAGCAATTGTGATCGGTGCAGGTCTGGGTATTGGCCGATTAGCAGCAGCTGCTGCTGAGGGCATCGCCCGGCAGCCGGAAGCATCCGATAAAATCACAGGAGCAGTCAACCTTCCTTTATTCCTGCTCGAAGGTGTAGCAATTTTAGGTGAAGTATTTGCCCTGTTAATTGTATTGATGAAATAATAACCTTTAGGAAATTTCATGAATAACCCTTTAGTACAGCTTGATCCGGGTCTATTTATTTGGACCATTCTGACATTTTTATTGCTTTTGTTTGTTTTGGCAAAATTTGCCTGGCAGCCGCTGTTAAAAATGCTTAAAGATAGAGAAGAGCTTATCCGTTCATCTTTAGAAGATGCAGAAAAGGCCCAGACAGAATTGGCAAAGCTGAATGCAGAAGGCGAAAAGATCATTAATAAAGCCCGTGCGGAAGCACAGGAGATTCTTACGCAAGGTAAAGCGGCGGCGGCGAAGATGAAGGAAGAAACCCTTAACGATGCCAAAGAAAAAGCCAAATCCATCGCTGTAGAAGCTGAAAAGCAAATCCAGATTGAGAAGGAAAAAGCGATTGCTGAAATAAAAGGTGAAGTCGTCAATCTATCACTTTCTGTGGCTGAAAAACTCATCAAGAAAAATTTAAGTGCAGAAGATAATAAGGCGCTCATTGATGAATCACTATCACACGTAAAGGAATATGAAGCTTAACCAGCGCACAAAAAAACTTGCTACCATCCTGTTAGAGTTATCCGGGGAAAATGCCGGCGCTGTCCAGGCATCATTGCAGCTGGTGGACCAGCTAATCAGGAAAGACGCGCGCTTCAGGTCGTTGCTGCAATCCAAACGCGTTACCCAGGAAAAAAAAACGGATATCCTGCGGGAAGTACTGGCGGATTCATGCCATACCATCGCTATTGAGTTTTTAGGATTAATGACTACAGAAAAATCTGTGCAGGTTATTCGCCAGGTTATTAAAGCTTATGACGAATTGTATAAAGAACAAGCTGGCATTGTATCCGTGCAGGCTCATGTGGCCCAGGCCATGGAAGCTGCCGATAAAGATGCTTTACGTCAGAATTTGCAACAGGCCTTGAACAAAAAACCTGAATTAAAAATAGAAGTGGATGAAACGCTCCTGGGTGGAATCAAGTTGAGAATTGAAAATACTTTCCTGGATGCATCACTGCAGCGGAAATTGAACCGACTGCAGGGAGAATTATTGCAATCCTAGAACCAAGGAAACAAAATGGAAATTAAAACAGATAGTATAACTGAATTATTGAAACAGCAGATTGAAGGCTTTGACACATCCATTGATGTGTCCGAAGTTGGAGAAGTGATCGAAATCGGTGACGGTGTCGCTCGCGTAAGCGGACTGGAAAATGTCATGAGTTCTGAATTGGTTGAATTGCCCAACGGTGTATTCGGGATGGCACTCAATCTGGAAGATGACAACGTCGGCCTGGTGCTATTTGGGGAGAGTCGTAAAGTGAAGGAAGGCGATCTGGCCAAGCGCACCGAACGGGTGGTGGAAGTACCTGTGGGTGAACCCATGTTGAGCAGGGTGGTGAACCCCTTGGGCCAGCCCATGGATGGCAAAGGTCCCATTGATGCCAAAGATTTCTTACCGATTGAACGAAAAGCATTGGGTGTGATGCAGCGCCAGCCGGTGAAACAGCCTTTGCAGACAGGTATCAAGGCGATAGATTCTATGATTCCCATCGGCCGCGGCCAGCGGGAGTTGATTATTGGTGACCGTCAAACCGGTAAAACTGCCATTGCTGTTGATACCATCATCAATCAAAAGTATACCCATGATACCGATGAGCCGGTGTATTGCATTTATGTTGCCATCGGACAAAAAGCATCTACAGTGGTGGCGATTACAGCGGAATTGGAAGCCAATGACGCCATGGAATATACCACTGTTGTAGCCGCCAACGCTTCTGACCCGGCGCCCATGCAGTACATTGCGCCTTATTCCGGTTGTGCCATGGGTGAACATTTCCGCGATAATGGTAAGCACGCCCTGATCATTTATGATGATTTGTCCAAACAGGCTGTTTCGTACCGCCAGATGTCATTGGTACTTCGCCGTCCTCCCGGACGTGAAGCATTCCCCGGTGACGTGTTTTACCTCCACAGCCGTTTGCTGGAACGTGCATCCAAACTTGCGGATGATCTTGGCGGCGGTTCCTTAACGGCCCTACCGATCATTGAAACACAGGAAGGTGATGTGGCTGCTTATATCCCCACCAACGTGATTTCCATTACGGACGGCCAGATTTACCTGGAAACCAATTTATTTAACTCCGGTGTCCGTCCCGCGATTGATGTGGGTCTATCCGTATCCCGTGTGGGGGGTAATGCCCAGATCAAAGCTATGAAAAGTGTAGCCGGTACCCTGCGTCTGGACCTGGCTCAATATCGTGAACTGGAAGCGTTTGCCAAGTTTGGATCTGATCTGGATAAAGCAACCCAAGACCAGTTAACCCGCGGAGAACGGATGGTTGAGATCCTGAAACAAAACCAATACGTTCCCATGGATGTTGAAAAACAAATTGCTATCATTTTTGCCGGTACCAAAGGCCATTTGGATGAGATTGCAGCCGATAAAGTGGCTGATTTTGAAAAGGGCCTGTTTGATTACCTGGAAGCTAACAATGCAGCTGAACTGCAAGCCATTCGGAATGAAGGCATGATCAGCGAGGATGTAGGCACAAAACTGGAGGAAGCAGTCACTGCTTATAAAGGAGGCTTCACTGCCTGACCGTGGCTAACCTGAAGGACATTCGCAACCGGATCAAATCTGTCAAGAGCATTCAGAAGGTGACCAAAGCCATGAAGATGGTTGCGGCAGCCAAAATGCGCCGGGCCCAGGAACGGATGGAAGAAGCACGGCCGTACGAAAAACGTCTCACAGACTTAATCAATAACTTGCTGCCGGACGTGGATCGGGACCTCCTGGATTTGTTGGATGTCCGTGAAATAAACCGAGTTGGTTATGTTGTGGTTACATCAGACCGGGGCATGGCGGGCTCATTTAATACTAATGTGTTAAAAGTCGCCCAAAATGAAATTGATGCCATTGGGAAAGAAAAAGTGGATGTGTTCTGTATTGGTAAAAAGGCACGTGATCATTTTAAACGCCGCGATTACAACATTATCGAAAACCATTTGGATTTTTGGAACGATTTAAACTTCGGTGATGCCATACAAATCGGTGCCGGCGTCATCAGCCATTTTACCAATCATCATGTGGATGAAATTCATGTGGTCTATAATGAGTTTGTGAATGTGGCTACGCAATATGTGGAATCGGAAGTTCTCCTGCCCCTGGTGTTTGAGGATGCCGAAAAACAAACTGTTGGGAAATTATATGAGCCGAATAAGGATGATATCATCAAAAGCCTTATACCCCGTCATTTGAATGTGCAGATGTGGAAATACCTGCTGGAATCCTATGCCAGCGAACAGGCTGCCCGCATGTTGGCCATGGAAAACGCCACAGAAAATGCCCAGGAAATGATAAAAGATTTAACATTGGAATTCAACAAGGCCCGCCAGGCTGCCATTACCACAGAAATGCTGGAAATTGTCAGCGGTGCCGAAGCCTTACAAAGCGAATAGAGGAATTAGTATGCCTATCGTTGGAAAAGTATCACAAATTATAGGCGCTGTAGTTGACGTCGTATTTGAAGACGGCCAATTGCCCGAAATAATGAATGCCCTTGAAATTGACCGCGGCGAAGATGGAACATTAGTATTGGAAACAGCCCAGCATTTGGGAGACAGCGCCGTCCGCACTGTAGCTATGGATTCGACTGATGGTCTTGTTCGCGGACACAAGGTGGTGGATAAGGGAGAACCTATTTCCATGCCCGTAGGACCCGAAACACTGGGCCGTTTATTCGATGTAATTGGCAATACCATTGATGGTAAGGGCGAAATCAAAACAGCCAAACGAAATCCCATTCACCGTCCGGCACCCAAGCATGAAGATTTAACTACCTCCACGGAAATGCTGGTGACAGGCATCAAGGTGGTTGACCTGATGGAGCCTTACACCAAGGGTGGTAAAACAGGATTGTTCGGGGGCGCCGGGGTAGGCAAAACCGTTTTGATCCAAGAATTGATCCGCAATATTGCCACCGAACACGGCGGATATTCCGTCTTTGCAGGGGTGGGTGAAAGAACCCGCGAGGGCAATGATCTCTACCTGGAAATGAGCGAATCAGGAGTGATTGATAAAACCACCATGGTCTTCGGCCAGATGAATGAACCACCGGGAGCCCGCTTGCGTGTGGGTTTAAGCGGCTTGGCCATGGCGGAATATTTTCGCGATGATGAAGGCAAAGATGTATTGCTCTTTATTGATAATATTTTCCGTTTTACACAGGCCGGTTCGGAAGTGTCTGCCCTGTTGGGGCGTATGCCTTCTGCCGTGGGTTACCAGCCCACACTTTCTACGGAGATGGGTGACCTCCAGGAAAGGATAACATCAACCAAGAAAGGTTCAATCACATCCGTACAGGCCATTTATGTACCGGCTGATGACCTGACCGACCCGGCGCCGGCTACGGCATTTGCTCACTTGGATGCCACTTCTGTGCTGGAGCGTAAAATCGCCGAGTTGGGTATTTACCCTGCTGTGGATCCCCTGGCCTCTACATCACGAATTCTTGACCCCCGTGTCATCGGCGATCGCCATTATAATGTGGCCCGCAGTGTTCAATCTGTATTGCAGAAGTATAAAGATCTTCAGGACATCATTGCAATTCTGGGTATGGACGAACTTTCTGATGATGATAAACTCACCGTTTCACGGGCAAGGAAGATGCAGAAATTCATGAGCCAGCCGTTTTTCGTGGCTGAACAGTTCACCGGGAAAGAAGGCCGCTACGTGAGCTTGGAAGATACAGTGAATGGATTTGAAGCCATCCTGAACGGTGAGGCCGATGAACTCCATGAAAATATGTTTGCCTATATAGGCACCATTGATGAGGCATTTGATAATGCCAAAAAGGCTGTCGCTTAATGAATTCTTTTAAACTGGAAATTGTGACACCCACCAAGATTCAGGATGAAGGTCAGGTGGAACACATTCGCTGCCCAGGGTTGGATGGGTACTTTGGTGTAATGGCCAATCACCGAGAAGCTATTATTGGCTTGGGTGTAGGTGAAATCAAAGTAACCCAAAATGGTAAGGATCATTTTTTGGCCACCAGCGGTGGATTTGCGGAAATCACCAAAGAGAAAGTTGGATTGCTGTTGGAAACCTATGAACAGGCAGAGGAGATCGATGCCGCCAGGGCAGAGGCTGCCTTAAAACGTGCTCAAGAACGGAAAGATGCTAAAGATGTTGATGTTACACGTAAAGATATATCCTTACTACGAGCAGCAAATCGATTAAAAGTTTCCAAACGGTAATTTCCAATACAATCATAATTCAGCCGCTTGTAACTTCGAGCGGCTTTTTTTTAAGCAAAAGTCATTGAGATATGTTTAAACGAACCCATACCTGCGGAGAACTATCTAAAGATCAAATTGGCGCTTCTGTCAATTTAAACGGTTGGGTGAATACGGTTCGCCTTCATGGACAGGTGGTTTTCGTAGACCTCCGGGACCGCTACGGCAAAACACAGATCGTATTTAATTCAGAAGATTATGGTGATGATTTTGAAGCAGTCAAAAAACTGTCCATGGAAGATGTTCTTTCTGTTAAAGGATCGGTACAGGCGCGGGGAGAAGGTGCTGTTAATCCGGATATGTCTACCGGTGAAATAGAAGTGTTGGTTGAAAACATGGAACTATTGAGCGAAACAGCGCCGCTGCCGTTTGTTATCACAGACCGTGAAAGTGCCCTGGAAGACCTGCGCTTGAAATACCGTTATCTTGAATTGCGGACGGATGAACTCCAGCATAATATTATAACTCGCCACAAAGCGTATCAGGCAGTTCGTGGGTTTCTATCCGATAAAAATTTTTTAGAGGTGGAAACACCCATTTTAATGAAATCCACACCGGAAGGGGCCCGGGATTTCCTTGTGCCCAGCCGGCTGCATAATGGCAAATTCTATGCCCTGCCCCAGTCACCACAAATATATAAACAGATTTTGATGATATCCGGTTTTGACCGTTATTTCCAGATCGTGAAATGTTTTCGAGATGAGGACTTTCGCGCCGACCGCCAGCCGGAATTCACCCAGATCGATATAGAAATGTCCTTTGTGGATGAAGAGGATATATTTTCAAACATGGAAGGATTGACCAGGCATGTTTTTAAGGAAGTGCTTGATGTAGAACTGCCGGACCCGTTTCCCAGGATTACTCATGATGAAGCCATGGCAAAATACGGCTCTGACAAACCGGATACTCGATTTGAACTTTTTCTCCAAGACGTAAAAGAGTCTACAGACAAGTCAGACTTCAATGCCTTTAAATCAGTAGAATGTGTTAAGGCAATTATCGTTCCAGGCGGAGCAAAATATTCACGGAAGATTATTGATGGATTGACAGACTTTGTAAAGACATTCAAAGCCAAAGGCCTGGCGTTTATGAAAGGAGAAAATGGTGGATTAACGGGCGGCATTTCCAAGTTTTTCGGAGAGGATCTGCAAAAGGAATTTATCAATTACACTGGCGTGAATGATGGTGATATTATCTTTATGATCGGTGATGAAAAAGAAGTTGCAGAACCGGCTTTGGGTGCCCTGCGGGCTGAAATCGCTAAAAGAGAAGCATTGGCGGACAAGAATGATTTTAAACCCTTGTGGGTTACAGAATTTCCCATGTTTGAGATTGATGAAGATTCCGGAGAATTGACCTTTTTGCACCATCCATTTACTTCGCCAACAACCCAGGATGTCCACGATTTGGATGGTGATCCCCACGCTCTGAAAGCTCGAGCCTACGACTTGACCATGAACGGCTACGAAATTGCCGGCGGCTCTATTCGTATTCATAACCCGGAAATTCAGAATAAGGTATTTTTTCTTCTTGGATTGAGGCGTGAAGAAGCCAAGGAAAAATTCGGTTTCCTGGTGGAAGCATTGACCTACGGCGCACCGCCCCATGGCGGTATAGCTTTTGGCTTTGACCGGTTGGTCATGCTACTCACAGGTTCCAACAATATCCGTGATGTCATTGCTTTTCCAAAAACAACATCAGCGCTATCGCTCATGGATGGATCACCAGATTCAGTTAGCGAAAAACAATTGGATGAATTGAATATCCAAATCAAAAAGAAAAAGTAAATTGTCCCACCAAGGCAAAGTATGCATCATCACTGGCGCCACGGATGGTATTGGGAAAGAAGTTGCATTAAACCTAGCCAAAATGGGCTTTACGTTGGGATTAGTGGGCCGCAACGCTAAAAAAATTTCAGCTACCGAAAGTGAGATCAAGGCTACAGCGGATAATGAAAACATAACATTTTTTAATGCTGACCTATCTTCCATGGATCAGGTTCGTCAGCTCGCGTTAGAGATTCAAGCAAAGTATAATCGTATTGACGTTCTGTTAAATAATGCCGGCGCCTATTTCACAGATTATGGAAAAACAGATGAAGGATTTGAGAACACATTTGCCTTGAACCATCTGTCATATTTTTTATTTACTGATTTGTTGCTAGATACAATTAAAGTATCTCCACAATCCCGTATTGTAAATGTTGCATCGAATGCCCATTTGAATACAAACCTTGATTTTGAAAATCTTCAAGGTTTTAATGGATATAAAGGTTGGCCGGCTTACTGCAAATCCAAATTGTGCAATGTGATGTTCACGTATGAATTGGCCCGTAGACTGGAAGGAAGTGGAACAACTGCTAACTGCCTGCACCCAGGGTTTGTACATACAAATTTTGGTAATAATAATAAAACCAGTGTGCGCATGAGTTTAACTGCTGCAAAAGCACTCGGTGCCATCAATGTTAAAAAGGGTGCGCAAACCAGCATCTATCTGGCTTCTTCAGCAGAAGTGGATGGTGTAAGCGGACAATATTTTTCCAAGTGCAGACCCAAAACCAGTTCCCCCCAATCCCAAGTATTAGTAGATCAGCAACGTTTATGGTCTATCACTGAACAATTATTAAACTGACATTCTTTTTTTCTTCGTCATAGCACAATACATTCAAGTATGAAGCATGTGATGAACATTCTATTTTTTGTACTATGTGCAAACTTCCAACTATCTGGCCAGGTTGATAACTGGGAGCAAAAAGCCAAGGCAATGGTTGATAACCAGATTCTTGCCAGGGGAGTGAATGAGGCAAAAGTTCTGGATGTTATGCGTAATACGCCTCGTCATGAATTTATACCTGCAGAACGGCAGCCCTATGCCTATATTGATTCACCACTAGCCATTGGCTTCGAGCAAACAATTTCCCAGCCATACATTGTGGGGCTCATGACTTCACTGCTTAAATTGAAGGGCAATGAAAAAGTTTTGGAAATCGGTACCGGTTCAGGCTACCAGGCAGCGGTCTTGTCCCCCTTGTGCAAGGAAGTGTTTACAATTGAAATAGTAAAAAAACTGGCTGTGCGGTCCAAAGCAACATTGGCAAGACTCGGTTATGATAATATTTATGTTAAATGGGGTGACGGTTACCAGGGCTGGCCAGGTGAAGAGCCTTTTGATGCTATTATTGTAACAGCAGCTCCACCAGCATTACCTCCAAAATTGTTTGAACAATTAAAAGTTGGCGGGCGGCTGGTTATCCCTGTGGGCAGTATCTGGCAGGAATTATGGGTGATAACCAAATTGCAGGGTGGCATCATGGATAAGGAATCGGTGATTCCCGTGCGTTTTGTGCCCATGGTGCACCCGGAAAAACCTATTCCCGAATAGGATTAATCGCTTACTAATTCTTTGCATATTTCTTAATTGTATAGTTCAGCAGCAATGTTATTTCCTGTAACTGGATTTGTCTTTCCTGTGTTGTATTAAACTTTTCACACTGGTCTACAAAATTGAAAGGATCCCAGCTCGGTTCTTCTTTTTGCATGTCATGGATGACTGGATGATCGCCTACACGTTTATACCAGTATTTTGAATTCCAGTAATCTGGCTCCCGGCGGTGCAGGATTGCATGCCAGTAATTGCCGTCGGGATTTTCATTTTCCTGGGCAATGATGTGACAGTTGAGGAAATCGTCATTCAAAAGATGCAGCCCCGCTTTGATGAGTGGTGCAGCAGACAACTTTTCAATTTTTGTTGTTATGTTTTGATCCCATACTTTTTTTGGTAATAGGGGCGGGAGTGGTTCCCGATGAGTCAATGCTTTGATTAAATTATCCAATTTTTGCATAATGGCCAGGTGATATTATGTCAGCTTCAGAAGTAATTTCAATCTCATAATGGACATCAAAACAATAGATATTAACAAATTTAAACGTATTGTGTTTTTCACTGGTGCCGGCATGTCCGCTGAATCGGGAGTGCCCACTTACCGTGGAGAAGGCGGCGTTTGGCACGAGTATAATTGGCGGGAATACGCCTGCCAGGACGCGTGGGAGACGGATCCGGAAAAGGTATTTGACTTTCATGATCTGCGCCGGGAAGAAGCGCTCAAGTGTTTTCCCCACAAGGGGCATGAACTGATTACTACTGTCCAGGAAGCTCATTCTGATGTAGTAATTGTCACACAAAATATTGATGGCATGCACCAACGAGCAGACTCAAAAAATGTGGTTGAACTCCACGGCAGCTTGTGGCGGGTGCGCTGCCAGAATGAGGGCTTGATTAAAGATGATTTAAACCACGGCCCTTTCGAAAAAAGAAAATGTAACTGCGGTGCCTGGTTACGTCCGGACATCATCTGGTTCAGTGACATGCTCAATCCCGATACTGTTCAACAGGCGGATGCAGCTGTAACACAATGTGATTTGTTTGTCAGCATCGGTACATCCGGAGTGGTCTGGCCGGCCGCCGGTTATCCTCAACTGGCCAAATCTTCGGGAGCGCTTTGCGTAGAATTAAATCCCCAACCCAGCGAACTAGCCTGGCTGTTTGATATGGTATATAAAGGTAAAGCAGGGGAACTACTCCCGCAGTTATTCAAGTTGTGACGACGGACACTGCTTCCGGTCAACAAACTACAGTATTTTCAGCCATAAAACATTTAGGCTGTGTAATGAAAAAAGATAAAAAGATTTTAGCAGATATTCGTCGTTATTTGGATCAATTACAAGCTCAACACCGTTGTGGGCTTATAATTGCTGATCATAGAGCAGAAAATGAAATTTATAAAGATAAATTTCTGCGCTTGCTGGAGATCATTGGGCCCCTTGCCAAAGCATGATTTCTTTGCTTGCCCGCGAATCAATTATCCCTGTAAATTTACTCAAACACGTACCAAAAGGAGTATAAATTGAAACAATTAACACTATTTATTACATTTATTTCCCTGTGTTTCGGCGGAGATAAAATTGCTAATCTGCTGCAATCACAAATCCAAAAACTGCCGCCAGAATTACAGCAACAAATTTCTAAAAAACCACTGTCTTGGAAAAATATTCCTGGCAGACAATTGAACCGTTCCATGATGGATCCCAGTGATCTACTGGGCGAGTGGGAGTATGAAGATGAGGAAGCAACTATGTGGGTTACCGTGGGCACGGACCAGACTGTACCCAATTTTATGCAGGTTATTGGCATGGAACCAGCGGAAGGCGGGATAGGCATTTCCGGTTCAGCTGCAGATACGATGGATTATATGATGGCTGTGGCTGAAAGCTATTATGGCTATGGAGAAATAGCTATGGTACAATTGTCTAATAATCCCTTAATGATGGATTACTACTATTACTATGATGATTTTCCTGAAGATTTAGAACTGCCAATGTACATGTTTATGTATATGTCAATGATGGGCTATACATTTGCTGATTTTATGGTGGCGGATACAGCAGGGGGAGAAATGGTAGATTATTATTATGAAATTGAAAACGCTGGTGATTTTATAACTATAGATACAACTTTAATGAGAGTGGATATTGCTGCACTAACGGTTGCCAATGATGCGGGAGATACAACCTATACTATTTCAGGATCAATCGTACCCGGCACAATGGACCTGGTCGCAGATACCCCCTTTGAAATGCCGTTTTTCGATGAGGATTTTGGTCCGGATCCAGATGAGGATGGAACCATGACCTGGCAGTTTTTTGAAGATGGCACAGGATATGAGATTTTTAGCGGCTTTGATGATTATTACGGTTACTATGAATATACAGATACATCAGAAATAGAATGGTCAGCGACTGATGATTCGATATCCATTATTTTTCATGGCTATGACGACTACTACGGCTACTACTACGAATATTCTGATTCAATCACTTTGGCCTATGAAGTAGCAGATGATATGTTATCTCTTTCAGCTGAATTTGATTTTTGTGAAGATGAATACTACTATTATTACTACGATGATTGTTATGAAATGTTTGAAATGCAATTCGGTATTACTGATATTCAAGATATAACTATGGATTTCTCGATGGAAATGAGCTACAATGGGCCACTGGCTATTGCGGGAGAGATCGAATTGCAGCCTGATGAATTCAGGCTCTACAATGCCTATCCAAATCCGTTCAACCCTACCACCACGTTGAAATATGAAATGGGATCGGCCGGGCCAGTTTTCATTGATGTATTTAATGTGAGTGGCCGCAAGATTCGCAGCCTGTATAATGGCATCCAAAGTCCCGGTCAGCACGAAATCCGCTGGGACGCCAGGGATGACCGCGGCCNACAGGTGAGCTCTGGAATTTATTTATTCAAGGTGCATGTAAATGGCAAGCAGCAGACAGCAAAGGCGCTTCTGCTGAAATAATTAAAACCTGAACCAGAATATAAAAGCCCCGTAGCAATACGGGGCTTTTTTGTATGTAAATTTTATCCATCCATGAATCATATTCTAATAACAACAGCCTTGCAGGCAGAAGCTCGGCCGTTAATTGATCATTTTCAATTGGAGCAGAAACAGCTCAACAAAGAAATTTTCTATTATCAAAAGGATGAGATTACGTGCCTGACGACTGGTGTTGGTGAAAAAAATGTACACAATCGGTTTGGAAAATTTTTAAACGAAATAAACAGCAGCAATTCAGTCCTGTTAAATGTTGGTATTGCCGGGGGAAATAAGGAACATACGGAGATTGGCAGGATGTATGTGGTCAATAAGATCACAGATGAGCAAAATGGTAAAATTTGGCTGCCGGATATGTTATTAAAAACAGGATTGCCTGAAATGCCGCTAAATACTGTATCAAAAGGGGTAACGGATGGTGGTGAAAAATACGATGGACTAGTGGATATGGAAGCAGCGGCCATTTTTGAAACGGCCATACAATTCCTTTCCATTCAGCGAATGGTTTTTATCAAAATTGTTTCAGACCACATGGATGTAGTTTTAGATAGTGCGGAGCAAGTTTTACCACTGATCAATAATCAATTACCTGAATTAAGCCGAATTGTTTCATTGCTTCGAGGAATTGATTTAGAAAATCGTCCGTTTTTGGGGAAAAATTAGATCGATATTTAGGTTGGTCAGTCTATGAAATCTTGAATTGTTCTTAATACATCTCTACGACTAACCTGTCCTACAAGTTTCCCGTTATCCACCACCGAAAATCCTGTTGTGATAGGGGGTAGAATGTGATCAGCTTTTTTTCATAATGTCAGCGGTATTCAATTTTTTTCTCATGATGACTCTTCCCCATCACTTTTGCCGTTTCCGGATTTGTTGTCTACCATTTCCTTTACGGTATCCATCACTTTGGGCGCCAGGTCAAACAGTTTTCCAGCAACACTTTCCTTATCACCGACGGTCAGCATCTTGGCCCCATCCGCCCCGAGAACCACAAAGGCCACCGGCTCAATGCTCCAGCCGCCACCTATGCCGGAACTTTCCCCGGATTGTTTTGATTCATTGCTCGCTCCTCCGCCAGCGCCAAAGCCGAAGGTAACCTTGGAAACGGGTATAACGGTATGCTCCCCGGCTGTGATGGGTTCGCCTACAACAGTGCGTGTCAGCATCAGGTTTTGCACTTCTTCCAGGGTGCTCTTAATGAGGTCTGTTACACTCATAGTAATCCTCTCTATTTACGAAATTTAAAATAAGTTATTCCTGCATGTAATGCAGTCAACAATGGTGATAAGCGGACATGTATATTCCCTTTAATATATGTATTTAAAACTGGCTTAAAAGCAGGTGTTACGGCGAAGTTTAATTTATTAGTATGAATAATTCCGGATAACCCATTCATCCAACCAAATGCCATCCCGGTATGCATGGGGTTTTTTAAGCCCAATTGGCCGGCTATTGAGAATTCTTCCCAATGAATGGATCGAACAACCGCACGCAATAGTTTTCTTTTGGGAATTTTGTGCAGCTTTTGGACAATTTGCATGAACGATTTTTTTTCTTTATTTGGTTCAATCAATTTTTTTGATTTCTTTTTCAAGGGGACAAAAAATAATGGTTTTGTGTATGCTCCGACCGCCAGGTTTTGCTGTTTAAGTATGTTTATACTCAAACCTCTTTTATGATAACCGATCAAAAGGTGCGCATCTCCATCCAGGGCAGCAGCGGACATTTTTATCCTGCCTTGAATACGCACTCTTATAGGAATTACCACAAATAGCAGTATGATTCCTAATAATGTTAAAAATACGTAGATCAGTGTACCAATCATTATGGCCTAATTTGAGCAAAATCTATTCAAAAAGCATGTTTTCATTTGCCAATAATTCTTCCGCAAATTTTTGCTCAAATAGATTCTCCGGCATTACATCCGGAATTTGCGCTGGATCAGCATTGATGACATGCTCCAGGTCGGCCCTGAATTTTTCCCGGTCGCCTGCTTTGGTGTGCAGGAACCGGGCTCGCAATACGTAGGTGCCCAGGTAATCGGGATAGGCGTCAACCGCTTTTTGAAAATATTCTTCCGACCTGGATAATTCTACTCCAGGGAGGCGGGCGTACAGCGCACCGAAAAAACGATAGGGTCCTCCATAAAAAAATTCAGGGTCCTGGGCCAACACACGGTGCATTAATGCTTCACCCAGCTCCCTGTAATCCAGACGCATGCGTACAGATTTGGTGGAAAGATAACGGCCTATATTGGCTGCCCACCAGTACAAGGCGCTTAAGTATTCTTTTTCGACCACTGCTACAGCTCCTGTAACCTTGACCATGGAATCTCCCTGTACGGATGAAATGGCGTTTTGATAGGCTGCGGACTGTTCGACGATTTGAGTCGCCAACCTGGCACCCATCATGAATAAGCTGTCCTTTTGGGCTGGATCGGGTTCGATATAATACGCTTCGAAATGATATGCCCTGCTTAATAATAATCCTATCTCCAGGTTGTCAGGTTCCAGGGAAAGAGCTTTTTCCAGGAAGAAGGTAGCCACAATGGCATTCTTGCGGTTAGAACGCTTATTCCAGTTATCATAAGCCTGCTCCTTAATATATTGTACATTTTCCTTATAAGCGTCTTTTTGTGTATAAGGTGCTGGAGTTTTGCAGGCAGTTATGGCTAACGAAAAAAGTAATAAAAATTGTGTAAATTGAGCGAGTGTTAACTTGTAGACTTTACACATTCCAGTACNTATTTTTTACGGCGCAATATCTCTGCCGGTTTCTCATGGCTGAAAACTTAATACAGAATCCCTAAAGTATGAAGAAGACTATTGCCTTAAAAGGCATTGATCTGCAGACCCTTCTCGGCGTTGCCGATGGCCATGTGCGGTTATTAAACGATACATTTTCGACGAAAATTTTAGTGCGCGGAAATGAAATAAAATTGGACGGGCAGAAGAGTGATGTGGAAATGGTCCATGAAATTATCCATGAAATGATCCAAACCTTAAGCCGTAAAGGAACGTTGACAAAAAAAGATGTTCGCCAGCTGATTAAAGTGATTCAGTCAGATAATGGACATGTGGAAGATGTGCCTGATGATGTTATTCATTACGGCCGCAAGGGAGCCATAATTCCTCGNACNACCGGCCAGAAAAAGTATGTTCAGGTAGTAAACGGTAATGATATTGTTTTCTCTGTTGGGCCGGCAGGAACGGGTAAAACATTCATTGCCGTTGCCTTTGCAGTGGCAATGCTGGAAAACCACGATAAAGACCGCATCATATTGTGCCGTCCCGCCGTGGAAGCAGGTGAAAGCCTGGGATTTCTCCCGGGAGACCTGAAAGAAAAAGTGGATCCCTACCTGACACCTCTTTATGATGCGTTGAATGAAATGATGCCGGCCAACAAACTGAAACCATTATTGATCAAAAATATCATCGAAGTGATCCCCCTGGCTTATATGCGCGGCCGCACGTTGAATAACGCCTTTCTGATCTTGGATGAAGCGCANAATTCTACACCGATGCAAATGAAGATGTTTCTAACTCGCCTGGGTGTTAATTCCAAGGCCATCATTACCGGTGATATAACNCAAATCGATCTTCCTAAACGTTCTGACTCTGGCCTAATTGACGTANTGAAAGTCCTGAATGGAGTGGACGGNATCGGTTTTGTGGAACTGGATGAAAATGATGTGGTGCGCCACAAGTTGGTAAGGGATATTATCAAAGCCTACGATAAGGCGAATGGTCAATAAACAAAAACACCTAAATTTATTTAGGTGTGAAAAGTATTGAAAAATAATGATCGAAGTTGATCATCTAAATTTTCATGTTTCCTGGGGTAAACAATACTAACTTTCGGCGCGCATTTTAGACATAAAATGCGCAAGACGGAAACAGGCAAAAATACTTTACTAACGATGTTTTTTTACATATATCAGGGTCGCCGAGGGCCGCTGTGTTCAAGACGAGTAGAGGTTGTTCATTTATACAACCCCGTAAATACACTATATTCAAAAATTAAGGTACTACAATGAGTTCAAACGACGTTGTGATTATAGCGGCTAAACGTACTCCGGTTGGTGCTTTCCAAGGCAGTTTGTCGTCAGTTTCTGCACCCCAGCTTGGNGCGACTGNCATTNAAGCGCTTTTGGAAGAAACGGGGATTGCTATGGATGCTGTAGATGAAGTAATCATGGGTAATGTTCTCGCAGCAGGANTCGGNCAGGCACCGGCNCGACAGGCAGCGTTATATNCCGGCTTGCCAAACAGCGTTGAATGCCTGACCATCAATAAAATGTGCGGTTCCGGGTTAAAAGCTGTTATGCTGGGNGCCCAGGCCATTCATAGCGGCGATGCAGAAGTGATCATTGCCGGTGGTATGGAAAATATGTCTTCCGCTCCCTATCTTTTACCCAAAGNCCGGTCCGGCTACAGGCTGGGCCACGGCAGTATCGAAGACAGTGTGATCAAGGATGGCTTGTGGGATGTCTATAATGATCAGCACATGGGTAACTGTGCTGAACTATGCGCCAGGGAAAAGAATTACAGCCGTGAGCAGCAGGATGAATACGCCAGGGAATCTTACACAAGAGCCAAACAGGCTCAAGAAAGTGGAGCGTTTGATAAGGAAATTACAGTAGTGGAGGTACCCCAAAGAAAAGGTGAACCCATCAAAGTTGAAGTGGATGATGAACCTGGACGTGCCAATTTTGAAAAAATGCCCAACTTGCGGCCAGCCTTTGAAAAAGATGGTACCATTACCGCTGCCAATGCTTCCAAAATCAATGATGGCGCTGCGGCAGTGTTAATGATGTCCGCAGCCAAGGCGGAAAAACTGGGATTAAACCCCAAAGTGAAAATTGTCGCCCAGGCTTCAGCCGCCCAGGAGCCGGAGTGGTTCACCACGGCACCGGTCAAGGCTATTAATAATATATTGGCCAAAGCATCCATGAAAACTGCAGACATTGACCTCTGGGAGATCAATGAAGCCTTTGCCCCGGTAGCGCAGGCAGCCATTGATGAATTTGGTCTGGATAGCTCTAAGGTAAATATCCACGGCGGTGCCATCGCTTTGGGTCATCCAATTGGTGCCAGCGGAGCGCGTATCTTAACTACGTTGATCCACGCCATGGAAAAAAATAACGCCAAAACAGGTTTAGCTACGCTATGCATCGGCGGCGGTGAAGCTTCAGCGCTCATTGTGGAAAAAGTATAATGGATTTTTCGTACACAGAAGAGCAGCAGCTTATCCAGAAAACAGCTCGGGAATTCGCCCAGGAGCACTTGGCTCCCGGTGTGATTGAGCGGGATGAAAAGGCAGAATTTCCCAAAGAACAATTAAAATTACTGGGTGAGTTAGGCTTTATGGGAATGATGATCCCGGAAGAATGGGGCGGCGCCGGATTGGATACAATCAGCTTTTGTATTGCCATGGAAGAGATATGTGCTGTGGATGCCTCCATGGGCGTAATCATGTCCGTGAACAATTCACTGGTATGTCAATTGCTGTATAAATATGCCAATGATGACCAACGGGATAAATACCTTAAAAAACTGGCCAGTGGTGAATGGTTGGGCGCATTTTCATTGAGTGAGCCGCAATCGGGATCCGATGCCAGTAATATGCTTACTTTTGCTAAAAATAATGGTGATCACTATATTATTAATGGAACAAAAAATTGGGTGAGTAATGGAATTAGTTGTGATATAGCCATTGTTTTTTTAATGACAGAAAAAGGCATTGGGCATAAGGGGATTTCAGCGTTCATTGTTGAAAAAGGAACTGTTGGTTTTTCCCATGGCAAGAAAGAAGATAAACTGGGCATTCGCGGTTCGGATACATGTGAGCTGTATTTTGAGGATTGCAACGTTTCTGCTGAAAATCTAATAGGTGAAGAAGGGAAGGGGTTCAAAATAGCTCTTGGTACTCTTGATGGCGGGCGTATAGGGATAGCAAGCCAGGCATTGGGCATCGCTAGGTCGGCATTAGATCGATCAGTGGAATATGCAAACGAAAGAAAGCAGTTTGGAAAAACGATCGGTTCTTTTGGTGCGATCCAGGATAAGATTGCAACCATAGCAACCAATGTGGATGCTTCACGGATGTTAATCCACAAAGCAGCAAAACTAAAGGATGTAGGTAAACCATTCAGTAAAGAAGCAGCTATGGCGAAAGTATTCGCATCGCAAACAGCTATGGATGCAGCAACGGACTGTGTTCAGATCTTTGGCGGGTATGGTTATATGCAGGAATATGGCGTGGAACGCTTGATGCGTGATGCCAAAATCACGCAAATTTATGAAGGTACCTCAGAGATTCAACAGTTGGTCATAGCCAGGTCTGTGTTGGGGGATTAATGACAGCTTTAGATCCAAAACAAATTGATTGGGACAGCCTGGGTTTTAATGCCCTGGAAACCAGGAGTATGTTCAAAGCAACATGCAAAACGGGTGAACGTTGGAGCGAGGGAAAACTTGTCCCTTATGGAAATATTGCCCTTTCCCCAGCTTCAGGAGTACTCAATTACGGCCAGGGTGTTTTTGAAGGCACAAAAGCCTTTCACACAGCAAAAGACCGCATTGTATTATTCAGGCCGGAAATGAATGCACAGCGGATGGCAATGTCAACCAAACGGCTTTGTATTCCAATAATGAATGAAGATTTTTTTATTGATGCCCTTGAACAGACTGTCCAGGATAATATTGATTATATACCGCCTTACGGTAAAGGAAGCCTTTATATACGGCCAATTGTATGGGGAACTGGACCTGTACTGGGCGTGAAGCCAGCCGATGAATATACGTTTATCATTTTTGCTTCACCTGTGGGCCCTTACTTCAAAGGAGATATAAAGCCTCTGCATCTTAAAGTTACACATAATTTTCACCGAGCTGCTCCAAAAGGGATTGGTAATGCCAAAGCTATCGGAAATTATTCTGCTTCTCTTTATCCATCTTTTCTTGCAAAAAAAACAGGATTTGATGAAATCATTTATTTAAATGCGGGAAATGAAAAATTAATTGAGGAAGTTGGATCAGCAAATTTATTTATCCTTAAAGATAATGTATTAAAGACTCCAAGGCTTGCCGGATCGATTTTGCCCGGTATAACAAGAGATTCTGTTTTAACTCTTGCTAAAGAAAAAATGGACATTGAAGTACAGGAAACAGATGTATTATTGGATGAAGTGTGTTCCGCTGACGAAGTTTTTTGTACTGGAACTGCAGTTGTTGTAACGCCGGTAGGGAAAATCACGAGTGAAAATGGCGAACATATAATCAATGATGGCAAAATGGGAAAAATAACCCATGAATTAAGATCATTGCTCTTGGGTATCCAAAGAGAAGAATGTGAAGATACATTGAATTGGTTACACCCGGTTGATTAATTAAAACCTCAAGAAAACGAGTTTATAAGTAAAATGCATCCCAGACGCAAAGCAAGAGTGGGAGTATTATGCGGATTGTATGCTGCAGCCATAGTAAATGAAGATCCCGTAAAAATTCTTAACGATATTTATGCCCGGGAATCTTATGATAAAACAAGCAAAAAGTTTATGCACTCACTTTTCATGGAAGCTATTTCTCAAGTGGACATCTGTGATGAACTAATCAATAGACATTTAAAGAATTGGGAATTCAGTCGAATCGCACTTTTGGATAAACAAATTATGCGTATGGCAATTACCGAAATGTTGTTTATTAATGATGTTCCTCCGAAAGTTGCAATGAGCGAAGCAATTGAAATTGCTAAAGAATATAGTACTGCAGAAAGTTCCAGTTTTGTAAATGGAATACTTGACGCGATTTATAAAGAATCAAAATTGGAAAAGACCACCCAAGCTAAAGCCAGCTGATTATAATGAATGTATTAAAGAAAATATTTGGGACTAAATCGGATCGGGATGTAAAGAATCTGCAGCCCTTTGTGAATGAAATTAATACTTTATATGAAACGCTGAGTAATAAATCAGATGATGAATTGGTTTCCCGAACTGCAGCACTGCGTAAAGAAATCATTTCTGCCAGGGAAGAAGCTCAAGAACAAGCAGATACAAAAGATCTTGCAAAAGAGGAATTCAATAAAGTTGTCCATGAAGCAGAACAGGCAAAGTTGGATGAATTACTTCCTGAAGCGTATGCTATTGTCAAAGAAACCTGCAGGCGTCTCATGGGTCAATCCTGGCGTGTAGTTGGCCAGGAGATCACCTGGGAAATGATCCCCTATGATGTACAGTTGATTGGCGCAATTGCGTTGCACAAGGGTAAAGTAGCAGAAATGAAGACAGGTGAAGGGAAAACATTAGCGGCATCGATGCCCCTATACCTGAATGCGTTGGCTGGAAAGGGAGCTCATTTAATAACAGTAAACGATTACCTGGCCCAGCGTGATGCAGAATGGATGGGTGAAATATATAAACGCCTGGGCTTGACAGTTGGATTTATCCTGAACTCCATGGATAATGAAGCCCGCCAGGAAGCATATAATTGCGATATTACCTATGGAACCAATAATGAATTCGGGTTTGACTATCTCCGTGATAATATGGCTTTATCGGCAGCAGAGAAAGTTCATCATGACTATGCTTATGCGATTGTGGATGAAGTGGATAGTGTGCTCATTGACGAAGCCAGAACACCATTAATTATTTCCGGAGCTGTTGATGCTCCAACCGATACAACTTCCAGGGACCTTAGGCCGCTAGTACAAAATCTGGTTAGAAAACAACAGTCACTTGTAACTGAATTGGTAAAGACTGCAGAAAATCTATTAACGGATGGTAACGATGATGACGCGGGCTTGAAACTATTACAAGCATCCCGGGGAATGCCAAAGCATAAACGATTACTAAAAGTATTCCAGGAAAAAGGCATGCAGTCGTTAACCCAATCTATTGAATCTAACTACATGCGTGATAAAAAAATGCATGAAGTGGATGAAGACCTGTTTTTCAGCATTGATGAAAAAACACATGTTATTGATATCACTGACAAAGGGCGTGAAGCGCTTGCACCGGATAACCCTGAAATGTTCGTCATACCAGATTTGGGAGAATTGCTGCATGATATAGATGAAAATGATGCATTGGACAGTGTCCAAAAACAGCAGGAAAAAGAGCAGGCCCACCAGCTCAATGCAGACCGCAGTTCAAAAATTCATACTATTACCCAGTTGTTACGAGCATTTACATTGTATGAAAAGGATGTAGAATATGTTGTCCAAGATGGTCAAGTACTCATTGTTGATGAATTTACTGGAAGAATTCTACCGGGACGCCGCTATAGCGATGGTTTACACCAAGCCATTGAAGCCAAGGAAAATGTTGAGATCAAGCGGGAAACGCAAACACTGGCAACCATCACGATTCAAAATTATTTTCGTATGTATGATAAATTATCAGGTATGACTGGAACAGCTGAAACAGAGGCGGAAGAGTTAGGCAGTATTTACAATCTGGATGTTATGGCTGTACCCACAAATGAAACGGTAATACGCGATGACAGGGATGACCTGGTCTATAAAACTAAACGTGAAAAATACAATGCTGTCATAGATGAAATTGCAGAAGCTCATCATAAAGGTCAGCCAACTTTGGTTGGCACCATCTCTGTGGAGGCATCAGAATTATTATCCAGAATGCTCAAACGACGTGGTATTCCCCATAATGTTTTAAATGCCAAACAGCATAAAAGTGAAGCTGAAATTGTTATCATGGCAGGGCAACCTGGAGCAGTGACGATTGCCACTAATATGGCTGGTCGCGGTACGGACATCAAATTAGGAAAAGGTGTTACAGATTTGGGTGGACTGCATATCCTGGGGACAGAGCGCCACGAATCCCGGCGTATCGATGATCAATTGCGCGGGCGATCCGGGCGACAGGGCGATCCTGGATCATCCCAATTTTATATGTCTTTAGAAGATGACCTGATGCGTTTATTTAACTCTGAACGTGTAGCAACTATCATGGATAAAATGGGTGTAGAAGAGGGTGAAGTTATCACCCATAAAATGGTAACGCGGGCTATCAGTAATGCACAAAAGAAAGTGGAACAGCGCAATTTTGGTATTCGTAAACATTTGCTTGAATATGATGATGTTATGAACCAGCAGCGCCAAGTTGTTTATGATCTACGCAATCAAGCGTTGCAAGGCGATAATCTGCGTGAAACTGTTTTAAATCTGCTTTCTGATTATATCGATGATGAATTCGAGTCACAAGAAAGCGAAGATCCAAGAGATTGGGATTGGGAACATTTAAAGTATATTTTTTCAGCGGTTCTGATGGTTGATGTAAACAGTGATGAACTGTTACCGGAAAATGGAAACGAATTGAGTATTGATGAAATACATCAACATATTATGGATGAAGCCGTAACAATGTACCAGGCACGGGAAACACTCATACCAGAAGATGTAATGCGCGAATTTGAGCGTTTTGTAATCCTGCGCTCGATCGATGAAAAATGGAAAGACCATCTATATGCTATGGATCAATTAAGAGAGGGTATCAATCTTCGTGCATATGGACAGAAAAACCCATTGTTGGAATATAAATCTGAAGGGTTTCAGATGTTCCGGGAAATGATGTCAACCACAAATAAAGTAACCTTACAGCGATTATTTAGAACACAACTACAAGGTGTGGAGCAACAACCCCAGGTACAACAGCAATCTCCCAGAAATATACGACTCCAGCATCAAGACACAACTGGTATGGGTATGACAGCTCCACCCCGTGAAGTACAGCAATCTAATAGACCACAACAGGCTGCAAGAGCTCCTATTCATGCTGATAAAAAGATCGGCCGTAATGAAAAAATTAAAATGATCAGTCCCAATGGCGAGGAAATAGAAATTAAATTTAAAAAGCTCCAGGATTATTTAAACAAAGGGTATACTCAAGCAGCATGAATAACATTTTATTCATAAAATTGGCTATGAGTATCACCGAGGGATTCATTCGTTTATCAATTGGTACCGAGGATTCTTGCAATCTGAAAAATGAAATAAACAAGGCGTTGTGACCTAGGTCAAATTGTGGAAATATTTGCTGGAAAATCCTTGTGAATTGGTTACTTTCATGAACTTGTATTTAGAAAGAATATCATTATAAATATGATGTTATACTACAGAAAGACATTTAAAAACTATATTTCTTACCGCTGTTATTGAACCGGAGGCGATCTATGATTACGAGGAAACTTAAAAATTTCTACCTGATTCTATTATGTTTTGCAGTACCTTTAATGGCTCAAAGCGTGACTGTCACCGTTGGTGATGCAACGGTAGACGGATATACTTCTGATATTGAAGTACCAGTTATTCTAACAAATCCAAATGATGAAGTAGCCGGCATTCAATTCGATATGGAACTGTCCCCAGGCGGAGTTGTTTCATTGTCCAGTGTAGATGCAGTAGGTGGTGCAACCGGCTTTTCAATAGATTATAATACGGTGTCAGATGATGTCTACCGAATTGTATTATATAATGCCGCCAGCAATTCTGCCATTTCTACAAACGCTGATACGATAATGACCTTGCATTTTGATGGTTCAACTGTGGTTTCCAGTCAAATTGATTTGCTGGTATCAGGATTGATTGTAAGTGACACATCTGGCGGAACAATTTCATCAGCTAGTAATGATGGTAGCATTACCATAGGNCATGTTGTTTCAATGTCTTTGACCAGTGGACAAGGTGATATTAACGAAACAGTTAGTTTNACCGTAGATATGGANAATGGCGGAGTGGTCGGTGGAGTGCAATTNGATCTATTTGATACTCCTGACNATGTTACAATTTCAGATATTACAACTACCACACGTACAGATGGTTTTACTGTGACCACATCTGATATTGGTAGTGGTACCAGAGTATTGGTTTATGATAATGCCGGCAATAATATTTCAGCGGGTACAGGAGCAATCCTAAATGTAGACTTTTTAAT
The DNA here is from genome assembly GCA_002730315.1 of Fidelibacterota bacterium. Classification (GTDB taxonomy): domain Bacteria; phylum Fidelibacterota; class Marinisomatia; order Marinisomatales; family TCS55; genus UBA2126. Next base: position 34,420 of record PBZW01000005.1, read on the forward strand.
TCACAGTGATGCTTATGCTGGCGATGTTGCAGTATTCTTTAGTGATGTTGTTGTTTCAGATGATATTGGTGGTATATATTGGATCGCCGAATTAGATACCGGTTTTGTTACTGTTTCTCCCGGTTATATGGAAGAACCTCATAACCTTGTTGCTACATCAGGCCTGGATGGCATGGTGCCCTTGGCTTGGGATGCTCCCTTTGGACCTGTAGGTAGTGATATNGAAGAAGATTTTGAAGATGGAGTTATTCCTGATGATTGGACCACGACCACCAACTCATCCATTGGCTGGTTTGTGACGCAGGATGCTTCCAGCGCATTCTGGCCAGTCCCCGCACATACATGGTATGCCTGTTCCAATGATGATGCTGCTAATGATGATGGTTCTGTAGATTATTTGATCACACCAGCATTGAATACAAATGGAGCATCTGATTTCCAGTTAAGTTTTGCTTCTTATTATGATGGAGCCTACAGTCAAACAGCCCATCTTGAAGTGAGTACGGATGGCGTGAATTTCACAGAAGTGTATACGCTTCCGGCTAGTGCAGAGTGGGTAACAGAAACAGTGGACTTGAATGATTATGTAAATGAAAATGAATTTTATATCGCTTTTCATTCTAACGATAATGGTGTTTGGGCCTCGGGTTGGGCAATCGATGATATCATGATAAGTTTTACTGGCGGTCGCTTGGCCCGCAATATTCATTTTGATTTTAATGAATTAGGCCAATGGGTTATAACAGCAGATAAAGCTGAAGTAATAGATCACTATCCCAATGGGCTTACCTACCAGCAGAAAGTAGATTGGGATAATCCCCTTGAACCTCAACACATCAATCGTGATATTCCTGTTACAGGATATAATGTATACCGATCAGATGATGGCGCAAATTTTGATATGATTACATCCGTTGGTTCGGATGAATTGACATATACAGATGATGATGCGGTTAATGGAACAACCTATTATTATTATGTTACAGCTGACTATTCACCGGATGGTTCCGAATCCGAACCTTCTAACGTTGCTGAAGCAACNCCTGTAGAGTGGATCGAACTTGCATTNAGTAGTGGNANGGCTCTTTCTGGAACAACAGATACACTTGATATCTTTGTCAATAATGAATCAGACGTAAGTTTCTTTTATTTTGAAATTGAGGACACTCCGGACTTAATAGNAGCTCAAGAAATTATTGCTACTGATCGAACCAGTAGCTGGANTTTAGACGTGGCTGAAGTGGGTGGAAAAATGGTTGTNACCGGACTGGGTTTAGGTGATGATATGGAACCCGGCAGTGATGCAGTTTGNCGTGTTNTTGTTATGGCTGCAAGTCAAGANCCTGCACTATTGGATCTTGTCATTACANCTGCTTCAGTACAGGATGCCAATNGCAATGAAATGATCTGGACNGCTACTGGAGCAACGTTTGAGGTTACTGTAGAAACTCAACACTTGCTTATGCCGAATGCGNATGCTGAACCGAATGAAATGNTTACAATACCGTTAGTGATTAGTAATTCTCAAGATGTATATGGAATTCAGATCTTTTTGGTTGATGATCTGAATTATTTAANTGGTNTTNCCGTACAAAGNACAAACTATCACGATTTTAGTGACTGGACTGTTGAAGGAAATACNGTAGGAAATGAATNTAGAATATTAATGTTCAATAACTCTATGAATAATCCATTATCNGCAGGTACTGGACATATTGCTGATATATTTTTAGCAATGAGCGGGTCAGCCNCNNTTGNCAATACAACAAATATTGCCATGACTGAAGTCGTNGTNGTAGATCAAAACAACATTGCTATGCATACTGAATTGCATGAGAGNAAAGTTNACGTTGGTACACCAGTAGCTGNTTATTCGATTGGATCTGTAGATCAATCTGCTCAAACATTTACTATAGAATTAGAAAATACNGAACCNGTATATGTTGTTGAAATTGACCTCGGTGATGTACCAGATGGAATTGAGATCATAGATGTATCAGCAGCTGGACGTTTTANCGGATCNGTAGATGGTCAATCCGGCGAGACTGATGCAGGAAGTGGCTATGTACTAGCGTATGATCTTGNCAATGGCATTTCTATAGGATCAGGTGAAATTATTGAAGTTAGCTATGGTGAGCATATAGATCATGAAGGAGACGTGATTATTACTTGGTTAAGAGATGTAAACTCTGCAGATGCGAGCTTGAATTCTATTCCTTCTTCAGCGAATGATTATGTGCTTATTGAAGTGGAATTGAGCATAGATGATGAGATAGAATTACCAACTAGGATAGCATTGTTTCCAGCATTCCCCAATCCATTTAACCCTAGAACGAATATTCGCTATGACCTACCCCAAACTGGTTATGTTGACCTGCGTATTTTTGATTTGTCTGGTAGAGAAGTAAGAACCTTGGCCAGAGGTTTTGATCNTGCGGGCNCCAAAACAGTTGTGTGGGATGCCAAGGATAATCAGGGCCAAAACGTAAGTGCNGGTGTATATGTTTATAGGCTTGAAGCAGCTGGCTTTGTGCAATCACAAAAACTGATCTATCTGAAATAAACAACTAACTTAATTATCATCAATAAAAAGGGCAGGATTTCCTGCCCTTTTTCTTTTTATGACAAGTATAAAATCTTAATTTTCCCTGCTTTTTCAATGACAATTAGCCGCGGTGGTGGAATTGGTAGACACGTCAGATTTAGGATCTGGTGCCCAATGGGTGTGAAGGTTCGACTCCTTTCCGCGGCACAAAAATGGCTGAACAAAAACAAACAGATGAATTAATTGAACAACAGCCTGAAAAGAAATCAGCTCTGCGTGTTATAGTACATAGTTTTTTTGTTGTACCATTCCTGATCGCAGTTTTTGCGGTACTCGTTTTTTTAATGGTTAAAGTACTCACAGTTGAACCCAATACAGCACGGGATTATTTAGAGCATGTTAAAATCGGTGGAACTACTAAACGCTGGCAAGGTGCTTTTGAATTGTCTAAAATTCTGTCCAATCCAAAAATGGTACCCAAAGATGAGCGCTTCGTTCAGGATATGATTTCAACGTTTGAATATTCAGTTCATGAGCACGATTCCCGGATTCGCTCGTACCTGGCAATGGCTATGGGCAGAACGGGTGATCAACGATACACGCCAACATTAATCAATGCTTTGCAGGATAACGATTTTGAAGTTATTGCTTCCTGTGCATATGCCTTGGGCCTGATTCAGAACTCTGCTGGATTCACAGCATTAAGCAGCATCGCTGACCATGAAGATGCCCAGGTTAGGTTACAATCCATAATTGCCCTGGGGAATTATCAGGATCCTGAAGCTGAAGATATATTTATAAATGCATTGTCGGATCAGGAAGTCAATGTCCGCTGGGATGCTGCTGTGGCCTTGGCAAAGCTAAAAAATGACAGTGGACGCCAAATATTATTAGACCTATTAGACAGAACATATTTAGATTCTTTTCCTAATATTGATCCGTTTGAACAGGATCAAGCCATGTTGGTGGCAATTCAGGTTATACCGAATATTATTGATGGAGAATTAGAATCTATTTTGATAGATTTAAGAGATAATGACCGCAGCATGAAGGTACGAGAAGCAGCACGACAGGTATTAACGGAATAAATTTATGGCTGAAACTATATCAAAAGAATCTGCTACCAAGGATCCTGGGCGCCGTCCGCCCGCAGCTCTGGGCCAAGCTGACACGGGTGACCAAATGTCTCGTCGCTCATTTTTTTCCTGGTTGTCTATTGGCTGGCTGGCTTTTATTGTAGCTACAGGCGGGTTTTTTACCATGATGCTCCGTTTTTTCTTTCCCAATGTATTGTTTGAACCTGTCCAAACGTTTCTTGCCGGTTATCCAGAGGATTATACGATCGGGGAAGTGGACCTTCGATGGAAGAATAAATATGGAGTTTGGATCGTACGAAACGATGAAGGCATCTATGCCTTGTCAACCGTTTGTACGCATTTGGGGTGCACACCCAATTGGCTGGGTTCGGAACAAAAATTCAAGTGCCCCTGCCATGGTAGCGGATTTTTTAAAACAGGAATCAATTTTGAAGGTCCTGCACCGCGTCCATTAGAAAGATATAAGATTTTGTTAGCAGATGATGGCCAGATCATTGTAGACAAAACAATAAAGTTTCAACAGGAAAAAGGTCAATGGTCCGATTCTGAAGCATTCTTGAAAGTATAATGGAAACATATGTTAGATAAATTCCGCGAAACACAATTTTACAAATCTATCTTCCGAGGTGGAGGAGTTCCCAAGAGTCGTCGTCAAAGAATGATGGTTGTGCTGAACAGTGTGTTCTTGCACCTTCATCCCGTCCGTCTGCCAAAGCATGCAGTGAAGTTGAAGTTTACTTGGTGTATGGGAGGTTTAACATTTTTCATTTTCCTGATTGAGACCATTTCAGGCATCTTACTGATGTTCTATTATCGCCCAACCATTGAATATGCCTATACCGACATTATTGATTTGGCTGAACAGGTACCCTTTGGTATCATGAGAGAAGTCCACCGCTGGGCTGCCCACGCTATGGTTATCACTGTATGGCTGCATATGTTTCGTGTGTTCATGACAGGATCCTATAAACCACCCCGTGAATTTAACTGGGCAGTTGGTGTCATACTTTTACTGCTAACATTATTGTTGAGTTTTACCGGGTATTTGTTGCCCTGGGATCAACTGGCAATTTGGGCGATTACAGTCGGTTCAAACATGGCTCGGGCGGCGCCATTTCTTGGGCACGAAGGACCGGGAGCAGCACTATTGGCTATCGGTGATATCAATTTTATAACCATGGGTAGTGACGCTCGTTTTGCATTGATTGGGGGCAGGTTTATGGGCGAAGCGGCACTCTTGAGATTTTATGTTCTGCACTGTATAGGGTTGCCGTTTATTATTATGATTTTTATGGCCATCCATTTCTGGCGGATTCGTAAAGACGGAGGTATTTCAACACCGGTGTAACTATGGAAGGATTTAAGCATTTAGTTGATACCGTTTCCAACCCGACGGTCTTGTTTACGTCGACACTGCTGATCTTTTTCTTTATTTTTCCCATCAATGCATGGTTTGATAAGTGGAACCGCCGCTTAAAATTGTATGTTCTTTGGTCCAACAAAGCAATGCTCATCGCAACAATACTCATGGGTGGTTTTTTCATTTTTGGACTATCGGATCCTGATTTTAAATCCATTGTCCTGAAACCGGATAACGTGCCCATTTCCGGGCTGATTTATCTTGTTTATTTCTTCACATGGCTCTCTATGCACCAAGCGTATGAAAATGATGCCCGCTTGGAAAGAGGTGACCCCATCGATGAACAGTACGATGCGCCAAACGACAAAGTGCTTGTTTGGCCTGACCTGGTTTATGTTGAATTCATTTCCTTAATTTTATGTTCAGCATTCCTGTTGATTTGGTCCATCGGTTTACAGGCGCCTATCGAAGAACCTGCCAACCCCACAGAATCACCCAATCCGGCAAAAGCGCCTTGGTACTTTTTAGGCTTGCAGGAAATGCTGGTATATTTTGATCCCTGGATGGCTGGTGTAGTACTTCCCACTTTAATTATTGTTGGATTAATTGCAATTCCCTATATCGATAATGAGCCTGCCGGATCGGGTTATTACAGCTATAAGAATAGGATGCTATCCATTTCATTATTCATGTTCGGCTGGCTGGTATTGTGGGATATGCTCATTATTGTGGGTACATTTTTACGGGGTCCCAACTGGAACTTTTTTGGCCCTTTTGAATATTGGGACATCCACAAGCTGGAGGCACTAACCAATATCAATTTCTCCGAATATATTTATATCAAATGGATGAATACCGGGCTACCAAAAAGTATTATTTTAAGAGAATTGTGGGGAATCTTGGTTGTAGCGGGGTATTTTCTCATTCTCCCGCCATTACTGGCAAAAACAATTTGTAAAAAGATATATGAACGATTGACCCCTTTTCGGTATGCAATATTCATTGTTTTGATCTTGACTGCATTAACACTACCTATCAAGATGTATCTGCGCTGGATGTTCAATTTGAAATACATTATAGCCATTCCAGAATATTTCTTCAATTTCTAGTATAAAAGATGATTGACCAACAAGAGCGCTATTATAATATTCTAAAACTAAATCGCTGGTTTGCTCTTTCAAGCATTGTCTTTGCAGGTATTTTTATTCTCACTTTTGCTGATGATTATCAGCGGCCATGGAAAAAATATCAAAAGGAATTCAGGGGTGTAGAAATTGAAAAGATCAGTCGCGACCTTGCTGAACTGAACAGCCAATTGGAAAGCAATGATGAGTATAATTCTCTCCAGGACAAATTAATAACAGCAGAGAAAAATTTACATAATAAGACTGAAGAGATTGCTGAACTGAATGACAAGATCAAGGATGTTGATGCAAATCGTTATCGAATCAATCAAAATTATCAATTTGCCAAAGCGGAATTTGATGTAGCAAAATATACGGCTGACCAGGCGCGTCATGGTCATGGCGATCTGGCAGAAGCGGAAAAAAATCTTGAACGGCTCAATACACTTACAACCGGGTTAAAGCTGGAATTGGAAGTCGTTGAGAAAGAACTGGAGGTACTGGAAAATCAATTATCTGATCTTTATGCAGAACAAAAATCGACCAAAGATGAGATAAGTTCCATCAGCCGCAAACGGGATCTGGCTAATAGAAAACTGGCAAAAACCGACCCGGATAAAATGTCATTTTCAAACAGGATCGCCAATGTTGTTCGTGATTTACCAGTTTTGGATTTTATCGATCCGTACTATGAAATAAAACAGGTTGTTGTTAGTGATATTGAAGAAGACCTTGTTTATTTAGGAATGCCCAAGGTGGACCGCTGTATGACCTGTCACATGGGTATCGATATTAAAGGATTTGAAGATGCCCCTCAACCATATACAACGCACCCCCGATTAGATGAAATGGTTGGTGCAAATTCCCCCCATCCTTTGAGTGAATTTGGCTGTACAACCTGTCATGCAGGCCGGGGAAGAGGCGTAAGTTTTAATTCGACAGCTCACTCACCATCCAACCCGGAACAAGCCCATGAATGGGAAGAAAAATACCATTGGCATCCCATGCACCATTGGAATGATCCTATGTTCACCCAGCAAAATATGGAAGCAGGCTGCTTCAAATGCCACAGCGATAATATGCCAGTTCAGGGGGCAGATGCACTTTCCCTGGGCATGGCCTTGGTGGAACGCGCAGGATGCTTTGGCTGTCACGAGATGGATCGCTGGGAAGGAAAACCGAAAACCGGACCCAACCTGGCCAAAATCGCTTCCAAGACATCCAAGGACTGGACCTGGAAATGGATCAACAACCCGCGGGATTTTCGCCACAATACATGGATGCCTCATTTCTTTAATATGACCAATAACAGCGACCCCAATTCTGTTAATCGTGCAGAGCAGGAAATTCATTCCATGACGGCTTATTTATTTAATAATAGTGAAACGTATCGGATGGATAAACTGCCCAGGAGTGGCGATGCTGAAAATGGTCGTCTTTTAGTTGCAATGGTTGGCTGTATGGGCTGCCATAAAATTCAGCCGGATGCCAGCGATGAAGAACCTTCTTCAATGCAAACATTGAGACGTGATCAAGGTCCTAACTTGATTGGCATGGGATCAAAATCAACTGCTCAATGGATTTACAATTGGGTATTGGACCCGGCATCATTCTATCACGAAACAAAAATGCCCGACTTGCGCTTAACAAAACAGGAAGCAGTTGATATTGCTGCTTTTCTGATTGAGGATGAGCATCATGAGTTTAATGCTCAAGTAGTTCCTGACATTGATGAGGATATCCTTGATGAGATAGCAGCCGGATTTTTAAGCCAGCAGTTCCGCAAGGAACAGGTTGATACAAAACTGGCTGGAATGTCTGTTGGTGAAAAATTGGATTTTAACGGCCAACGCCTCATTGGACAATACGGCTGTTTTGGTTGTCATAATATTCCTGGATTTGAAAAAGCGAAACCCATTGGTACGAGTTTAACTCTAGAAGGCAGCAAGCTGATCACCAAGTTAGATTTTGGTTTTCATCACGATAATCTATCCCATACTCGTTGGGCTTGGTTTGGCCAAAAACTCGATGATCCACGGATCTTTGATATGATCCCGCAAGAAGATGGATCATTAAAACAAATGAATAAGAGTCCGCTGAATAAATTACGCATGCCGGATTTTGGATTTTCGCAAAATGAGATAGATGCCATTGTTACAGTGATAATGGGTTCTGTAAAAGATGAGATTGCTTCGACTAAATTACCCGAAGTCAATGCTAAACAACTAGCCGTAGTAGCAGGTGAACAACTTTTACAAACAAATAATTGTAAAGGCTGCCATAAGATAGATGGTGATGGTGGAGCTATCTGGCCTTCTACTGCAGATTGGATTAGGGAAGTTGCCGATGAGACCAATGCGGAAGATATGAGTATTGTTCAAAGCTTTTCACCACCACTTTTAGATACTCAAGGGCGAAAGACACAACCGGAGTGGTTGTTAAACTGGTTCAAGGATGTGACTATGATACGACCACACCTACAAGTCAGGATGCCCAGTTTTGATTTTACAGATGAGGAATGGAATACAATTATTGAATACTTTCAGCAAAAAGACGAACAGTCGCTCGCCTATGAAATACCCCATTCAATCAACAAGAATTCTGACTCTTACCAGGCCGGAAATGTCATCCAGGAACTAGGCGCATGTTCAAATTGCCATTTTTATGGCAGTCAAAAACCAAAGCAGGCTGCCTTGACGTGGGCACCAAATCTTGTTTTAACAAAGGAGCGCTTGCGCCCGGAATGGTTATTAGAATTATTCAGTAACCCACAAAATGTCATTCCGGGTACGAAAATGCCAGCACCGTATATTCCTATTGAAGAACCTACTGCGGATGTATTAGCAAACTGGGGTAAAGCTGTGGCTAATATGGATAGCGATTCAACAAAACTCTACCAGGGATTGGTTGATTTTCTATGGGGCTTAAAAGGGAAACAAGATGTATCTAAGATTGTCAAATCCCATTTAGAGGATGTTGGTTACGGCTTCATCATTGAAGATGAAGAAGATGATTGGGGAGACGACGATTGGTAAAAAGCCAGTTTGCAATTTTAGAAAATAAAAAAGGCGGTTAAAAAACCGCCTTTTTTATTTGGAAATAAATGAATCATTTCTTGCTTGGTTTTACGAATTTGAAATCCGACATTGTTGAATCATCGCCGATGGTAACCGTTTGTGTCAATGTTCGCTTGGAGCCAAACTTTTCTTNCCAGGCAACCACTTCATATTCACCTGTCGGAACACCGGAAATAGCATATTTTCCATCTGTTCCCGATACTGCGAAATAGGGATGGTCAAAAACATGGACATATGATTTCATCCAGGGATGCACATCGCATTTTATTACAAAGACATCTTCCGGTTTATCAAATGTAACGGATCTTTCTTTGATAGTTTTGGGCATGCCAAAATTGAATTCCTTATTCACTTTTGGAAGACCGTGGATATTATGCATGGTGGGATCACTGTTTAGGATTTTTACCTCTTGACCTGCTTGTACACCTATAACATGGGGCGCATACATACACCCTTTTTGATCTATTACTGCCGACTCTGAAGGCACGGTATCTGCAGATGCATTCTTTAGATAAATAAGCACATTTGCCAAATTCCCATTTTCATCTACGATAAAACTTTCTGTATGAACAGCTGCCTGGTGTGCAGCGCCGCATACAGGGTCAGAATCCATTCTCAACGTTTTTCTTTTGGGTGCCTTACCTTCATAAGTGACCGTACCTGTCAAGTCGCCGCCGAGAAGGGTTGCAGCCATTCCGGCAATGATTATTGTTGAAATAATTTTTTTCATTATTTGATTTCTCCTGTCTATCAATTTAGTACTTTTAAAAGCCGGGGAGTTTAGTGGTTCAAATGTACCAATACAACATTAGTTGCAGTGAAATATAGATAATAGAAAAAAATATTTAATAGTATAATTTAGGATAGACTTATCATTATATCTTGACTAATAAAACCATTCTATTATATATAGAATATGTATATCCTAATTAATTAAAATTTTTGTTATGACACTCGATATGAAACAGTGGATCGTTGGCGCCTCCCAAAGACCAGTTATATAAAATAAATTATTTCTTCCTTACAATCCATTTAATGACTTCTTGGCCTGCTTTGGATTGGGGCCGGTCTTTCCTGGTAATAATTCCGGTGGTCCGGTAGAAGGGACCTTCCTTGATGGGGAGCGAAACCAGTGTTTTTTTTCTGATTTCTTTTTCAATAGTGTTTAGGGGCAGTATGGACACCCCAACACCCAATTCTACGGACCTTTTCAGCGTTTCTACATTGTCATACTCATCGGCAATGTGGACCATTACGTCATGATCCTTGAGGATGTCGTCAATATAATTACGGGTGGGGATTTCCTTGATAAAGCCGATAAAATCCTGTTCGTGCAGATTCTTAAGGCTGACCGTTTTCCTTAGGGTATACTTACTTTTCGGGGAGCAGACAAATACCAGTACCTCCTCTTGACCATATTGCACGTTAATCAGGGGATGCTGCCAAGGATAGGCAATAATGCCAAAATCACAAACACCTTGAATAACGTCAGCATAAATTCTGTCTGATCGGTTATATTCAATATGGAGGTTGATATTATTATAACGATTCATAAAAGATTTCACAAGGGGAGGTAAATGATAAAAGCCTAGGGAATATACTGTTTCAATATTAATTGTTTGAGGAAGTTCACCTATATCGTGTTGGATTTGATCTAGTGTAGATTGGTAGATTTTCAATATTTTTTTACAGCCATTTAAAAATATTTGTCCCTCCTGAGTCAGAGAAAATGAACCTTTTCCGCGATTGATTAATTTTTTATTAAAAAGACGTTCTATAAATGCAAGCTGTTGGCTCACAGCAGACTGTGTTATATAATTTATTTCAGCTGCTTTGGAAAAACTTTTTGTTTCGGCAACATCACAAAACACCTTAAATATATCGATATATAGTCGCGAACCCTTCAAAGCTATAAGTTTTACTTATAGTAAAATTTACTATTTTTTATGAGAATAATTATAATTAATAGTTTTATCATTCATCCTAATTGTTTAACATTTATCGGATTGATAGGTCTGAATATCTGATATTAAATAAATATGTTGATATTATTAATAAAATCTTGTCAATACTCAATCCAGTCTGTTTTGTTTCTGGCCACCCATCCAGTCACTAAACCTGTATTGCAAAGAGTTGCCGATTTTGGATTGAGATATTAGATAATGAATTCAATCCTCAATAACAGGAAAGGAAAGTTCTTAACATGAATACAAGACATAGTTTTCTATCAGCACCATTGTTCGGACTAATTCTCTTCAGCTTATTGTATGTACCCAAGTTGGAATCGGGAACAGACCCCGGAAGATCACGTGCAACCCTGTATAAAGAGTATTGTTTAGTCTGCCATGGTGATAAAGGGGATGGAAATGGATTCGCTACTAAATTCCTTGACCCTAAGCCCCGGGATTTCACATCAGGTAAGTTCAAGATTCGCTCTACGACTAGTTTACCAACGGATGATGACATTAACCGGGTCATTGCCAAGGGCATACCCGGAACCTTGATGCCTGCATTTAAACAAGATCTGGATGAACAAGAAATAAATTCATTGGTGGCACATGTAAAAGATTTCTCTGATGCGTTTGATGGCGAAACTCCAGAACCAATTTCGTTCCCAAAACCTCCTCCCAAGACAGAAGAACTTCTTGCCATGGGTGAAAGACTCTATGTTGATGGAGGCTGTGGTGCATGTCACGGCCAATCAGGTAAGGGAGATGGCCCATCAGCGGCAACCCTTCAGGATGCGTGGGGGTATCCTATTCGTCCTTATGACTTTACGATTCCCGGTAGAATGAAAGGCGGTTCCACTGTAAGTGATGTCTATAGGTCTTTTTATGTTGGGATTGGTGGTACCCCAATGCCGGCGTACGGTGATATCTTCACGGAGGAAGAAAACTGGGCACTCGCCTATTATTCTTTATCACTTTCTGATTCTGATGATGATGGAGAAGACTGGGGTGAGGACGTTGATGACTGGGGAGAGGAATCTTCGGAGACAGTTGAAGGGGACTCCAATATTGGCAGAGATTTAGTCATGGGTGTAAAGCCCTTCGAAAACGGTGGTCCACCTTGCATGGGCTGTCATAGTGTGATGGGCGAAAAGGCGATAGCCTCTGGCGGTGGTCCTTGGGGTCCCGACCTGACCATCGCGCATCAAAAGTTCAAAGAGTATGGTCTTTCCATCTTCCTTGAGACAGTACCTTTCCCAACAATGGGACCACTTTACCATCCTCGTCCACTTACCGAGGAAGAGCGAGGCCATGTATTAGCTTTTCTAATAAGCATGCAACAGCCCGCTGAGGTTCAAGTAGTGACTGCTAAAGTGTTATCACACTACACTCTCACAATTCTTATAGGTTTATTGGGGGTGGTTTTGCTCACTTTAACGGGACTTATCGCAGGAAAAAAGAATATGGAGCTTAAATAATGAAATGGTTTAAAGAGACAAAAGATTCAAGGTCATGGGAAG
>PBZW01000006.1 GCA_002730315.1 Fidelibacterota bacterium
GCTTGGACTCGACTGCATCAGTATGGGAGAAGTCATTGCCTGGCTTATGGAATGCAGACATGAAGAATTGATATCAGATGCGGATATTGATGGTATCGACCTATCTTGGGGTTCGAAAGAGGCACTGCTTCGACTTCCTGAAATGGTTGCTCACAGGGAGGGAATAGGTGACCTGCTGGCGGAAGGGACAAAACGTGTAGCAAAGCAATTTGGTGAAGAAGCACAAAAACTGACAGTAGAGGTGAAGGGGTTAGAATTGTTTTCAGCCGATCCCAGAGGGATTAAGGGATATGCTCTCATGAATGCTGTTAATTCCCGGGGAGGAGACCACTACCGCGGCGAACCGTCCATTGAGCTGACTGGAGATGAAGAACTAGCCATGAAGCGTATCGGCAATCGGGATGCTGCCCATAGATTGAAAGAAGAAGGAAAGGGATTGCTGGTCAACTATGCCGAACATATGGGAATTCTTTCTGACAGCATGACTATCTGCAAGAATATCTCCTGCTGTATGGTGGACGTCATCGGTTTTGACTTTGCTGCGGAGGCTTACTCTGGGCTGCTTGGTCACGATATAACGGCACAACAGCTTTGGGAAACCTGTTCTCATGTCAGCCAAGTTGAAAGAGAATTCAACATTCGTGAAGGCCTCCGACCAGAAGACGACACTCTTCCCGCCCGCTTTGTGGATCACCCCATTCCAGATGGGCCAGCGAAGGGGACGGCGATAGACATTGATAGAATGGTCAAGGATTATTATAAAGAAAAAGGGTGGAAAAACAACTAACAGGAAAATTATGGAGATTTTATGAGCAAACGCCTAGAAGGAAAAGTAGCATTAGTAACCGGGGGAAGCTCCGGGATTGGTACAGCAATCGTTCAGAGCCTGGCAACGGAAGGTGCAAATGTTGCCTTTACGTACCACAGCAATAAGGAAGGAGCGGAATCGGTCCTTGCGGAAATAGAATCAATGGGTGCGCAGGGTGCATTCTTTCAAGCAGATATGGCGGATTATGCTAAAGCTCAAGAAATAGTAGACCAGGTCATTGAAAAATTCGGAACTCTGGATATTCTGGTGAATAATGCCGGTGCCAACCAGGATAAAGTTATTTGGAAAATGACAGAAGCAATGTGGGATGAAGTGATTGCTACGGATTTAAAAGGTGTTTTTAATTATATCCGTGCTGCATCACCCAATTTCAGGGAAAAGAAGTCTGGCCGGATCATTACCATTTCGTCCATTAATGCCCTGCGGGGAAAGTTTGGCCAATCAAATTACGCTGCTGCCAAAGCTGGTGTGATTGGCTTGTCCAAAAGTGTGGCCAAGGAACTGGGACGGGCGAATGTAACTGTTAATGTCGTCTGTCCTGGGCTCATCGCTACAAAAATGATCCAGAGTATGCCGGATGATTTCAAGGAAAAAGCACTGGAAGAAATTGTATTGGGTCGCATCGGTACTCCGGAAGATATTGCCGAATTGACCACCTTTTTGGCTAGTGATGGTGCAAAACACATTACTGGTGAAGTAATAAAAGTTGATGGAGGTCAATATATTTAATGGAAACAGTATTTTTAATTGATGGCTGCCGTTCACCGATTGGCCGCGGGCATCCGGAAAAGGGGCTTTATCATAATCTTCGGGCAGACGAACTGTCTGTTCAAGTGCTTGAGGCACTGATAAAGCGTACCAAGCTTGACCCGGAACAGATTGATGATTTTTACCTAGGCTGCGTTGGGCAACATCTGGAGCAGGGGAAAAATCTAGCTAGGCTGATTCTACTTCTGGCCGGCCTGCCAAAAACCATTCCTGGCGCCACTGTCAACCGTTTATGCAGTTCCAGCCTGTCTGCTCTGCAGATGGCGGCGGACAGTATATGTTCCGGGACCAATCAGCAAATGCTGGTTGGCGGCGTGGAACACCTGGGCCATGTGCCCATGACGGCCGCTCTGGATTACCATCCTGGTTTATTCAAGGGCTACGATTTTCAATGGAGCAATATGGGACTTACAGCGGAAAAACTGTCAGAAGATTATGAAATTGACAGAGCAATGCAGGATAGATTTACCATGGCGTCTAACCAACGGTATTTCGATGCCAAAGCGACAGGGTTTTTTGCCCGGGAAATGGTGCCGTTAACCTTGGACGATGGACAGACTGTCACTGAGGATCAAGAACCGCGTTTATCAACAATGGAATCATTGGCTGGCTTACGAACGGTATTCAAGGAAGATGGTACAATCACAGCGGCGAACAGTTCTGGGATTTCTGATGGGGCCTGCATGGCCTGGGTTGGGAATGAATCAGCGGTGCAACAGTACGGCAATGCACCTCTGGCAGAAATCGGATTGACGGTGAATGTCGGGTTAGATCCTGAAACCATGGGCCTGGGGCCTGTTTTTGCCATCCGGAAACTATTGGATAAAACCGGGCTGTCTCTGGAGGATATTGATCTGTTGGAGATCAATGAAGCATTTGCGGTACAGGTATTGGCCTGCCAGCAAGAACTGGATATTGATTCGGAAAAATTGAATATCCATGGCGGCGCTGTTGCCCTGGGGCACCCCCTGGGAATGTCCGGTTTGCGCATTGCTGTAACCCTTGCCCACAGTATGGTTGAGCGAAAATCAAAATACGGAATTGCAGCACTTTGCGTGGGGCATGGACAGGGAGTGGCCATGCTTTTGAAACGGGATATCGATTAAACTGAACGGTCCATGGAAAAAGTTCAGTTAAACATCAACGGATTCACACGAATTGTCCTGGTAGATCCTCACGAAACTATTTTGGACACACTGCGCAATCGGCTCTTTCTCACCGGGACGAAAAAATGCTGCGATGAGGGAACCTGCGGCAGTTGTACAATGCTAATAGATAGTAAACCTGTATTGGGATGTTTGACCCCCACAGTTCGTTGTGTTGGGAAAGAAATTGTAACTATAGAAGGAATCAGTTCAGGGGATGATCTGCACCCTGTTCAAAAACACTTGGTGAAGAATGGAGGCATGCAATGCGGTTTTTGCACACCGGGTGTGGTGATGACAGCGATTCCTTACCTGGAAGAAAATCCAAATCCATCCGTGAATGATATTAAGGAAGGTCTTTCAGGAAATTTATGCCGATGCACCGGTTATAAGAAAATCATTGAAGCTGTAAAGGATGCAGCTGAGGAGCTAAATACATGAGCGGCCCTATTGGGAAACCAACCCCGTACATTGACGGCGTTGATAAAGTAACCGGGCAAGCGATGTATACGGATGATTTCCGTTTTCCCAATATGCTTTATGTGGGTTTAGTCCGAAGTCCTCACGCCCATGCCCGTATCAAGCATATTGATCTATCTGCTGCGGGGAAAGATCCGGGTGTGGCAGCAATTGCCGTCGGAACAGAAATCCCGATTTCATTTGGAATACTGCCTATCAGTCCAGATGAGAATGCCATGGCTGTTGAAAAAGTACGCTATGTGGGTGAAATTGTTGCTGCTGTTGCAGCGGAGACAGTGGAAGCGGCTCAAAAAGGTGCTGAAAAAATAATCGTCGAATACGAACCCATTCGCGAATTTATTGATCCTGAAGATTCCCTGGAAATCTGCGGGAAAGACGAACAGATCCATAGTCACACTAAAGAAGGAAAGAATATCCATAAGACCGCTGAACTGCGCTTTAATGAACCGGAAAAAGCACTGGAAAAATCACCATTCAAGCGTACGGAATCCTTCAAATTTGCAGGTGTAACTCACGCCTTCACAGAACCGCATGCCACCATCGCTATCTGGAATGGGGACGAAACCCTGACGGTCATCAGTGCTACGCAGGTACCCCATTATCTGCACAGAAACCTGTCCAAAGTTCTGGAACTGCCTATGCACCGAATTCAGGTAAAGAAACCAGCTTTAGGCGGCGGATTCGGCGGGAAAAGTGATCCTTTTGCCCATGAAATGATAACTGCTTACTTGTCCATGAAAACTAAACGTCCTGTTAAATGTACTTTTACCCGAGAGGAAGTTTTTATCACGAATCACGGCCGTCATCCTACAACGATGGACATGTCAGTTGGTTGCGATAATGATGGAATAATTACAGCTCTTGACACAGATGTTATTATTGATGGCGGAGCTTATGGCAGTTTTGGTGTAGTGACCTCATATTATAACGGTGTTTTGTTGCAGGGACCGTATAAGATTGACAAACTGGGTTTCCGAACCCGGCGGACATATACAAATAAGCCTCAATGCGGCGCCATGCGCGGACACGGGGCTGTAAATCCCAGATATGCTGTGGAAGTAATACTGGATATGCTGGCACACGATATTGGCATAGATCCCTGCGATTTACGCATGAAAAATTTTCTTTCGGAAAATACTTTAACGGTCGGCCAGCTACGCATCACCAGTAATGGCGTGCGGGAATGCCTGGAAACCGTACGGGAAAAATCGGATTGGAATAATCGTTACGGAAAACTTCCTTATGGCAGGGGATTGGGAGTAGCATGCGGATTTTTCATCAGCGGCAGTGCACTGCCCATCATCTGGAACCGCTATCCCCAAACAGTAGTTCATGCCAAACTTGATTTTGATGGCAGGATTGTGATGTTCAGCGGCGCCAGTGATATTGGACAAGGTAGTGATACAATACTGGTACAGATTGCCGCTGAAGAGTTGGGTATACCTATGGATTTTGTACAAGTGGAAGTTGCAGATACAAAGACAACGCCTGTGGATTTAGGCAGCTATTCCAGCCGCGTCACTTTCATGGTGGGAAATGCTGCAAAAATGGCCACAGAAAGAATCAGAAACGAGATGGCCAAAGCCATCGCCAAAGAAAAAAGCGTTTCTGCGAAAGACATTTTATTCAGAGATAAAAAAATATTCACGAAAGATGGAACTCTGGATATTGCTTGGGAAGATGGTGTGGAAATCGCCATGGCAGGCCGCGGCGCATTTGTAGAAAGCGGATATTATATATCCCCCAAGCTGGGCGGCGATTTTAAGGGATCTGGTGCAGGCTTAAGCCCAGCCTACAGTTTCGGGGCATTCATTTCAGAAGTGGCGGTTAATCCAGATACCGGTGAAGTGAATGTAGAAAAGATATGGGCAGCTCATGACTGCGGGAAGGCATTAAATCCTCTAGCAGTTGAAGGTCAGATTGAAGGCAGTATTCATATGGGTCTGGGACAGGCAGTATCAGAAGATATGCGCTTTGTGCAAGGCCAGATTATGAATGCTAACTTTTTTGATTATCGAATTCCATACAGCGTAGATACCCCGGAGATGGACGTGTCAATCATTGAATCAAATGACGGTGAAGGTCCTTACGGAGCCAAGGAAGCGGGCGAGGGCCCCATTCATCCTGTCCTTCCGTCAATAGGCAATGCTATTCATGATGCAGTGGGGATTCGGATGATGGAGTTGCCCATCACACCGGACAAGATATTAAATAAGGTTCGGGAAAAAAATTAAAGCATGAGTTATTATTTTAAACCAGCAACGATTACGGAAGCTCTTTCCCTGGCATCGGATTATTCCAACAATTATGTGTATTTTGGTGGCGGAACCGATCTGCAAATCTATCGGAAACAAAAGTTAATAAAAGACGAAGCTATTATTGACTTGAGCGGACTAACCGATACTTACAGGATTCAAGCTGATGGGAATGCACTGAGACTGGGGGCTTTTGTTACTTTGGATGACATTACGTCAGCCCCTGAAATTCAGAAACTTTTTCCATTATTGGCTGAAGCAGCCGCATCAGTGGCAACACCGGTGATTCGCAAGACGGCTACTATTGGCGGCAACCTGTTGGTCAACAATCGGTGTACATTTTACAATCAGTCAAAAGAATGGCGGGATGCGGTTGGGTCATGCATGCGGGAAGTAGGTGCTACCTGTCTGGTTACAGGCGGTAAAGATAAATGCTTCTCCCGCAACGTGTCAGACACCGCACCGGCGCTGATTACCTTAAATGCCACTGTGACTGTTCAAACCCAAAAGGGGGAGGATGAAATTCCCCTGAAAGAAATCTATGCTCCAGATGGAATCAAATATCATCAACATATGGATGATGCTATCCTGACTGCTATTCGTGTTCCGGAGAAACCGGTGGATTGGTGGTTTAAAAAACTGCGTTTACGGAAAACATTGGATTTCACTTCTTTGACTGTCGCCGCAGCAATTGATACTGCCGGCATGGCTCGGGTTTGCTTGAACGGGGTATCCATGTCACCAATTCTGATAGAAAAACCTATTGCCGACTTGACATTGGAAGGACTTACTCGCAGTGCCCGGAAGAACTGTAAAACGGTTGATAATGATTTAATGCCTCTGAAGTACCGCCGGGAAATGATCAATGTGTATTTAAATGAGTGGTGGCAAACAGTTAAAGATAAATAACATGTGCGAAACGACCATAAAATATTTAGCTATTTAGCTATTTTGGTATGAGGCGTAGGGATTTTTTGAAAACAAGCATTGGGTTGGCTGTATCATCTACACTAATAAGTAGCGAAAATATCAAAACAAATATGAATAATTCGTTAATTCTTTCCACTTGGGATCACGGATTGCCTGCAAATGAAGCCGGATTGAAAGTGCTGGAAAATGGCGGCAATGCCATGGATGCGGCGGAAGCTGGTGCCAAAGTGCCTGAAGCAGATCCAACCAGTACGTCTGTTGGTTTTGGCGGACTCCCCGACGAGCAGGGAAATGTTACTTTAGATGCCTGTGTCATGGATTCCAACGGAAATGCAGGCTCGGTGGCTTTTCTGCAAAATATCAAACACCCGGTTTCTGTGGCAAGAAAAGTGATGGAAGAGACCAAACATGTCATGCTTGTGGGCGAAGGGGCAAGGCAGTTTGCCGTATCACAAGGCTTCGAAGAAATGGATCTGCTCACCGATGAATCCAAAAAAGCATGGGAAGAGTGGAAGAAGAAGCGCCGGGAAATGACGCCCCATGAAACCCATGATACCATTTCCGTGTTGGTTCAGGACAAGAATGGTGATCTTGCCGGTGCTTGCACCACCAGCGGCTGGGCATACAAATTACACGGCAGGGTGGGAGACAGCCCCATCATCGGCGCTGGGCTTTTTGTGGATAACGAAATCGGTTGCGCCGCTGCCACAGGCTTGGGGGAAGAAGTCATAAAAACGACTGGAAGTTTTCTCGTGGTGGAACTCATGAGACAAGGCTACGACCCCACAGCAGCATGCGAAGAAGCGCTGAACCGCATCATCAAAGCACATAACGGGAATCCCGATTTTCAGATCGCTTACATCGCCATTCGCAAAGACGGAGAAATTGGCTCCGCTTGCATTAAAGGGTCATTTGATTATGCGTTGGCCCGGGGTGAAGAAAACAAACTCCACAAGATCAAGGGGATGATATAAGGGTGTTTGATTCCATTACAGATCGGTTCGTACCCAATACAAAGGAATCGGCTCAAACTTATCGGAATAAAATAGGTATCTTCCAAGGATGGGTCTCCCTGCTGGTGAATAGTCTGTTATTTGGACTCAAATTAGTTATTGGATTGATGGTGGGAGCTGTGAGCGTCATCGCGGACGCGGTCCATACCCTTTCTGACGTTGTGTCTTCCGGGGTGGTCATCTGGGGGTTCAAACAGGCGGAAAAGCCGGCGGATGTGGAGCACCCTTACGGTCATGGTAGAGCAGAATATATTGCAACACTTATCATTGCAGTACTCCTGGTGGTTGCGGGGATCGAATTTATTGAGACATCCATTGACAGGATCCGTAACCCCCAGGCCGTTACTGCAAAATGGTGGATGGTGGTGCTAATAGGGTTTACCATTTTATTAAAAGAATTAACTGCCCGTTACGCAGAATTTTTATCATCAAAAATTGCCTCCGGGACACTCCATGCCGATGCGTGGCATCACCGCACCGATGCCATATCAAGTCTTCTGGTTATAGCGGCTCTTATTGCCGGGAATTACGGCTATCCGGCCGTAGACGGTTGGGCAGGATTGGGAGTATCACTATTTTTGATCTATACCGGTTTTGAAATAGCCAAAAATGCTATGGATGAGCTCATTGGCAAACCGCCTACAACTGAAGAAGTGGAATCCATCCGCCAGATCATAATGGAAGTGAATGGAGTGTTAGGCGTTCATGATATCATTGTGCATAGCTATGGGCATGATAAGTTTGTCAGTGTGCATGTGGAGATCGATGCAGAAAAAACCACTGCCGAGTCACACGATATTTCAGAAGAAGTTGAAGAAAAATTAGAAAAAGCGTTGGGAGTAGAACCCACTGTACACATGGATCCTGTACAGCCTGGGAATCCTCTTGTTCAGGAAGTGCAGTCCTTTCTCAATCATAACTGGAATGGGGATGAGCGTATAACAGATATCCATGATATTCGTGTCGTCCAAACTGAAAATCACCACGTAATCTTATTTGGTATCAATGTGCGGTCAGGAATGACCCAGGCTCAAATAGTCGAATGTTGCCAGGAAATGGAAAGAGGTCTGCAGGAAAAATTTGCGGGCTATGAGGTCAACATAAAGGTGTCGCCCCTGCACCGTTTCTGATTAATTCAAGTCTTTATATAAATGAAATAAACCTTTGAGCGTCAGATCATCATCAAAGGTGATTTCCGTTTTGGCAATACCACCGATGACTTTTCCCAATCCGCCGGTAATAACCACCGGAATATCAGGCCATGCTTTTTCAGTTTTTATCCGTTTAATCATACCATCGATTTGATCGGCGGCACCAAACAGGATACCACTTTCCAAATTGGTGCGCGTATCCCGGCCAATGGCTGAATCTGGAATTTCAAAGTCGATGCGGTGCAGCAATGCCGCTTTTTGGAAAAGGTGTTTGGCACTGGTTTCAATTCCGGGAGCAATGGCGCCGCCGATAAAATTCCCTTCTTCATCGATAACGTCGTAGGTAGTGGCAGTTCCAAAATCCACAACAATAGCCGGTTTGCCGTACAGCTTACCGGCGGCATAGACGTTGGCGATACGGTCCGCACCAACTTCAGCGGGGGCAGATACATTTAATTTAATGCCGATATCCAGGGACCCGTTAATTTCGAAAGGGGTGATATTTAGGTAATGGTCGCACATTTTCTTGAAGACAAATGTTTCCTTCGGAACGACACTGCCGATCACAACACCATCGATCCTCTGTAGATCGCGACCTGCGTCCTGGGATAGTAATTTGACCGCAACCCAGCATTCATCAATTGTCCGTGTGGATGCGGTATTCAGCCGCCAGCTTTCTATGAGTTTATCGTCATTGAACAAACCGAGGACTACGTTTGTATTACCTATATCTATGGCCAAAATCATGAGCAAATTAAGTGAATGTCTCCGCTTGTGTATGTGTGTTCATTCCCATTGGTTTGAATAATTGCAGCTCCATTTTCGTTAATACCGGTAAAGACGCCGCTTTGTGTTTCATTATCTGCTATAAACTTAACTGTCGTATGCACATGATTACAATGATCTGTCCATTGGGCTGCAAGGGTGAATGTATCTTGGGTTTCCTTTAATGAAATGTACAATTGTTCAAATGCATTGAGGATCATGGCCAGTACAAGTTCCCTTTGTATAGATGACCCCCGCTCTGCAAAAAAAGAAGTCGCATTCAAATCTTCAGGCAATTCGTTTTCCTGTTCATTAATATTCAAGCCAATACCGATCACGGCCCAAGCAAGTGTTTGTCCCTGCACACGGCTTTCACATAAAATACCGCCTAGTTTTTTATCGTTGACCATGATATCATTGGGCCATTTTAATTCAGCATCCAGTCCCAATTCTGCAAAAACATCTGCTATTGCAACGCCTATCATTAACGGAAACCAACCGGAAAATTTGCTATTCATGTCCGGTTTTAATAGGATGGAAACAGTCAGGCTTTTTCCTGGAACAGATACCCAGCTGCGACCGCCCAGTCCTCTACCGGCTGTCTGTTTGTCGGTAATAACAACGGTTCCTTCCTGGCCGCCCTCATCAATCAATTCCCAGGCGTTGTCATTGGTGGATTTTGTCCTAGTATACTGTTCTATCTCTTTCCCCAAAATACTGGTGGTGAGGTTGGTTTGGATGAGGTTGGTGAACATAATTAGACAAAAAATAATTGCAGTTGGACGTAGGTTAGTAAAAAACCTCCAATTGATCCTACTACAACTTGTAAAATAGTGTGTGCTTTCAAAATGACCCTGGCGTAGCTAACAACAACTAAAACGAAAAGAGCTGATAAAGGATAATGAAAACCGGCGATCCACAATGCGGCAATGGGACCGCCCACACCCAGGGCATGGAGAGATATCTTCCAGTAGCGTGTGATAAGAATAGTGATCAAGGTGTTTGTCATATAACAGAACATCAGGCCCCTAACAAGTGATTCAGCCTGCATATAGGTTAGGATTAGGAATGCGATCCCGAAATAAATAATACCCAGAGAAAGGGGATAAATACGCTGCTCTTTCTGGGAAGCTTCAAAATCAGAGATTTTGCCGGACTTTTTTAGTATCAAAACGGTCATGATAGGAATAAAAGTTGAAAATACAAAACAGACAATCAGGACACCCAGGGCATTAGGGGCGCTTGGTTCATGAGCGAATAATAGTATATAGAAAGCCGCCAGGGACATGACCATGGGATGGAAGAAGAAGGATATGATCGCAGAAAAAAGGCGTGAATTCATGGAAAGTATTATTAGAGATTGGGGTGGTATTCACCAAATACAGCGCGCAAGGCGTCTGATATTTCACCTAATGTACAATCATGTTTAACGCATGTAATTATAGCGGGCATCAGATTTTCGGACCCCTTTGCAGCAGCGGAAAGTTCAGCAAGACGGTTGTTAACGTGTTCATTATTGCGCTTGGATTTGAAATCAGCTACACCCTTGATCTGTTTTTGAACAGCCTGTGGATCGATTGCCAATACTTCAGTGTCTTTTTCTTCATCACTGGCATATTTATTCACACCCACGATAACCTGTTCACCTGAATCCACTTTGGATTGGTATTCATAAGCGCTGCGGGCTATTTCACCTTGCACCCAGCCTTTTTCAATAGCTTCCACGGCACCGCCCAGGTCATCAATATCAGCAATGATGGTTTTGGCATCCGCTTCCAGTTTATCGGTCAATTGTTCAATTGCATAACTGCCGCCCAAAGGATCAGGATGATCTGCAATGCCCGACTCATGGGCAATAACCTGCTGGGTGCGCAAAGCCAGCTTCACAGCCTCATCTGACGGCAAGGCCAGGGCTTCATCCCGGGAATTAGTGTGCAGGGATTGTGTTCCGCCCAGCACAGCGGACATGGCCTGGATGGTCGTGCGTACCACGTTATTATCAATTTGCTGTGCTGTGAGTGTTGATCCGCCAGTTTGAGTATGAAAACGGCACATCATGGCCTTTTCATTCGTCGCGCCAAAGCGGTCTTTCATAATGTGTGCCCACATGCGCCTTGCCGCCCTGAATTTTGCCACTTCCGTCAAAAAATCATTATGGGCATTAAAAAAGAAAGACAGTCTTTTGCCAAAGGTATCTACATCCAGGCCTTTTTCAATGGCCGCCTGTACATAGGCGATGCCGTCAGCAAGTGTAAAGGCCAATTCCTGGGCAGCGGTCGATCCGGCTTCGCGGATATGATAACCGGAAATGGAAATGGTATTCCACTTTGGAATATGCGTGGAACAAAAATCAAAAATATCCGTCACGATCCGCATGGATTGCTCCGGCGGATAGATGTATGTGCCCCGGGCGACGTATTCTTTTAAAATATCATTCTGGATGGTGCCCTGGAGTTGTTCAGCTTTTACACCCTGTTTTTCGGCTGTAACGATATATAGAGCCAGGAGAATGGCGGCCGTGGCATTAATGGTCATAGACGTGGAAACGGTGTCAAGGGGAATGTCTTTGAATAGCTGCATCATGTCATCGGGAGTGGAGATGGGCACGCCAACCTTACCTACTTCGTTCAAAGCCATTTCATGGTTCGAATCGTACCCGATTTGAGTAGGCAGGTCAAAAGCAACGGATAATCCTGAAACACCATGATCCAGCAAATAGCGATAACGCTTATTGGATTCTTCCGCAGTAGTATAGCCGGCGTACTGGCGCATGGTCCAGAGCCTGTCTTGGTACATATTTGGGTAGATGCCCCGGGTAAAAGGAAATTTACCCGGCTGTTCTTTGGTCAAGACATACCCCGTTCTTTCTTGATAGACTGGTAGGCGTCATTGACAGCCTTAAATTTTTCTTCTGCCAGTTTCTTTAATTCAGCCCCCAAATGGGCTACTTTGTCCGGGTGGTATTTGGACGCCATTTTACGATAGGCTTTTTTCACCTCGCTGTCCGAGGCAGATTTTTCCACCTCTAATATTTTGTATGCCGATTGGGTATCTTTAATAAACATGGCTTTAATGGAATCAAAATCATGCTCATTAATATTCAAATAGCGGGCAATGGTATGGATTACTTTGATTTCATCGGGATGCACATGACCATCTGCTTTGGATAATCCGAATAATACATGAATCAACTCCAGCCTGCTGGGATGATCCATGGAACGCTGGATCTGGCGGCATACATCCCGAACAGGATAATCCTGTTTTATTATATCCTTGAACAGGTTCATGAATTCCTGGGTTTGCTGGTTATTGAATTGCTGCTTGAGAAAGCTATTTACATAATCCAATTCTGATTTCAACAACTGTTTATCCGCTTTCATCACAGCGCCCAGCAGCACCATCAAGGAAACCATAAAGTCACCCGGTTTTGTGCTTGGATAGATACCCGATGCTGTTTGGCTAAAATGACTGCGTTCAGCTTGATCCCCTGATGAGGCGAGATAATAGCCTATAATTGCACCGATGGGACCGCCCAGTACCCAGCCCAAACTGCCGAATAGAATTTTTTTACCAACACTCATTTATTTTTCCCGGATTATTAGAAGGGCGAAACTACACAGGTTCTATTTTGTGAAAAAAGTTATATTCCACCGTGGATTTACCTTTAAAAACGCGGATGGCACTGTGGTGGAACCGACCCCGGGAAAAAACAAATGGACCAGTGGGATTGGCCATAAGAAAAGAGCGCTATCCCATAACAAATCTTTTAGTACTATTGCCAAAAAAGCCGGAACATTCACACATGGCGCGCATGTTTATACAAGTACTGCAAAATGCAATGGGTCCGGAAGGACGCTTACAAATACGTTATATAGCTATACGTAGAAATTTAGAATATGTTGATTCAAGCATTAATGATCGTTTGATTACTTACTCAAAAGAGCATGTGAACCGCTGGGGTTTACCCCATAAGTCATTCCTTGATTTAATTTTTACTTCCCAGCCGGATGCTGTAATTGATTTAAATCTTGAATTTGACCCCTTTACAGTTGCCATTGCTCAACACTCCAACGCACCCATGCGTATCGGTTTTTATACAGAGGAAGGCGAAAAATATTACAATATTTTAATTAAACGCAAAGGAAGTGATTATATTGAAAAAGGATTCCTAAATATCCAGCAATTATTGGGACTTACATGAACATCTATATATTTGAAAACAACCGTGCTTTAAACCTGGAACCCATAACGTTAACTCGGCCGGTTTTTGATATTCGCTGTGGTGCGTTAACCTGTATTGAACGACTCAATTTTTTACTGCCCGATGACAATATACACCTGTTGGTACGGCCAGAATTAGAGGAGGTTACAAAAGAAACTTTCCCGGAAAACAGCATCAATCCAGAAAATATTGACGAAGGAATTTGGCTGTTAGGCAACGCTCTTTGGAATGAGGATGCCGTTGCTGCTATCAAGGATCAGAAGGATTCTCTGTTCTTCAATAATCATACGTTAATTGGGGCTAACCTTGCACAGGATCCTGGAAAGGGATGGATGGATAGTGGTGGTCCATTAGCGGCTGATTTGGAAAGTGATAACCAGAAAATTAACCTCAACATAAATGTAATCGAGTATTTATGGGACGCAATTACTTTAACCAACCAGCAAACAGAAAAAGATAAACAGTTTCTCCCTGGATTTTCTGCACCTGAAACGGAAGCTGATTTAATAAATAAAGAAAATATTTTTGCCCATGATTCTGTAATTATTTCAAAAGGAGCAGTTGTTGATGCTGCCCTCGGGCCTGTGATTATTGCCAATGATACTGTTGTTAAACCCCTTGCGTACCTGGCAGGCCCTTTATATATAGGCGAGCACTGTATCGTTGAACCAATGACTAAAATCAAAGGCGGTTGCTCTATTGGACCAGTATGCAGGCTTGGGGGCGAAATAAACAGTGTTATTATGCAGGGTTGGAGCAATAAGGTTCACGATGGGCATTTGGGTGATGCATATTTAGGTCAATGGGTGAACCTGGGCGCTGGGACGGTAAACAGTAATCTAAAAAATAATTACAGTGATATTGATATACTAGTCAATGGTGTAATGACAAAAACAGGTTCAAAACACGTTGGTTGTTTCATGGGCGACCATGTAAAAACTGCAATTGGTACAAGGTTAAATACTGGAACAGTTATCGGGACAGGCAGCAATATTGTCACCAGTGAATTTCCTCCTAAAACGATTTCTCCTTTTTCTTGGTGTGTTGGCAACAAAGTAAAACCTGTCCGTTGGAAGGCTTTTTTGGAAACAGCTGAAATAGTGAAATCACGCCGCGACCTTGAATTTTCAGCAGCTGAAAAAACGCTGTTGGAATCCATTTACCGACGTAAAAAAACATAATAAAGCTATTGACGGTACTATAGCACTCGATTAACTTAACGCCCGATTTTTGAGGGAAAAAACGAATGTTAGAAGGAATAATTTGCCCGGCCTGTGAAAACTCACTTGAGGAAGCAGAACTCAAGGAAAGTTTAAGCTGCCCAAAATGTAAAACGGATTTAAAAAACAGAAAATACCTTGATTTTCTGGAATATTTAATGACCAATGGTATTGTGAAAGACTTGGATTTCTTTGATGCAGAAGTTTACAGCGAAGATATTGAAGACCTCGATCAGACTGAAGAAGAAGAAGTAAATCCCGCTGATTTTGAAAAAAAGAAGGATACATTCAGCCTGTATGAAAATGAAATGGTCCGGCAAAAAGATGAAGAAGAGCACGAAAAACAGCCCGAGTACAGTGAATTTGAGGGCCTGGACGAGGATTGGGAAGAATTTAACCGTAGGGAATTCGGAAACGTTTAATTCCTTATAAGGAGGAACAATGGACAAGAAAAAAGTCCAGCAGATCAATATTGAATTAGATGAAAAGGTCAGCAGCGGTGAATATGCCAATTTTGTGGTTGTAACCCATTCACCGGCAGAGTTTGTAATGGATTTTACGCGTTTACTACCGGGTGTCCCCAAAGCAAAGATTCATTCCCGTATCATCATGGCACCGCAACACGCCAAAGCATTCATGCTGGCGCTGCAGGAAAATATCAGTAAATTTGAAGAGAAACATGGGGAGATCACATCTCCCGGGCAGGATTCATTTAAAGAATTTGGTGTAAAACCGCCAGAATCAAAGCTGCCTAACTGATCATTCGTAGAGGACCCAGGTTTGTCCTCGTTTTATTTCCCTCATTTTCAAAATCACCCATAAGGAAATGAAAACCCAAGCCATACCATAACCGAACAATCCTCCAAAAAATATATCACCGGGGTAATGTACTCCTACATAAACCCGACTAAAGGCAACTAATGCTGCTAGTGTATACAGTACATTTTTCCATTTTGAATAGAAATATGTTAAAACTGTTGCAGCTGAAAAAATGTTTGCAGCATGATTAGAGACAAAACTGAATTTTCCTCCTTTAGGCACAAGAAGATTAATTGAATCAGTCATTACATGAGAAGGACGGAGGCGTCCTATCCAAGGTTTAATGATCTGTGCAGCAATTGCATCCGTAGCTACTACAGTAATAATGAGAAGACAGGCCGTGACTTGTCCTCTTTTCCCACCTTTGACAAACAAATATAATAATAATATTAAAATGGGTACTGCCCAATAACCCTGATTAGTGATTATGGGCATTAATATATCAAATAACGTATTCGATAATGTATTATTAAAAAAATGGAACAGCGATTTGTCAATTGCATCCAGCCAGGAAATCATTTTCGTTATTATAAACATGATAAAAAAGTACTCTAAATTAAAACGCCCCGGTTTCTTTCAAAACAAGGGCGTTTGCTTGGTATGGGGAATTTTAGAGTTGAGCCTGTAAGCGTAATATGATGGATCGACCCAATGTTGGCCCGCCCATGATCTCAACATGACGGTGGTCTAAGATATTGTTGACAGAAAACATGGCTGCTAAATGATCATTGAACTTGTAGCTGGTGTGCAGATCGCCAAGGAAGTAGGTATCAATGGTGCCATAATAAATACCGGAGGACCAGGGAAATCCATCTACATAGCGAATATTGAGTGAGCCACTGAAATCATATTTACGTGGGTTGAATTGAATCTTGACACCGCCTTTNTGTCTTGGAGCATTGATNGGATCNGGGGTATTGGTAATGGGATTATTGAATTCAGANATACTCAAGTAAGAATAATTCATTCCTACAGACCANTCCCTGTTTAACAACCAGGCCAGGCTAAAATCCAATCCGCCCATGTCCACTTTTCCGTAGTTCACATAGCCTACCACCACTGGCGGATTTTGGCCGCGGGTGGTATCTATTGCTGATACGCCTTCGATGAAATCACGCCAATGGTCAAAAGCAAGCTCCAGGTCTTCATCATCGATTATATTATCTGGATCATCATTCCTGATGCCGTTATCATTCCAGTCATGAGACAGGGCGGTTTTATCAACAACTATAGGTGTAATAAATGAAATGGAACTGACGAACGAATCATAATGATTTAAGAAAAGATCAACCGTGCCATAAAGTTTTGGGGTGATCCTGCCTTTGTATCCCAATTCCAACGTACGCATCACTTCAGGATATATTCCTCCTTGATCGTGTACCTCATCTTTAAAATGACCTTTCACTTTGGGATCTGTTGAGGGAAAGAAAAAGAGGTATTCTTCTGGATCAAAAAGTATCAAACTAAAAGCATCATAAGGATCTTTCCAGTAAANCTGATTGGTTACTGGATCTCTTGGAAAATTATAGCCATTATATGCTCCTTTGGCGTACACCTTAAACGTNGCTACGCGCGTGACAAAAATATCCAGAAATAATTGTTGATTAGAAGGCGTATTAAACGCCTGTGCATAGGTCATGCGAATATTCTGGTTTTCCTTGGGACGCCAAATGAGACCAATCTTGGGCGAAACCTGCATTCCATCTGTTTTATCCAGGTTAAATTTCCAATTAAGAGGATTATAGTCGCGATCGTAGTTATTGTATTCAATTACATCTGTCAGGCGGTCATGGGAATCAAAGCGTGTTGCCTGGATTACTTCCCATTTATCATTCAATTTCCAGTTTAGCTGGTAATAAATGCCTAACTCATTCACTACATAGCGATTATCTTCTGACTGCTCATCAATGCCTTCATCAATATTTTCATCTATTTTGCCGTCACCATCATTATCAATACCATCAGCATAAACATCGCCTACACCGTTCACACCCGGTTCCCAGGCATCTGGCAGACCGTTACCATTTGTATCTTCATAATCATCACTATCACCATCATTATCCACACCATCTTTAATTGCATGCCAGACATTATCAGTAGAATCCGTAGACCACACATTCAGCTGTTCGCCACTGTCAACTAATAAATTGTCGTTATAATCAGTAAAACTAATAGGGGACAAACCTTCACCATTACCATTATTATCTCGTTTATCTACCGATTGATTATCCGAAAGAATGGTCCCACGCGTGTCGGGCATGGTCAGGAAATAATCAATGCCCCACACAAATCTGAAATTGCCATCCATCAATTCCACGGAGTGCTGAAATTGGGTGCTCCATTTTCCTGAGCGGTCATAGATTGTACCGCCTGTTGCCATGTTACGTGTTGGTTTAGTAGGATCCCCAGAATAGCTGGTATTCAAATAAGATTGTAAAAAGAAATTTTTATAGCGCATGCGGCCGTGCCAATATTTATAGACCCAGCCATCTGCCAGGTAACGGGCGATACCGGTAATGTTTATATTCCTTGCATAGGCATATCCATGTGAACCACTGATTAGAAAATCATCATTGGGATTGTAATCCAAACGAAAATCATAGCGATAATTTTCCACATTAAAATCTGGATAATCATCGATACCATCGTCATTGGCATCTGCTGCATAACGAGGAAAATTTGGTGAGAAAGCCATTTCAAAATCATCTGGCCCGCCATAAATACCATCGCCATTTGTATCAAAGGTCAAATTACCTTCATCATCATATTCATAATCACCAAAACCGTAACCGGACCAATTTGTAGAATCATCATTAGGAGTCCCTGAATTATAACTGCCAAAGCGGTTGATCCAGCGCGAACCAATTTCGTCTTTTTCGTCGATCAAACCATCACTGTCATTATCAAAACCATCGTACCAGGATTCATCATTCTCATCTATACCTTCATCAATCCCATTATCGATTAAACCATCGCCGTTATTGTCCATTCCATCTGCATAATAACGGCCAATCATATCTTCTGTAACACCCCAAAGAATAATGCCATTATCTAAATAGTAACGATTGTAGGGGTCTCCGGCAGCTTCCGCAACCATTGCCTCAGTAATCGTCGGACTGCCTTCTTCTGTTCCTATCGGAAACATACCATCTATATTGTCACTATACATCAGTCCGGCCCAGTCATCATTTTCGTCGATAAAGCCATTGTCGTTATCATCGATACCGTTATTGGCAATCTCCCCATTGGCAATAGCTGTGAGCATGTCACTATCAAAAGTAGGATTGCCAAATTCAGAATTACTGGCATTATCATCCACACCATTATGCACTAACCTTGATCTGCCTAAAAATGAGGGGTCATGTCCTTCGTATTCGTCATCATTAACGTGTTCCCAATCGTACGCATTGAAGGCAACACCCGATACTTTAAACCCAAAGTCTTTAAAGGTAGATGCGTGGCGCATGGTCAGTTTTTTTAAAAACCCCCCTTCCTGGGCCAGGCTGCCGCCTTGCACATTGATTGTTGTTCCCGTGGATTCACGGGGGGGAATAGTAATGATATTCAATACACCGCTGTGGGCATTGGGGCCATACAACGCTGAAGATGGACCAAGCACTACTTCAAATTGTTTTACATCTTCAAATGAAACGGGAATAACGTTGTAGGCAATCAGGCGAAGAGAGGGGACGTTGGCCATCCTGCCATCGGTTAGTGTTAGCAGTCTGGAACTGAAAGATGAATTAAATCCCCGGGCACTCAAATTATAACTGTCCACACCGGACTGTGTAAAGTCAACCCCTTTCACCTGTTTCAAATAATCACCTAGGTTGGTATTGCTTTCTCGGCGGATTTCTTTTTGGGTAATGACGCTGATGGCCGCCGGTGCATCTTCCACCCGTTCCCGTCTGCGTGAAGCAGTTACCACATAGGTCTCCATCTGGATGGCTTCCGGATTCAAAGCTATATCGGCAATCACAATTTCGCCTAAAGTGACAGTCAAATCCTTAGTCTTTTCTTCATAGCCAATGTATGTGACCTTTAGGGTAACAGCTCCTACCGGGATATTAGTGATGGTATAACTGCCGTTTACATCAGTAGCGGCACCCATGGCTGTACTCACTATGATTACGTTGGCGCCGATGAGGGGATCGTTATTATCAGCATCTGAAATCCGACCGGTGATTGTGCCACTTTGGGCAAATAGCTGGCTGAAAAGAACAAATATGATAGAATAATAGAATGTTTTTTTCATATTAATCCTGCCTATAAAAACAGACAGCCCCACCGGCTGATGGAGCTGTCTGATGTATCATAATTGAAAATGAAAATAGTGCTTATTTCAAGAGCATCATTTTCTTGGTGGAAACATTATTGCCTGCTGCCACACGGTAGATATATACACCGCTGGGCAGAATGCTGCCGTTGCTGTCTTTACCATCAAATTTGACAGTATGCTGACCGGCATTCAGGTCGCCTGTATAGAGCGTTGTGATCTTTTGACCCAACAAGTTCCAGACAGATACTTCAGTTACAGAATTCTCTGCCAGATCAAAACTGATCTGTGTTGTGGGGTTAAAGGGATTAGGATAGTTGTCATATACAGCGAATTTTTCTGGCAATATATCTTCAGAAATGACACCAGCTTCTCCTACATTGGCAAATGATACAAAAACATCACGGTATTCAAAAACGGGCACACAGGAATTGCCAATTTGGAAAACGAGACGTCCATTGGGGAATGGATAATTAATGTGCATTGAGAAATCATCTACGTAGAATGATCCATGATCATCATTTGACGGCTGTACATGCATCACACCGACTTGCACAATAGCAACGCCTAGAGGAACGGTGCAGGACACAGATTGATGGTGCCATGTATCGGGTGCGCCACGGAAGTGGACACTATCCATTCCTGCCCAGGCCCAACCATCATAAAAATACTTTGCGAATAATACGCCGTATCCATTGCCCTGATTTAAATCATCTGCACTATTGGTGTAAATTTCAGCTGAAACATCAAATTGTGTATAAGCACCTAAAGTACCCCAATAGGTTTGAAAGACATTGTTCTCCATATTGGTGCCGCCTTCATATAAGCCCCACAATTTTCGCGCAGAGTCCCCTTCAAAGGCGACGAATGTTTCAGTTGTATTATACATGACTTCACCGGTTCCAATCATAGCTTGGCTATTTCCATGGGGGTATACCTCCCAGCTGGTGAAACCATCTTCAAAACCAGAATTGGCTAGCTGATTGTCACTTGTAGTGCTGGTCGGATCGTAGTCATGGTCAGAATCATCTATATCAATGCCCATTGCATTTAGAACTCCACCCATAACTGTTGTAGTTGCCATAGCTGTATTCATAAGGGCATCAGGATCGCCTTGTGCAACCAAAGCTGCATATGTAGTTTGAGCATATGCAACAACGGCAGCAGCGGCAGCAGTAGCAGTTGTGGCATCAACACCAAAGTACGCAGCCCAAGCAACAAATGCTCCCTCAATAACATCAGCTAATGCCATCAATGTTGCAGCATCTTGAGGATAACCAGCTCCCATGTATCCGACGATTAATGCCATTAAATTATCCGGAATGCCATCACCATCGGCATCATCACCGGCTGCAGTCAGTATAGCGCTAAGTGCAGCTAAACCATTGTAGGTCATATAGTAACCCGTGAACTGAAAGGGTGAATCGTCTTCACCGGGTTGTTCCCAAAATGGAATACCGTCAGCGCCATTGGGGTCAAAATAATAGCCCCAATCTGTATCTACGACACCGTCTGGTTCCCCATCACCGTCCAAATCAACACCTGTGCCGCCTAAGATAGGATAGGTACCAACATTGACTGGTATACCTGATGCAGCAAGAGCTGGAACTGTTGATACATCACCGGGAGCAGTGGTAATACCCAAATTACGATTCAAAATACCATCAGAATCAATACCACTATCAGAGTCTTGGCCATCTTCTGCGTACCAAATGAGATCCATTCCTTCAAAACCAGTATTGTCAGAATTAAAATACCCGGTTAAAATGCCATAATTAGTAACGTCGTTAGTTGGGTCTTCCCAGTCAGCCGGTGCGTCGAACCAGTCAAAAACGTCTGATTGTGACATCCCAAAGCCCCAGGTAAAAGTACCCGCATCGGAATTATAAGAGTTTGATGAAGTGGAATAGGAAATGGTTGCATTGTCTGTGACTGGTGCCACAGTGGCAAATGTAGAACAGCTGACTTCATCAATGGTAGGATAGGTGGCTGTTGAACCTTCAACACCGGGAATCAGCATAGTGCCTTGTTCCATGTCCAAGCCTAGTGTCAAATCGATTCCAGCACCAGCTAAACCGATAGGTAACAATAATACATCAGGTGTTTCAAGAACAGCAACAGTATCCCCTGGCATAAATCCAGCTAGCGGTGCTGAAAACATTGAACTATTTACATTTGGCCAATGCGCCTCAACCAAATAATTAGCTGCTGTATCATCATCGCTTTCAGCGAAACGGGCAATATCCGTATAAATTACCTTGGCACCGATCAATTCATACGTACCCGTAAATGACTGTGCCTGTAGAGCAACGGGCAACAACAGTGTTAATAAAATACTTGTTAACGATAGTTTTCTCATAATTATCCCTTGCATGTTAGTAGTTAGTTAAGAACGAAATCTTCCCACGAAAAGCGTTGCCTTGTTCGTCCCATCACAACAAGTATACTACAATTTTGTACCCTTTTTCAAATCATTTTTTAAATACGTGATTTGGCTCATTTTTTATAATTCCGACGCTGCAGCCAGCGCCAGACTGACCAGAGGAATAGGATAGATCCAAAGATAAAAAGTAAATTGGCCAGGATCATTGACGTGAAATTGTTCATTGTTTTTTTGGGAAGAAATATACAATTGACCATAAATTTGAACAAGTTATAGGTCTATTAATTAATCATTATTTAATTTATAACCTGACAGGATTCTAAATCTTCAATAATCATCGAGGTAAAAAACTGTAAATGAATATTTGTGTATTGGTAAAACAAGTTCCGGGGAGTGACGCACATTTTGCTATCACTGCTGATGGTGCGTGGATCCAGGAGGCTGAACTGCCCTTTGAAATGAACGAAAGCGATAATTATGCTCTTGAAGAAGCTTTGCAGATCCGTGAACAAAATGGCGATGGTGAAGTGGTTGTGGTCAGCTTGGGTCCGGACCGCAGCCAGAAAACCATCCGCGAAGCATTGGCCAAAGGTGCCGACCGGGCGCTGCATATCAAGGAAGAACCTCCTTATCATTCAGATCCCTATGCAATCGCCTCTGCTATAGCCAATGCCATCAAAGCAGAAAATTTTGATTTGGTTCTTTCAGGACTCCAGTCTGATGATCTCGGTTTTGGACAGACGGGTGTTATTTTGGGCGAACTCCTTGGAATGACCACCGCAACTCTGGTGGTTGGCACAGAAATCCAGGATGGAAAAATCAGGGTTAAACGTGAGCTGGAAGCGGGCTGGTTCCAGTGGCAGACCATGGAACTGCCAGCCAGCCTGGCGATTCAATCGGGATTGAATACGCCCCGCTATCCATCCCTCAAAGGTATTATGACTGCCAAAAAGAAAGAAATAAAAACGGTATCCTTGGCGGAAGTATTTGCTGATGATAATCTGCAAGAGTTTAATGGCCTGTCTGTTCAACATGTGGAAAAACAGACTGAAATGATAGAAGGCTCCGTTGATCAGGTTGTAAACCGGTTGGTAGATGTGTTTAAAAACGAGATACGTATAAATTAGGTGGTATGATGAATATATTAGTTGTTTTGGAAGATAAGAGCGGCAGTATTCACCGCATGAGTCAGGAAGCAATCGCTGGAGCACAGCAAATTGGAGGAGAATGTAATTTAAGCATTGGCATTTTAGCCCTGGGAAACAATGCCCCAGCGCTTGCTGAACAAGCAGCCAAGTATGAAGCCACAGAAGTCCTGTCTATGGAAAATGAACATTTAAATCAATATACGGCCGATGGTTATGCCGCAGCAGTCGCGCAGGTCATCGCCAATGAAAACCCGCAATATGTATTTTTTGGGCATACCTACCAGATTCGGGATTATGTGCCGAGGATTAGTGTCAAGCTGCAGCGGCCCTTCTTGAATGATGTAGTTTCTTGCTCAACGAATGAAGGTAAACCGGTTTTCAGCAAACAGGCATTCAATGCCAAACTGCTGGCCGGTCTGCATCCGCAAGGTTCTGGTCCCGTATTGGTCAGTTTTCAATCTGCTACATTTTCATCTGACAACATTCAAAATGGAACAGCCAATGTACGTTCGGTAACAGTTGAAATGGATACTGGTACTATCAAAACAGTTCCGGAAGAACCATTCCAGGAAGCAGCAGGTGGAGTGGACTTGTCCAGCGCCGACCTCATCGTAGCCATTGGCCGNGGAATCGGTAAAGAAGAAAATATTCCCATGGCCCAGGAATTGGCTAAAGTTATGGGTGCAGAAATTGCTTCATCCCGGCCCGTGGTTGATTCCGACTGGCTAGCGCCCCATCATCAAATCGGCAGTTCCGGGCAAACTGTCGCCCCGAAGCTCTACCTGGCATTGGGTATTTCCGGAGCCATCCAGCATGTAGTGGGCATGAAAGGATCCAAGAATATTGTTGTTGTTAATAAAGATCCCGATGCCCCCATTTTTGAATTAGCGGATTATGGCGTTGTGGGAGATATGCTGGAGATTGTACCAAAATTGACTGCAGCATTGCAGGAGTAATCGAACCGATGTCAGAACGGGAAGTTCTGGAGCTGGATGTACTCTTTGTAGGTGCCGGGCCGGCCAGCCTCGCTGGAGCGATTCATTTAAAACAATTACTGCGCGAATCCGGACAGGATGCCAGTGTAGCTATTCTTGAAAAAGCATCCGAAGTTGGTGCCCATTCCTTGTCTGGTGCCATTGTCGATCCCCGCGCACTAAATGAATTATTCCCAGATAAATCAGTTACTGATTTTCCATTTGAAGCTGAAGTTGCAGAAGAACATCTTTATTATTTAACAGCTGCTAAAAAAATCCCCTTTCCCTTTGTACCTCCAGCCATGAACCATCACAATTGTTTTGTAACCTCCCTGGGCAAGCTCACGCGCTGGCTGGGCGGAATCTGTGAAAATGAGGAAGTGGATATTTTCTGCGGTTTTGCAGGAACAGAACTGTTGTATGAAGGTGACCGGGTAATCGGTGTGCGTACC
Organism: Fidelibacterota bacterium; assembly: GCA_002730315.1. Taxonomy (GTDB): domain Bacteria; phylum Fidelibacterota; class Marinisomatia; order Marinisomatales; family TCS55; genus UBA2126. The sequence goes on from PBZW01000006.1 coordinate 24,831, forward strand.
GGCGACCGGGGTATTGATAAAAATGGACAGAAGAAACCACAATTTGAACCGGGAGCAGACATTCATGCAAAAGTCATTATTTTAGGCGAGGGTACCCGCGGCAGCCTGACCAAAAAGCTCATCAATAGGCATGATCTTATGCAGGGAAGGAACCCCCAGGTCTGGGCTGTTGGCGTAAAAGAACTATGGCGCATGTCTCCAGGTTCTGTCCCCCAAGGATATGTGGCACATACCATGGGCTTTCCACTGGGTCATAATATTTTTGGCGGTGCGTTTCTCTATGGAATGCAGAATGATATCTGGGACCTGGGAATGGTCGTTGGACTCGATTATAAAAACCCCGCAGTCGATGCCCATCATGAACTACAGCGCTTAAAAAACCATCCCTGGTTGCACTCTTTGCTTGAGGGTGGTGAAATGATTGCTTATGGAGCAAAATCGTTACCGGAAGGGGGGTGGTTCTCAATTCCAAAATTGGCTGTGGATGGTGCTATGCTGATTGGTGATTCCGCTGGCTTTATGAATGGTCAAAGATTGAAAGGCATCCACTTATCCATGAAATCCGGAATGCTGGCTGCAGAAACAATTGCCGAGGCTTTATCTACAGATAATTTTAGTGCAGCGCAATTAGCGGATTTTGAACTGCGCGTGGAAAAAAGCTGGGTCAAGGACGAATTATGGAAAGTACGGAATTTTCACCAGGGGTTTGATAACGGCCTGTTGGCCGGCCTCTTTAATTCAGGAATCGGTCTTTTGACAGGCGGCCGGGGTTGGGGATTTAAGAATCGTATATCCAGTGAATCAGGCCATTTAAAAATGGAAAAGAAAGCTGAAAGAGACCGTTACAATGACCTGCATTTCGATGGTACATATATATTAGACAAAGTAACAGATGTATATTATTCTGCCACGGCACACGAAGAAGACCAGGTACCCCATTTACATGTCAGGGATCAGGATGTATGTACTACAACCTGTGCTGAAGAGTATGGGAATCCCTGCACGAATTTTTGTCCGGCTGGTGTGTATGAAATGGTACCTGATGGTGAAAGCCAAAAACTGCAAATCAATTTTTCTAATTGTGTACACTGTAAAACGTGTGATATCATGGACCCATACCAGATTATCGATTGGGTCCCACCTGAAGGCGGCGACGGCCCTGTCTGGGTTAATTTATAAAGTAATTACTCAATCCAATTGAACTAATTCGATTCCCGCTTCCTTGGCATGTTCCAGGATACGTTCATCTCTGTAGAATTCATCGTAATAAATGGCCTTGATCCCGGCGTTAGCGATAAGCTTGAAACAATTGTAACAAGGTGAAGCCGTTACATATATTTCTGCGTCATCCACACGAACACCATTTTTAGCGGCTTGAACAATGGCATTGGCTTCCGCGTGAGTAGTCCTAACACAGTGACCATCCACCATTTCATGGCCAGCTTCATCACAGTGGGCCAAGCCTTTGATGCTGCCATTATAACCAGTGGATAAAATATTCTTCCCCCGAACAATGACCGCGCCAATATGCTTGCGGTCACAGGTGGAGCGGGTGGCCACCTCCTTGGCAATATTCAAAAAATAGTTTTCCCAGCTGACCCGTTCTGTTGACATTAATTAGAATTCTTTGTGAATATTTTCACTGCCGACCGCAGTTCCCCATAATAGATCCGCTCCACAAATTGGGCCAGTTGAGCAGTAAGGATAAGATAGGCCCATGTTGGGATAACCACTTCCGCACAGCCTCTAACGAGTACGCGGTCACCGGCATATTGTGACCAGTCGATCTCATCTACTTTTTTTCTGAAGGATTCCTCTTTCAGGATGCCTTCATCCAAAAAATCATCCATACTTATGGTGATCATTTTTTTACTTTATCTACAGACATGTACACCGGCTTCTTTTCACCCATGAAATAATGATAGTTCAAGATCGCATACCCTTCATTTTTGCGTGTGGGGCAGGTGGAGCAGCTGGATGAACCATCTTCACGGTGCCTTAACAGTTCCAGGAGTTTATCATCTGACTCTTGAGCTCCGGCTACGAGATCCTCATCNGTTTCCACNTACCAGCGCATGGTGATCATATATTTGAAACGATCTTTGCCATTTTTTGAATCTGCCATAACTTCCTCTNTAATTAATTATTGATNCGCTTCCGCCTANGAGCGGACACCCATGAACTTAAGTGTATTCAACAAACTTTCACAAAGGCGATCTACATCTTCCTTGGAGTTGTATAGATAGAAACTGGCCCTTCCTGTTGCGGCAACACCCAGTTTTTTCATGATGGGTTGTGCGCAGTGGTGTCCGGCGCGGATGGCGATCTTTTCATTATCCAATAATTGTGACAGGTCATGTGGATGAATATTGTCCAAGTTAAAACTGATAACTGCTCCACGGTCTTCGGCGTGACCATACACTGTCAATTCTTCAATCGTTCCCAAACTTTCTAAAGCATGATCTTTTAGATCTTGCTCATGTTCATGAATCCTATCCAAGCCCAATTCATTAATATAATCAATAGCTGCTCCTAAACCGATGGCCTGGGCAATATTGGGTGTCCCGGCTTCAAATTTCCAGGGGATCTCATTCCACGTAGATTTTTCTAGGGAAACAGTCTTTATCATTTCACCGCCACCCAAGAATGGATCCAATCGTTCAAGAAATTCTTGCTTACCAAATAGTACACCCACGCCAGTCGGCCCCAGCATTTTATGTCCGGAAAAAGCCAATAGATCACAGTTCAGTTCTGCTACATCCACGTTTTGGTGGGGAACACTTTGAGCTGCATCCACTAAAGCAATAGCACCAACATCATGGGCCATTTTTACGATCTCATCAATAGGATTTATAGTTCCAAACACATTAGACTGATGAATGACAGAAACCAATTTAGTATGTGAGTTAAAATATTGATCAGGATCTGACAGATCTAACGTTCCATCTTCATTGAATGGAATGAACCGGAGTTTTGCTCCAGTCTCTTGGGCGCATAACTGCCACGGGATCAGGTTACTGTGGTGTTCCATTTCTGTCAGGAGTATCTCATCACCGGGATTTAGGTTTTTTCGAGCCCAGGCATAAGCCACCAAGTTTATGGATTCAGTGGTTCCTTTGGTGAAAATAATGGAATTCGTTGGAGCGTTTATCAGTTTGGCTGCTTTTTCGCGGCTGGATTCATAAGCGGCCGTTGCTTTCTCACCAATTTCATAAATGGATCGGTGCACGTTGGCGCTGTACGATCTGTAATATTCATTCACCGCATCGATCACTGAACGTGGTTTGAGTGTTGTGGCGGAACTGTCCAGGTAAACAAAGTTGCCTGGTTGTTCCGAAAAGATCGGAAAGTCTTCCCGGATCTTTTTTACATCTAGCATAAATTTATAAAAGTCCTAATTGTAATCGTGCCGCTTCCGTCATCATATCTTGACCCCAAGGCGGATCCCAAACAAGAGATACCATTACATCTCGTACACCCGGGACACCTTTGATCTTATTCTCTACTTCTTGAGCAATTACAGGTCCCATCCCACAACCGGGGGCAGTAAGTGTCATAGATACTTCAACCAAAGTACCTTTCTCTGTTTCAGAAAAATTACAGGAATAGATCAATCCAAGATCTACAATGTTTACAGGTATCTCCGGGTCNTAGCAGGTGCGCATGGCATCCCAAACAGCCCGTTCATCCACTTCCTGACCATTCGTTGATGTTTCTTGTTTTTCTTTAACGACCTCTTTCCCGATGGAGTCTGCATCAGTTCCTTCAATGCGATATAGATTGCCATTCACTGCCACCGTATAGTTTCCGCCCAATGATTGGGTGATGATCCCGTGTTCTCCGGCGATGATATTGCCTTTTGTTCCAGAAGGGATCATGGTGGCTTTACAATCCCGTGAAAATGTGACGACTTCTTCCGTACTCGTACTGTTAATCATATTATTCCGTTGTGGTTAATTCGTTATGCCCATGGAGTGCATTATTCATTGTGTGCCAGCTCAAGACCGCACATTTGACACGTACAGGAAACTTGTGAACACCTGCCAACACAGCCAGCTTACCCATATCTCCCGTTGTTTCACCCGTAGTGATCATAATATGAAATTGATCAAAGATACCTTCAGCTTCTTTGACGGTCTTTCCTTTGATAATAGTGGTCATGATAGACGCCGATGCCTTGGAAATGGCGCAGCCAGATCCCTGAAAACTCACATCTTTCACCTCTTCATTCTCCACATATAAATATAATGTGATTTCATCGCCGCAAAGGGGATTGTGTCCGCTGGCAGTATCGGTGGCATCCTCTATGACCCTGAAATTTTGTGGATGCTGATTATGATCCAGTATTAATTGCTGGTACAATTCCCGCAGATCATCCATGGGCTAACCATTCATTGAGTTGTTCATTCAAATAGTCTGCAGTGGGTTCATGTTTTACATTAGAAAAGACTTCCCGAGCAAATCCTTTCACGATGAGCTTTTGAGCAGCCCGTTGTTCGATCCCCCGGGTACGCAAATAATACAATACATCTTCGCTCAATTGACCGGTGGTGGAGCCATGGGTACAGCGCACATCATCTGCATAGATCTCCAGTTGAGGGTTTGAATGCATGGTGGCGTTTTCACTCAAGAGCAGATTTTTATTGGACTGGTTTGAATCCGTTTTCTGGCTGTCTTCACGTACAATGATTCGGCCGTTGAACACTCCACTCGATGTATCATTTAAAATGTATTTAAAAAATTGATCACTGTTACAATGGGGAAATTCGTGGTCAATGATCACCCGAGTGTCCATATGGTTTGAATCATGCAAGAGGGAAAGGCCATTCAGATTAGCGTGTCCATTTTCTCCGTGAAATTCTACATGGATATCTCCACGGTATAATTGCGTTTGATGATTAAAAAGTGTGGATCGTAATTGCGCATCCCTTTGGAGAATACAGATCATATTATCCGTGTGGTAACCGGTGTCTTCCTGGATGCGGATGTGATCCAATTTGGAATTTGGTTTCTGGTTGGAGATGGAAACACAATTATTCCAATAAAGGTGGGTGTTTTCACTCAAATAATGTTCGATCACAATTGCGGAACTATTCTTGCCAACATTGATGATCAAGCGGGGATGGTTCATAATGGAATCATCAATGCCGGTTGTGATGAATAGATAATGAATGGGCTGATCTAATTGAACATTGTCATCTATATCCATTGCCAAACCGCTGTTCATAAAGGATGTATTTAGGTCAACGAATGGGTTTCCGTTTGATAATTGTGGCAGTTCATTTTTCAGAAATACATCCAGGAGAGTTCTAACCTGAACACCCTCTGGTAGTTGGGTCAAGTCTGGCTGGTAGTGGCCATTGATGATGATAATGGAATAACAGTCCTTCAGTAATTTATTTTCAAGACCACCGATCGTAACCAGGTCCCGGGCTTCTGTCATTCTGAATGGCACTTTTTTGAAGAGAGAAAAATCTGTGAATTGCCAATCTTCCCATTTTTTTGTGGGGAAGCCCAATTCAGCAAAACGGTCAAAGGCGTGGTTACGCATTTGGACCAGCGCATCTGACTCATCCGACCAACGGGACAACAGAGAATCCAATTCTGTTTTGAAATGATCCATCATTTCACCAGCCAGGAATATCCCTTTGCTTCCAGTTCTTTCGCCAGATCAATGTCGCCAGTCTTTACGATCTGTCCATCGATCATAGCATGGACCACGTCCGGTTTCATATAATCCAATAAACGCTGATAATGGGTAATAGCCAAAATACTACGGTCTTCATTGCGGAATTGATTCACCCCAGTAGCAATGACCTTCAATGCATCAATATCCANCCCGGAATCCGTTTCATCTAAAATGGCAAATTGCGGTTCCAGGGTCAATAGTTGGAGGATCTCATTTAGTTTTTTCTCCCCGCCGGAAAAACCATCATTTACCGCCCTGTTCAAGTAACTTTCGTCCATGCCAACCAATTTGATCTTTTCCCGGATCAAGGTCAGAAAATCCATGGCATCCAGCTCATCGTCTCCATAAGCCTTCCGCTTGGCATTCAGCGCCGCTTTTAAAAAATATGTATTGTTGACACCCGGGATCACAACGGGATATTGAAATGACATGAAGATCCCGGCGATGGCCCGCTCATCAGGAGACATGCCCAAAATACTTTCACCTTTATATAAAATGTCTCCCTCGATTTCGTAGCCTTCTTTCCCGGCGATGACATGAGCGAGGGTACTTTTACCCGAACCGTTTCGCCCCATGATGGCGTGCAGTTCTCCAGAATTGATGGTGAGATCGATCCCTTTGATGATTTCCTTGTTCGTTACTCGAACGTGTAAATTTTGTATTTCCAGCATGATTTCCTAAGTCATTGAAATGTTTAATTATCCAACGCTGCCTTCTAGGCTCACCTCCATTAATTTTTGCGCCTCAACAGCGAATTCCATAGGCAGTTCTTTAAAAACCTCTTTGCAAAAACCGTTCACGATCAGCGAAACCGCATCTTCGGTAGAGACACCCCGTTGGTTACAATAATAGATCTGATCTTCACCGATTGATGATGTGGATGCTTCGTGCTCCATTTGGGCGTTGGGGTTGCGTACATCGATGTAAGGGAAAGTATGTGCGCCGCATTTATCGCCGATGAGCATGGAATCGCATTGAGAATAGTTGCGCGCATTTTCCGCATTTTTCATGATCTTAACGCCACCTCGGTAGGTCTGCTGTCCTTGCCCGGCAGAGATCCCCTTTGAGATAATGGTGCTCTTGGTATTTTTTCCAATGTGGACCATCTTGGTGCCTGTATCGGCTTGTTGAAAATTGTTTGTCAGTGCTACCGAATAGAATTCCCCAACGGAATTGTCACCTTTCAAGATACACGAAGGATATTTCCACGTAATGGCAGAACCTGTTTCTACTTGTGTCCAAGATATTTTCGAATTTTCTTCCAAACAGGTTCCTCGCTTGGTCACAAAATTATAGATACCGCCTTTTCCGGTTTTTGGATCGCCGGGATACCAGTTTTGAACTGTGGAATATTTGATGGTAGCGTCTCTGTGGGCGACCAGTTCTACCACTGCAGCGTGGAGCTGATTCTCATCACGCATGGGAGCCGTGCAGCCTTCCAAATAACTGACATAGCTGCCTTCATCGGCAATAATAAGTGTCCGTTCAAATTGGCCGGTGTTTGCTGCGTTGATCCTAAAATATGTTGAAAGTTCCATGGGGCAGCGAACACCTTTGGGGATGTAGACAAAACTGCCATCACTAAACACTGCTGAATTAAGCGCAGCAAAATAATTATCGGTATGCGGCACTACAGAACCGAGGTATTCTTCTACGAGATCTGGATGTTCTTTAACAGCTTCAGAAAATGAACAGAAGATAATACCGTGTTTTTTCAATTCATCTTTGAACGTCGTAGCCACGGACACAGAATCAAACACAGCATCCACAGCTACGCCAGCTAGCATTTTTTGTTCTTCCAGGGGTATCCCTAATTTTTTATACGTTTCCAAAATATCGGGATCAACCTCATCGAGGCTTTTCAATTCTTTTTTCTTTGGAGCGGAGTAATAACTAATGGCCTGGTAATCGATCTCTGGGTATTCCACCTTTGCCCAAGTGGGCTCGACCATTTTCAGCCATTGCTTATACGATTTCAAACGCCAATCCAGCATGAACTTGGGTTCTTCTTTAATAGCGGAAATGGATCGGATGACATCTTCGTTTAGTCCGGGTGGCAAAGTGTCCTGTTCAATATCAGTAACAAAGCCGTACTTATAGTCTTGCTCAATAGCGTTTTCTATTACTTTTGACATGGTCTTTTGTTAGTTATACTGAGAAACTAGTACCGCAGCCGCAGGTTCGATTTGCGTTTGGGTTGTGAATCTTAAAACCACCGTTTAACAGGTCATCAGAAAAATCCACTTCCAGCCCCTTTAAATAGAGCCAGCTTTTAAGATCGCAAAGGATCTTCAATCCATTGGATTCCATGACCTTATCCATTTCACCCGGAGTTTCATCAAAGGTCATTTTATAGTTCATCCCGGAGCAACCGCCACCTTCAACGCCCATACGGAGCATCCAGCCATCTTTACCATCGACCTTCATTGCATTCTTTATTTTATTAATAGCTCTGGGAGTTACAGTAATGGTAGCGCTTGTGAAGTCTGCCAGTTTCTGTTTGTGAGTTTTTTCAGTCATATTATTCCCACTCTGTAGATGGTTCTTCTGTTTGTGCCTGGGAAGGAGAAAAACCTAATTTTTCTTTGGCTTCATCAGTCATCATTTCCGGGTTCCAGGGCGGATCAAATGTAACATCAACAATTGTTTCTTCTACGCCGTCCAGGCTGGACACTTTTGTTTTAATATCTGCAGCCATGTGCTGTGCCATTCCACAACCCGGGGTGGTTAGTGACATTGTAATATTCACATTTGGTTCATCGATCTTGATATCGTAGATCAATCCCAGGTTCCACAGATCAACAGGAATCTCGGGATCATAACATTGTTTAAGCACATCAATAACCTGATCTTTATTAATATCCATCATGACCTCACTGGGTGACCTCTCCAACGGACATGTTCTCAAACATGGTGCGCATGCTGTCATTGATCCGCTGGATTGGAGTGCGAATATTACACGCAGGTATAAGGGTACAATCTGAATCGAAATAGCAGTTCATCATGCCTAACGGGCCTTCCATTTTTTCAAAGAAATCCTTCATATTTATATCATCCAGGGATTTTTTAATCTTATAACCGCCCGTCGGTCCCTGGACAGTTGCCAATATTCCTTCCCTGGAAAGATGCTGCAATGTTTTTGCTAAGAGTTCCACCGGCATGGCATAGAGTTCGGCGATCTCTTTAGCACTTGTTAATTCACCTGGATCCTTCTCCTGCATATGGCGCAAAGCGATCAAGGCATATTCAACTTTTCGAGTGATCTTTAACATAATTAAATCCGACTTTTTTTATCGGTGATAATATAACTGAAATAGAAAATACTGAACAAGAATTATTTACGACTTAAAAAGTCGGGTATATTTAATTTATTAAGATTTGGGTGCTGCCTTTCTCAGTTATTTTGCCAATTATAATAGGGGAGAAGAATTGATGTTGTGACACGTTTTCAATATAATTACTGGCTGTTTCTTTCGGCAGGGAGACCAATAGGCCACCGGAAGTTTGTGCATCTGCGATCATTAGTTTTTCAGTTTCAGATAATTCAACATCGAATGCAATATCATCATTCACAAAATCCAGGTTACGTTTAGTTCCGCCGGGGATGATATCATTTTCTGCCAACTCATGCACCCCATCAAAAAATGGAAAACTGGTATATTGAATTTCCGCTGAAACACCGCTTGCTAAACACATTTCCATGAGATGGCCTAATAATCCGAATCCAGTCACATCCGTTGCAGCATGGATCTCGGATCTCTTGAAAGCATCTGCCGCCGCTTTGTTCAAAGTTGCCATGGATTCCACAGCGTTTGAGATCAATTCTTCATTTGCTTTCCCTTTTTTAATTGCAGTGGAAATGATGCCTGTTCCCAGCGGTTTGGTCAATACCAACGCATCCCCAGGTTGAGCACCATTATTTCGGACCAGGTCATCTTTTTGCACTTCACCTGTCACCACCANTCCATATTTTGGTTCATGATCATCCACGGAATGGCCGCCCACTATGGATATTCCTGCTTCAGCAGCTTTATCGGCACCTCCTTGAAGTATCTCTGAGAGCATCTCTTTTGGGAGTTCATTGATGGGATAACCCACAATATTCAACGCAAATGAAGGCGTTCCGCCCATTGCATAAATATCGGAAAGTGCATTTGCTGCGGCGATCTGGCCGAACTGATACGGATCGTCCACAATGGGAGTGAAAAAATCCACTGTTTGAACAATATACCGATCACCATCAAGACGGACCACGGCACCGTCGTCAGCGTCATCAAAGCCAACGATCACACGGTCATCTGTTTGCAAGTTGAGTTGACCCAGAACCTGGGCCAGGTCTTTTGGACCGATCTTACACGCTCAACCGCTGCCGTGAGAAAGCGTAGATAGTCTTATTTGTTCTTTGGTCATCATTAAAGTTTTTCGGTCAGTTTACGCACATCCTCAATGGTATTAATATCATTATCAGACAAATATTCAAGGTGGATGGTCTTGAATACAGAATGGACATGGACTTGGGATTGGAATTGATGGAGCACCATTGGGATGTGTGCTGTTTTCAATACTAAAGCATGGAATGGAAAATCAAGGTCAGTAGCTTTTAATAATGATAGAGTTGTTTGTGTTTCCATAAGATTATTGCGGATTTCCTGGATATCTTTAAGTAAAATTTTATCCCTGAAAACCCAAGGTGCTGTTTCATCTGCGGCATCCTTGAAATAATCATATCCTTGCTGAAAATGATCTAAAAAATATTGACCGTAAACACCCTTGCTCAATGTATCTGATAAGTATTGATTAAGTGCGTCCTGTCGTTCTTGTAAATATGTTTTCCAGGATGGGAAATGGCTGCGGAAAAGAAAATAGCCGAAAGATGTTTTGAATGAATTGCCGCGGTTAAAAAATGCTTTTACTTCATAGGTCAATTTTTTTATTTCATTGCGGGTATCCTGTGGAAAAAGATGTACTGTTATTGGAGCAGGTGTAATGTTGTTTTGCAGGAAATCCGGAGGAGTATGCAGCTCATGAAGATTCAATGAATATATTTTTTCGATACCTTGAATATTGATTTGAATAAATGCTCCTAAGTCACTCATTTTAATCAGGTTGCCTAGAGCTTTATCAAATTCTGGAATGGTTGCGATCGACGGCGCAGCAAGGTCTCCGGATATTTCCGGGAATATTGAAAGCTGACTCGGATTACGTTTAGGACTCATACGCAGTTGAGTTTACGTTGTCAGGCGTTAAAGTGCAATTTTTCATCCAGTTCAAAAACCTGTTCTATATCATTTGATTTACGTATAAACAGCATGGTAAATTTCTAACTGGACAGGCAATGAAACCGATTGAATAATACACCATTGAACGCCCAAAATAGTCCCGTTTTGCAAAGGATAATTTGTAATTATACCCTAATCAGATCCGCACAACCTTTATGGAAAAAACACTTAAGAATGTAGATGATGTTGTCATCCGTTTTGCCGGTGATTCCGGTGACGGTATGCAGCTGACCGGTGGACGATTCACTGATACAACAGCCATTGTTGGCAATGACCTGAGCACCCTGCCTGACTTTCCTTCAGAAATTCGTGCTCCAACCGGTTCATTGGCAGGGGTCAGCGCTTTTCAAATTCATTTCAGTTCCAAAGATATTCATACACCAGGCGATAAAGTGGATGTGTTGGTGGCCATGAATCCAGCTGCTCTGAAAGTTCATCGTGAAGAACTGGAATCGGGCGGAATGCTTATTTGTAATGCAGCTGCTTTTACCAAAAAGAATCTGACCTATGCCGGTTTTGATTCCAACCCACTGGAAGATGGTTCATTGGGTGACTATTTTCGTGTCTTTGATATTGATATGAGCAAGATCGTCAAGGAAGCCTGTGCTGATATGGGTTTAACTCCTAAAACTGTGGAACGAACCAAAAACCTGTTTGCATTGGGATTATTATTCTGGATTTATGACTGTCCCATGGAACCTACAAAAAATTGGTTGGAGAAGAAATTTGCCAAGCGACCAGAACTGATCGAAGCTAACGTCCGTTCCATGAACGCCGGTTTTAATTATGGTGAGACTACTGAGATATTTACCACCCGATATAAAGTGGATAAAGCAGATCTTCCTGCAGGGACCTATCGGAACATTGTTGGGAATTATGCCTTATCTCTGGGACTTGTTGCTGCAGCAGAAAGATCAAACTTACCTTTGTTTTATGGCGGTTATCCCATTACACCGGCCAGTGATATTCTTCATCACTTGTCCGCATTGAAACACCATAATATAAAGACCTTTCAGGCGGAAGATGAGATCGCCGGCATGACATCAATTATAGGTGCAGCATTTACAGGGAACCTGGCAGTGACTGCTTCTTCAGGCCCGGGAATAGCATTAAAAAGTGAAGCGTTGGGATTAGCTGTGATTGCTGAATTACCAATGGTGATTGTGAATGTGCAGCGTGGTGGGCCCAGCACGGGTTTACCAACAAAAACGGAACAGGCAGACCTCTTCCAAGCCATCTTCGGAAGGAATGGAGAAGCCCCGCTTCCAGTGATCGCTTCGGCCACACCTGGCGATTGTTTCTTTACAGCCTACGAAGCATGCCGTATTGCCTTGAAATACATGACCCCAGTTCTTTTGCTTACGGATGGTTATTTGGCAAATGGTTCTGAACCCTGGGCAATACCAAACGTAGATGACCTGGAACCCATCAATGTCAAATTTGCTGATACTTCCAGTATGGTTGATGGCCAGTTCATGCCTTATTTGCGGGATAAAGATACGCTGGCACGCCCTTGGGCCATTCCCGGCACTTCCGGTTTGGAACACCGTATCGGCGGACTGGAGAAAGAAGACGTTACCGGAAACGTAAGTCATGATCCTGAAAACCACCACCATATGACGCTTACTCGTCAGCAAAAAGTCAATAATGTGGTAAACGATATTCCACCCACAGAAATTTTTAGTGATGCCAGTGGTGAACTGCTAATATTGAGTTGGGGCGGCACCAAAGGCGCTTGCCGTTCGGCGGCTGAAGACCTTCAAGCAGATGGCAAATCTGTCAGTCATGTTCATCTCCGTTGGGTTAATCCATTGCCCAAAGACCTGGGCGAAATCCTGATCCGTTTTAAGAATGTGCTGGTTCCTGAGATCAATATGGGCCAGTTGAACAAGTTGATCCGGGCTGAATATCTTGTGGACGCCCAGGGTCTGAACCTGGTGAGAGGGAAGCCTATTGGCAAGAGCCGAATCATTGAAAAAGTTAACGAAATTCTAGGAAGCTGAAATGGCTGAAACAAAAGCAGTAGAAAAGAAAAAATATACACGTATGGATTTTGCTTCAGATCAGGCTGTGCGCTGGTGCCCAGGGTGCGGAGATTATGCGATCCTGGCACAAACCCAAAAGATATTTCCGGATCTTGGGGAAGACAAAGAAAATGTGGTCTTTATTTCCGGGATCGGTTGTTCCAGCCGCTTTCCCTATTATATGAATACATATGGATTTCATACCATACATGGCAGAGCCCCAGCNATTGCCTCCGGTGTGAAAATCGCCAACCCGGAATTATCCGTTTGGGTGGTAACCGGNGACGGTGACGGCCTTTCCATTGGCGGAAATCATACGATCCATCTCCTTCGCAGAAATTTGGATATCAATGTATTATTATTCAACAACCGGATTTATGGATTGACCAAAGGCCAATATTCACCCACATCCGAAATGGGAAAGATCACCAAATCTACACCTTTTGGATCACTAGACAGACCGTTCAACCCTGTATCACTAGCATTGGGTGCCGATGCCACGTTTGTTGCCAGAACCATCGATCGTGAGACCAAGCATATGCAAGCCATGATTGAAAGATCATATAAACACAAGGGCACATCGTTTCTAGAAATTTATCAGAACTGTCTAATTTTTAACGATGGCGCCTATGCGTCCCTGACAGATAAAGAAACCAAAACGGATAAGGTTCTCTGGCTGGAAGATGGCCAACCCATGATCTTTGGTGCTGAGAAGAACAAAGGAATAAAATTGGATGGCAACAAGCCAGAGATCATTGAACTGAACGGAGAACATTCAGCAGATGATGTACTAGTCCATAATGAACAGGATTTTGTCATCGCATCCATGCTGGCCAGTTTGACCTACCGCGAAGATTTTCCTGATCCTATTGGTGTTTTATACTCCATTGATGCGCCGACCTATGAGGACATGGCCACTGATCAAGTCAACACTGCCATAGAGAATCGTGGAGTTGGCAGCATCCAAGACTTGTTGCATTCGGGACAGACCTGGGAGGTGAAATAACACCATGTCCACTCGAACCGAACATGACAGTCTCGGACCGGTCGACGTTCCTGTCAATCGCTATTGGGGAGCCCAGACCCAGCGGTCCCTGCAAAATTTCAAAATAGGCGGCGAGCAATTTCCCCGGGAATTCATCCGGGCCTACGGCATTCTAAAGAAAGCCGCCGCAACCGTAAATGAATCTTTCGGCAGCCTCGATGCCCGGTTGGCAGATGCCATCCGTAACGCTGCCGATGAGGTTATTGAAGGAAAGCTGGATGATCACTTTCCACTCGTGGTTTGGCAGACCGGTTCCGGAACCCAGACCAATATGAATGTGAATGAGGTGATCTCGAACCGGGCCATTGAAATGTTAGGCGGAGAACTGGGCAGCAAAGATCCGGTTCATCCCAATGATCACGTGAATATGTCCCAATCCACCAATGATACATTTCCCACAGCCATCAATATTGCGGCCGTAGAATCGGCTACTCAGCAATTGCTTCCATCACTGGAAAGACTCCAAAAGGCACTGTCAGCAAAAGCAGACGAATTCAAGGATATCATCAAACTGGGTCGCACCCATTTACAGGATGCCACACCTTTGAGTCTGGGCCAGGAATTTTCCGGTTATGTTTCCCAAGTGGAACATGGCATCACCCGGGTGAAGAATGCATTGAACCATTGTTATGAGCTGGCCATGGGCGGTACAGCGGTGGGAACAGGTATCAACTCTGTGGAAGGGTTTGGTGAAGCCGCTGCCAACGAGATCTCGAACTTGACAGGGTTACCCTTTGTCACAGCAGAAAATAAATTTGAAGCAATGGGCGGCCAGGACAGTATTGTGGAATTATCCGCCATGTTGAAAACCGTGGCAGTTTCACTTCACAAGATCGCCAATGATATTCGATTATTAGGCAGCGGGCCAAGGTCCGGTATTGGTGAATTGATATTGCCGGCCAATGAACCGGGNAGTTCCATCATGCCAGGAAAGGTGAACCCTACTCAAGCTGAGGCACTGACCATGGTCTGCACACAAGTCATGGGGAATGATGTTACCATTACCACCGCCGGCGCAGCGGGACATTTTGAATTGAATGTCTACCGCCCGGTCATGGCGTTCAATATTATTCAATCCATTCGTTTGTTGGCAGATGCATCCGATTCCTTTGCAACACATTGTGTGGAAGGGATCGAAGCCAATGAAGAACGCATCCACAGCAATCTCCATAATTCCCTCATGCTGGTGACGGCATTAAATCCTCACATTGGTTATGACAAAGCAGCAGAAGTGGCCAAAAAAGCATATAAAGAAAACACCACCCTCCGGGAAGCCATTATCGATCTCGGCTACATGAATGGTGAGGATTTTGATAAACTGGTTCAGCCTAAAGATATGATCCAGCCCAGGAAAAAAAGCTGATTCTTTCGGAACAGAATTTTCTAGACGAAGTTCAATTCGTCAAACTCAAAACACAATTCAATAACTAAATTCAATCCCATGAAATCCTGGGCGCATATCTTAAAACGATCTTTTTATACTGTACTCACAGGTATGGCGGTTATTTTCGCCTACATACTCTATCTTTCCATTGACCTGCCATCCATCGAGCAGTTGGAGAATTATGACCCCGACCTGGTGACCCGGATCTATTCCGCAGATGGCAAACTCCTGAATGAGCTCTATTTTGAAAAGCGGGTCTTCGTGGAATTGGACCAGATACCACAACACATGCTGAACGCGGTGGTGGCCAAGGAAGACCGCCGGTTCTATGACCACTGGGGAATTTCATTACGCGACGTTTTGCGGGCTGTGGTCATTAATACAGTGACCATGAGTTACCGCTCAGGTTTTAGTTCCCTTACCCAGCAATTGGCCAGAAACCTTTATGATAATATTGGCTTTAAAAAGACCATTACTCGCAAGATCAAAGAGGTGATCACAGCCATCCAGATCGAACGGACGTACACCAAGGATGAGATTCTGGAAATGTATCTGAATAGCATCCATTTCGGTCACGGGACCTATGGCGTCCAGGCAGCGGCAAAAAGATTTTATGGAAAATCCGCCAGTGAATTGGCTCTGGATGAGAGTGCCCTATTGGTGGGGCTGCTCCCGGCACCGGCCCGCTATTCACCGGTCCGGTTTCCGGAACTGGCGCTGACTAAGCGCAACGTGGTCTTGCGTGTCATGCGTGACCAGGATTACATCAACCGGATGGAATATACCGAAGCCCGCGCCCGTTTGCTGGATAATATCCAGCAGGAGCAGCCCCGAGGAGATGCTTCGTATTTCACGGAATATATCCGCCGTTTCCTGGAGCGCGAGGACGATGAGTTGGGTGTGAATATTTACCGGGATGGCTTAAAAATTTATACAACTGTAAACTCCAAACTGCAAAAAATAGCTGAAGATGCAGTCTATAAATCCGTCATAGCGAACCAACAAAAGTTGAATCAGCGTTTATTCAATGATGAAGAGGAATTCTCAAAATTGGCGTACTTGGGAATCNACCCCGAAGATACGGTAAAACTCATGATGGCGGGGGAAATGGAATTGTATGAAGACCTCCGTGATAAATTGCTGGTCCAAAGTTCTTTTGTTGCTTTGGACATCAGAACCGGTGCTATCCTGGCTATGGTGGGCGGCCGGCCAGATTATCCTGACCAGTTCAACCGCGCCACCCAGTCATTGCGCCAGCCGGGGTCGGTGTTTAAACCGTTTGTTTATACCACTGCTATAGATAATGGTGTACCTGTAACCAGGCAATTGCTGAATCAACCAGTGGTGTTGAACGTCCGCAACGCCGATGGAGAATGGGTGAAATGGATGCCCAAGAATTATGATGGCAGTTCAGGAGGATTAACCACCATTCGTGAGGGACTGCGCCGATCTTTGAACCTCATCTCTGTCCGGATGGTCCAGGAAGTTGTGCCTGCAGAAGAAGTTAAACAAACTGCGCGGCGAATGGGAATTTCCACAGATATCCGTGCAGTGGACGCCATTGCCCTGGGAACATCAGAAGTGCACCTTCTGGAAATAGTCGCTGCTTATGGAACCTTTGCCAATAAAGGTGTTTATTGCAAACCATTTGGCATAACGCGCATAGAAGACCGTTTTGGTAATGTACTGAAGGAATACAATCCCCGGAGAGAAGAAGTATTGAGTGCGGAAACCTCCTACATGATGACCAGCCTGCTGCAGACAGTTTTAGACCGGGGAACAGGCGGCAGTGCCCGCTGGAAGTACCATTTTTACCATCCTGCTGCAGGAAAGACCGGCACCACCCAAGGCTGGACAGATGCCTGGTTTGTTGGTTATTCGCCATACATTGCAGCCGGAGCCTGGTTTGGAGTGGATGATCCCCAAGTCAGTTTAGGGAAAGGGTTAGATGGCAGCAAAGCTGCCCTTCCGGCTTGGGCCAGGTTTATGCGCGACAGCCACGATTCATTGTCCTATGCCCGGAAAGAATTTGTACAACCTGAGCGCATTGAAAATGTTAAAATATGCCAGGTAACGAAACATATACCACTTGATCTTTGTCCTTTAGAAACTGAAATGTTTATCAAGGGGACTGAACCAAACCAACGCTGTTCGGTTCATAAAAACTGATCAATTGTAAATCAAAATCTGCTCAATTGATGCAGAACTAATAGTCACCGCATTGGCTATTTTTTCAACACCCNCTTTTAGTTTTTCTTCAGCACAGCAAAAACACTGGAATATTATATCTCCTTCATGAACTGGATCACCGATCTTTTTAATGCATTCTAAACCAGCGGTGGGATCAAGAATATCATTTTTATGATGCCGCCCACAGCCCATGTCTGTGAGTCCCCAGCCGATGGCAGTGGTATCTATCGATTCGATAAAGCCGTCTGCTTTTGCTGGAACATCTATTTTGAATCGCGGTTCATTATTCGTTTCTTCTAAACTCCCGCCTTGAGCATCGATGAACTGGTGAAATTTTTCCAATGCCTTGCCATTGGTTAAAAGATCATTCAATAATTGATCAGACTCTTCTTCTGTTTCAGCCAGNTTTGATTGTATCATAAGCTTTGNTGCCAGTTTCAGTGTGACNGCCATGGTATCAGCCGGTCCCTTGCCTGCTAAACAATCCATGGCTTCCTGGACCTCACACCACATTCCGGAATAACACCCTAGCGGTTGATCCATATTCGTATAAACCAAGTCAGTTTTGACGCCAAAATATTCGCCTACATCTTTTAGCATTTCACCCAATTCCTTGCCAGCAGATAGCGTGGGCATAAAACCGCCGCTGCCTACTTTTATATCCAGGACCAATCCTTCGATTCCGGAAGCAATCTTTTTACTCATAATGGACCCGCAGATTAAGGGGGCTGAAGCGATAGTGCCAGTCACATCCCGCAGGGCATAGATCTTGCCGTCCGCGGGGCAGATCTCAGCTGATTGAGCCATGATACCGAAACCAATATCATCTACCCACTCGTGGAATTGCTGCAATGAAACATCTGTCCTGAAACCGGGAATGGTCTCCAGCTTATCAACTGTTCCACCGGTATGCCCCAGACTCCTGCCCGAGATCATAGGTATTTTTATTCCAGCTGCTGCCAATAAGGGAGCTAAGACCAGTGAAACCTTATCACCGACNCCACCGGTGCTGTGCTTATCTGCTACATATTGAGCATCATTTGAAAAATCCATACACTGGCCGGAATGGATCATTATATCCACCATAGTAAAGATCTCTTCAGCGGACATACCTTTGTCAAGGATGGCCTGCAGCAGTTGGGTCATGGTTGCATCATCGATCGATCCCTTCACATAACCGCTGATAAAATCATGCAGGTCTGAAGTGGGAATGGTGCGGCCGCTATTTTTTGCGGCGATCACATCATTCGGATTCATTTTCCTCCTCTGTCTTCTGCCACGTCCATTTGAAATCGATCGGCGCTCGCTCGCGGACGGAATGCAAGGTCAAATAACCTCCTAAAAAAGCCAATATTACATTGGGGGTCCACATACCTATTATGGGAGAGACTATATTACGGTCGGCCATTTCCTCACCGCCGATGAGAAAAATATAGTATATCAGGAAAAATCCAAAGCCAAGGGTGATGGCTACGGCAAACCCACCTCGTTGAGATAATGTTCCCAATGGTGCGCCCACCAGGACAAACAGGATACACGCCACCGGAAGTGAGAACTTTTTATGGATCTCAACGGCATATTTATTCCAGCTGCGGGTATAAGAATCCAATAATCTGAATTCATTCTTGGCCTGGCGTTCCAGGCTGCGCAGGCGGCGTTCCTTCAAACGCATTTGGGCAGCAGTCATTGCAGTATCCTGCTTTATTTCTTCATTATACCTGTTCATCAGTTTTTGTGCATCTGCAAAATTTTCAGGCAATATATCGAGATCTGTCACTTTCTTGATGGTTTCCTGCAGCCGTTCTTCCACCCGCTGTTTCCGCTCAGCAAATTTCACTTTCTTTTCCTGCATCAAGGCCACGGTCATTTCACGGTCCGATCGATTGGCTGTATCCCGGCGGTTGATCATCAAGTCATCCGCAGGAATGGTGATCACGTGCTTTTCAAAATTGATGCGCCGGTAATTGTTGTAATTATCCAGATCNAATTCGTGTATCTCNCCATCATAAAGGGTCATGATAATGGCATCGTCCAAGGTTGACAGTTCACCCGTTTCAGAATAGATACTGGTCTGAACATCTTTACTCTCTTTACTGAAGATGCGCACGTCTTCCATCAGATTGCCGTTCTTGCCGCGAATGATCATGGAATAATCGGGTATATTATCAATGAAATGACCAGGTTCAATATCCAGCCCCGGTCGCATTTTGCGTATATCGCCCGCCAGCAAGCGGGCGTTAAAATTCATTTCCGGCAGGATACGGGTATTGAAAATGATCAAGAGCAGGCACACGGCTGCGCCAAACACCAAAGCCGGGCGGAGGATGGTNAGAAAACTGATCCCCGAGGACCGNAGGGCGTTGATCTCGTTGTCTTCCGACAGTCGGCCAAAGGACATGAGCGTAGCGATCAATACCGCCATGGGCACAGCCAAGGCCACGATCCAGGCCAGGTTCAAAAAAAGGTATTCCAGGATCGTGAATAAATCTAGACCTTTGCCCAGGAAACGATCCACAGCTCTCAAGAAAAAATTGATGAACAGTATAAATACGATAATCCCCAAGGCAAAAATGAAGGGTAGAACCAGTTCTCGGGCGATATAACGGGGCAAAAGACGCATATATGAACTTACGGACGTTCAAACGAACAATGCACGGTGAAGCGGCAGGAATTGCATTTGGAGGAGTCATTAATCGCCAGTAATTTTGCCCGCTTTAAACGAATTAGATTTAAAGAATTTGGTGGGCGTAGCTCAGCTGGTTAGAGCACCTGGTTGTGGCCCAGGAGGCCGTGGGTTCAAGTCCCATCGCTCACCCCACGGAGTGTAGCGCAGTCCGGTTAGCGCACCTGCTTTGGGAGCAGGGGGTCGGGNGTTCGAATCTCTCCACTCCGACTCGTCAGAAACCCCATCTGATCGACATAAAGCCCTTCTTTATTGAAGGGCTTTTGTTTTGTCAAACTGATTCAATCAATATCAAACATATACGAATAGTGGACACGGAAATGGTGGACACAACGGTGGACACACCCCCATACACCAAGGAAGGCGTGGACTTGGTTTGGTAACCGCCTCTTAAAATTTTTCTCCA
>PBZW01000007.1 GCA_002730315.1 Fidelibacterota bacterium
AATCTTCCCCCGAAGGAGGAGGTCTACAATTCTATCGAAGGGCTTATTCACCATTTTGAGATAACCATGCCGAACCGGGGAATGGAGCCGCCTGTAGGGGAATCGTATGTTCCCACGGAATCACCCAATGGCGAACTGGGATATTACATCGTAAGCAATGGGGGACGAACTCCATACCGCGTTAGAACAAGGCCACCGTCATTCATTAACTATTCGATTTTTTCCCGGATTATGGATGGGCTGATGCTTTCGGACGCTGTGGCAATCCTGGGAAGCATGAATATTATTGCGGGGGAATTAGATAGGTGAGCAACAATAATTCTCACAAAGATTCGTTTGAATATGTCAATCCTGAACTGGTTGATAATATTCTATCCCAATATCCCGATAAGCGGTCAGCCACACTCCCGTTGCTTCATCTGGCGCAGACACAAGAAGGCTATATTTCAAATGCTGTTGTTGATACTGTTGCCCAGATCACAGAGACACATCCGGCTGAGGTCATGGATTGTGCCTCGTTTTACACCATGTTTTATTCGCGGGTTCAAGGCCGGTATATATTGCAGGTGTGTCAGACACTCTCTTGCAGTCTGAATGGAGCAGATGCATTGGTGGATCATATCACGGACCGGTATGGTATTGGTCCAGGTGAGACAACTCCTGATGGAAAATTCACCCTTATGAAAGTCGAATGTCTTGGTTCCTGTGGAACAGCACCTGTGGTACAGATAAACAATGATTATCATGAAGGCCTATCTAAAGAAAAACTTGATGAATTGCTGGAATCTCTTCAATGAGTGACTTTCAACCGATACTCACTGAACATATACATCAGAAAGAGTGTCACACGCTTTCCTTTTATAAAAGTGTTGGAGGGTACAGTGCCCTTGAAAAAGTTCTTGCTATGAGTGCTGATGATGTAATTGAATTGGTAAAGGCTTCTAATCTTCGCGGGAGGGGTGGTGCTGGATTCCCTGCTGGTGTGAAATGGAGCTTCATTCCCCAAGATGGTGAAAAACCAAAATATTTGATAAATAATGCTGATGAAAGTGAGCCGGGGACATTCAAGGACAGATTGCTCATCAACAAAACTCCCCATCAGATTCTGGAAGGGATGATCGTTGCATCCTATGCCATAGGGTGCAATACAGCTTTCATTTACATACGTGGCGAATTTTTTAAAGAATATCAGTTACTGGAAAAAGTAGTGGCTGAAGCTTATGAAGAGAACCTTCTGGGCAAGGGGATTCTTGGCTCAGATTATGATTTAGACGTAGTTATACATCGAGGTGCAGGAGCCTACATTTGTGGCGAAGAGACAGGATTAATAGAGTCTCTTGAAGGAAAACGGGGTTGGCCAAGGATAAAACCCCCTTTCCCGGCTATTGAAGGTTATCTGAAATGTCCTACTGTTGTTAACAATGTAGAGACGCTTTCCAACCTTCCCCATATAATCAATCGCGGTCCGGAATGGTTTAAATCTATTGGCCCTGAGAAAGGGCCGGGACCAAAGCTTTTTTGTGTGTCTGGGAATGTTAACAGACCAGGGGTATTTGAAGAACCTATGGGCATTCCACTCAAAGATTTGATTTTTGACCTTGCTGGTGGTATCAAGGACGGGAATGAACTTAAAGCTGTCTTTCCCGGAGGGTCCTCGTCAGCAATCCTTACCGCTGAAGAAGCGTTGAGTGTAAATATGGATTTTGACTCTCTTGCCGAAATAAAAACTATGCTCGGTTCAGCTGGTGTGATTGTAATGGATGAAAAAGTTGATATGGTTCAAGCCTGTCTGAATATTGCTCGATTTTATGCTCACGAATCGTGCGGACAATGCACGCCTTGCCGAGAAGGAACAGCTTGGCTCGAAAAAATACTGACCCGAATTGCCAGTGGTGATGGTAATTCCAATGATATTAACATGATATTAGAGATCACGGACAACATTGGAGGACTTATTGATTTCTCTAAGGGAAGTTTTGGTAAAACTATCTGTCCTTTTGGTGAAGCTGTAGCGTGGCCTGTAAGAAGTTTTGTTGAAAAATTTGAAAATGATTTTCGTCAATATATTTCGCAAGAGGAGTCTGTTACCTAATGCCGCTACTGAAGATTGATAATGCTGAATTGGAGGTAGAAAGTGGAATAACGGTCCTCCAGGCTGCTACTGCCAACGGGATTGAAATTCCTCACTACTGCTATCACCCAGCACTTGAGACCGTGGGCAGCTGTCGGATGTGTATCGTTCAGGTTGAAGGGATGCCTAAGCTACAGGTTTCTTGTAACATCATTGTTGGTGAGGCACCGCCCGACAAAAAGATTGATGAAAAATATGATATGGTTGTTCACACTCAAACTGAGCTTGTAAAACAGGGAAGAAAAAATGTTCTGGAATTCCTTCTCTTGAACCATCCTCTGGACTGTCCAGTTTGTGATCAAGCAGGAGAATGTTTTTTGCAGGATTATGCTTTCAAGTTTGGTAATGCCCACAGCCGGTTCGAAGAAGAAAAACGGGTGCGACCCAGTGAATATCTTGGCTCACAAATTGTTATCAATCAGAACCGCTGTATTATGTGTACCCGCTGTGTCAGGTTCACGCGTCAGATTTCAGGTACAGGTGAACTGTTTGTCCAAAAAAGAGGATATGACTTTAAAATATCCGCCTTAGAAGACCAACCGCTTGATAATCTCCTAGCTGGAAATGTCACGGATATTTGTCCTGTAGGAGCTCTGCTAAGCACGGATTATATCCACAAGAATCGTATATGGAATCTTCATGAGCAGCCTTCTGTATGTCAGGATTGCAGCGTTGGGTGCAACATTAATGTGTTCTACCAAAAGGATCGGATTTTTCGGGTATCACCGAGGGAAAATCATGATGCGAACGGATATTTTATCTGTGACATAGGGCGATACGGTTTCCATCGTTTTGAAGAGATAGAAAGGGTGACTTCACCTATGCGAAGAGACGAAGATGAATTAACCGAAATACAGTGGGATGAAGCAATTAAGGTAGTAGCGAAGAATCTGAGTGATGCCAAAGAAAAAATTGTTTTCGTCGCATCTCCTTTTCACACCAATGAAACTAATTTCATGCTTGGTCGCTTCCAGAAAGGATTTTTTGGTGCCTTGCCTTTAATTGAAGAAGAGGGAATCACTTATCCTTCAGGCTTCTGTATCAACGGCGACCGCTCCCCCAATCATCGAGGGATGAATGATGTATGTCCGTCAATTTTGGAAGACATGGCCTCGGAGATTGATCAACAGAATATTAAAGTAATGTATATACTGGACGATGGTGTAGATAGGGAATTGGATCAGGAATGGAAAGAGATACTAATGAAAATGGATTTTGTCGTAGTGCAAAGTTATGCCCTGACGGAAGTGGCAGAATCTGCTCATATTATACTTCCTGGACTTGCACCTTTTGAACGAGAGGGAACTGTTACCAATGATCAAGGCCGTGTTCAGTGGTTAAGACCCTCGTTACCGTTGAAGGGAAAAGCGAGACCAGACTGGAGAATCATTATGGAAGTGGTTAACACCATGGGGCAACAGGAACTTTCCTATTCCGATGTTGGGGAAGTTTTGGCTGAAATGGGGAAGTGTTTTCCGGATTATGAAGGCGTATCTCTGTTCCGTCTCGGAGATTATGGACTCTCTATTAATGGCAAGGTGAAGTCTTCGTAATGGATTTTGTCACCCTCATCATCATCTGCGTCAAAGCTCTTGTGGTGTTTGCCGCAATAATGTTGACGGTTATGGCCATGACTCTGGCGGAGAGACGAATTTCAGCCTTTATGCAGAATAGGTTAGGGCCCAATCGGGTCGGTCCTAAGGGTCTGCTCCAACCGTTGGCTGACGGCATCAAATTCTTAATGAAAGAGGATGTCATCCCTTCCGGTGTGGACAAGCCAATCTTTCTTCTGGCGCCGGTGATGCTTATCGTTCCAGCCCTGATGACTTTTGCCATCATCCCATTTGGATCAGAACTTCACCTTTTTGGGCGGGAGATCCAGCTTCAGGTGGCAGATATCAATATTGGCATCCTCTATATCCTAGCCCTCACAAGTGTCGGCGTTTATGGCATTGTTCTGGCGGGATGGTCTTCCAACAGCAAATATCCGCTTCTCGGCGGGTTAAGGGCATCGGCACAGCTAATCAGCTATGAGCTTGCTATGGGGTTAGCCATTGTCAGCATCATCCTATTGGCGGGTTCACTCAGGCTCAATGACATTATCATTCAGCAGCAGGGACATTTTCTGTCGTGGAACGTTTTCAAACAGCCACTAGCATTTCTCATCTTTTTGGTTGCTGTCTATGCGGAGACGAATCGACTACCGTTCGATCTGACGGAAGCCGAGCAGGAGCTTGTAGGGGGTTATCATACGGAATACAGTAGCATCAAGTTTGCTATGTTCTATATGGCTGAGTATGCCAATATGGTCACTGCTTCAGCCCTGACGGTGACACTTTTTCTGGGGGGATGGGATATTCCTCTGGTGAATGAAGCGGCGTTAGGAAATTTGGGTGTGCTGTTTTCTGTAGTTGCTTTTGCCATCAAAACAGCACTATTCCTTTTTATCTTCATCTGGGTTCGCTGGACATTCCCAAGATTTCGCTACGATCAACTTATGAGATTGGGTTGGAAGGTGATGCTTCCACTGGCACTCGTCAACATCTTTCTAACTGCCGGATATCTGACTTTGACGGTTTAAACTGATGGCCACTATTGTCACATCATATGAACCGACCTTTTGGGACAAGCTTTATTTCCCGGCTCTGTTGCGCGGTCTGATGGTTACTTTGCGGCATTTTTTCCAGAAGAAAGTTACAATCCAGTATCCTGACACCAAATACATCCCGCCCGAGGGGTACCGCGGACTTCACCGTCTCAATAAGTATCCCGATGGCAGAATTCGCTGTGTTGCCTGCGAAATGTGTGNCGCCGCCTGTCCTTCCGGATGTATCCACATCGTGCCGGGAGCACCACCGTGGGAAGACGGCAAGGAGCGTTATCCGATCAGTTTTGATATCGACCTCCTGAGGTGCATTTTTTGCGGATTCTGTGAGATGGCCTGTCCTGAACAGGCTATCGAACTGACGGAGATATATGACTTTTCAAATAGCAGCCGTGAGGGTCTGTGGATAAACAAAGACGGTCTGCTGGAAGTGTACGAAATGACAAAAGATGAAAATTACTATAAGAAGCAAAGTCATGATGCGGAGATGAAAAGCGGATGACAGGAAGTTTTTTCTTCTACTTTTTTGCAGCTGTTACTCTCACTTCGGCACTGCTGGTGGTACTGAATCGAAACGCTGTCTATAGCGCCGTCTTGCTGGTTTTTTGTTTTTTTTCTCTAGCGGTGATATTCTTACTGTTGGAGGCTTACTTTCTGGCCATCCTTGAAATTCTTATCTATGCCGGTGCTATTATGGTTCTCTTCCTATTCGTGATCATGCTCCTGAACCTCGGGCGTGAGAAGGCTCAAGAACATTTCAGNTATTTACAACGAGGGCTGTCACTTTTTCTTGTCATAGTGTTTTTCCTTGGTATCTTGCTCATNTTTCTGAGTGATTCAGGAATTTTGCATCAACCTCACGGGACGTTTGCCGCCGGTGGGGTGAACGCGCTGGGAGAAGCGCTCTTCACCAAATACCTGTTACCCTTCGAAGTGGCTTCGCTGTTACTCCTTGTGGCCCTCATTGGCACAGTGTATCTGGCCAAGCGAAAGATATAATGATTGTACCTCTGGAACATGTTGTTATCCTGAGTCTAGCGCTCTTTACAGTGGGTGTGTTTGGAGTTCTTTTTCGTCGAAATGCCATCACGATCTTCATGTCCATCGAGCTAATGCTGAACGCGGTCAATCTGGCTCTGGTTGGCTTTTCCAGNTACTATAATAGCGTAGATGGTCAAGTTTTTGTTTTTTTGGTGATGACATTAGCCGCTGCTGAAGTGGCAGTGGGTTTGGCGATTATTGTTGTACTGTACCGAAACCGCCAGACGGTGAATATTGACGAAATCAATTTAATGAAAAATTAATCTGTGCTGATGGAAACGATTGTCTCTATAAAACCTTTACTGGCGGTCCTGGTTTCGGCTGTAGGAGCATTGTTCATCATTTTTTTTGGAAAAAAACCGAACATTAGAGAATCCTGGTCTATAATCGCGGGAGTAATAAAACTAATTATTGTACTATCCATGATCCCGGATGTGGTTTATGATAAAAAGGTAATTTCTTATTCACTTTTTACTCTTCTACCGGGGATAGGAATTAGTTTCAAGGTTGATGCTTTTGGGCTTTTGTTTGCAATGGGCGCCTCGCTACTCTGGATTGCAACATCCATTTATTCTATTGGTTATATGCGATCTACGAATGAGGGCTCTCAAACGCGTTATTTTGCCTGTTTCGCAGTAGCACTCTCCTCTACAATAGGTGTGGCATTTTCAGCAAATCTGTTTACCATGTTCCTCTTCTATGAAGGCTTGACTATTATTACCTACCCACTTGTTGCACACAAGGGCACAGCCGAGGCAAAAAGCGGAGCGAGGAAATATGCCATATACCTGTTAGGTGCTGCCAAAGCTTTCTTGGTCGCGGCCATAATCCTTACTTATAATCTTACAGGTACACTTGAGTTCTCAAAAGCTGGGATCTTTCCAGCAAGTGTTCAATTAGTTCATCCGGAACTGCTTTATGTGATTTTCGTGCTTTTCCTTTTTGGGTTTGCCAAGTGTGCAATTATGCCCTTTCACGGCTGGCTGCCAGCGGCCATGGTGGCTCCTACTCCGGTCAGCGCACTGCTTCATGCTGTTGCTGTAGTCAAGACGGGAGTTTTTACTGTCCTTCGCGTAATATTCTTTGTTTTCGGTGCTGATCTCATGATGGATATTGGTGTGGATGTATTCGTCATCACGTTTGCGTCATTTACCATCATCACTGCATCTCTTCTTGCCTTGAGCAGGGATAACCTGAAGGCGCGTTTGGCCTTTTCAACCATAAGCCAGCTTTCATACATTATTTTGGGCGCAGCGCTGCTTACACCCAGCGCTATGATTGGGGGAATAATACATATCACTAATCACGCCTTTTCAAAGATCACGCTCTTTTTTTGTGCAGGCTCAATATATGTTTCATCNCACAAGACTGAAGTNAGTCAGCTAAATGGGATAGGGAAAAAAATGCCCTGGACGATGGCCGCCTTTACCATTGCTACTTTGAGTATGATAGGGATTCCACCTGTATCCGGATTTATTACAAAGTGGTATCTTGTAATNGGAGCTATGGAGCGACACAGTNTTGCAATTCTCGCTGTGCTGCTGGCAAGTTCATTTCTGAATGCTGCATATTTTGCTCCGATTGTTTATAAGGCATTTTTTAAAACGGAAAATTCAGAAGCTGTAAATAATAATCATGATTTACATCAACACGATGAAGTAAAAGAAANCCTGCTTTTGGTTGTGCCCCTCTTTCTGACTGCAATAGTTAGTGTTGTATTGGGCTTATACCCCGACTTTATAGTGCAATTAGCTATAATGGTCATCCAATGAAATTATTAGAGATCATAGAGACAGTTCGAACAAAAAAAGTAAGGCAAATTGCTTATGGTGTACTCATTTTACTTGTCATAGTTGATTTTTTTANCCCACGCCACGAGATTCATTTTTTTGGAGATGAAATCCCCGGATTCTGGTCTTTATTTGGCTTTATCGCATGTGTGCTGATTATTGTAGTATCTAAATGGATAGGTCATCTTGGGCTTATGCAGGATGAGAATTATTATGATGAGGGAGATGTTTAGTTTGGAATTTGTACATCCCTCAGCATTTTATCTTATAGGAGGATTCCTCATACCTTTTCTCAAAGGC
>PBZW01000008.1 GCA_002730315.1 Fidelibacterota bacterium
ACCCCATAATTTTTTTTCTGAATAAAATTGCCCCAGACCAGGTATAAACAATGACCGCATCATAGCACCGACTTGAGTTTTAGGTGCCTGTTTTGCTTCTTGTGCCAGGAAAGCAGCCGTGCCCAATCGTTTTTTCTCCAGCAGCTTTTTAGGAGCATTAAGTCCCAGAATAGTCCAGCCCAGGATCTCGATCTCTGTAATGAGGCCATCCACTTTACCCTGGTAAGTTACACTCTGCATATTTTCTGCCGCACCTGTAGCCACTTTAAACATTTTTATATCTATTGTATATGTATCTCCCAGCTTACCGACGGCGCCACTGACCATGAACTGCACTCCCAGCATGGCAC
This sequence comes from Fidelibacterota bacterium, assembly GCA_002730315.1. Classification (GTDB taxonomy): domain Bacteria; phylum Fidelibacterota; class Marinisomatia; order Marinisomatales; family TCS55; genus UBA2126. The sequence continues at coordinate 351 of PBZW01000008.1, forward strand.
CCACTTCTGCAGCACATTCATCACTGGTGCATGAGCCGGTTTCAAAGCCTTGTTCATATAATACATCCGACATGGTCCCCCGCTCTACCATGAGCACTTTTTTAGTATTTGACATGGACGTATTGAAGCGGTCCGTCAAAGTTTGGGCCTCTAATACAGAGATGCCCCGTCCCTCAAAATCCATAACAGCGACCGTAACCTTATCATCTTCACCGGAGCGCTTCAGTTTCAGGCGCGTGGGTGCCTCTAAGCCTACGATCTCCCACGCTAATATTTCCATTTCTATCAGTAACCCGGAAATATCTCCTTCATAAGAGACGCTTTTTGTCTCTATTGTTTCACCGGTTTCTACCGTAAACATTTTGGCATCGATCGTGTAGGTTTTACCCATGAGTCCAATTGCGCCGCTGATCATATACTGCACACCCAATAACTCTCCCACTTCTGATGCACATTCATCGGTGGTACAACCCGACTGTTGAAAACCCTGTTCTTCCATGATCTTATCAACAGCTTTACGCTCAATAAGACGTACGGCATTGGTGTTGCCGATCTCTGTCCGCATACGCTCAGATAGTGTCTGCACCTCCTGGGGACTTACATTTCGGCCCTCAAAATCAAGAATAGCTACGGTGGGCTTGCCTGCTCCTGGATCTGTAATGAATTGACCCAACAGGAATGGCGTTAAAAGTANGAAAANNGCNGAAAATCTTAATAAAAATAACACAAGATGCCCCTTTAAANCGTCGCGCACTGACGGTAAAACTTTTGATTTAATATATAATTTTACCATAACTGTTCATGCTAGATACTGCATCCTCATAGCTTGTACTTTATGGAACCGATAAATATTATACAGAAATGAAGTTCTATACAATATATAATATNGAGGGTATGATATATATCACATAANTAAAAATGAGCAGTAAACACTACTCTTTTTTGATAAAAGTATCCATTGGTGTTACGATTTAATGATTGACCATTTCCCCAGGCTTCCAGTCAGCATAATTGGGTGTAGGCGGATTGCCGAATATAATATCTACAACATCTTCCTCCAGTGTGCCCACAGGATATTCAATGATGCGTCCCAGCTCTTGCCCCTGGCTATAAAATATCATCGTGGGTACATGATGAATATTTTTACCCTTTTCTTCTCCACCCGGACTGACTTTTCCCCGGTCTACACTGACGATCTTTAGGTTCTTTTCATTAAACTTGATCAGGTCCAGGATCTTATAGAATCGGGGCACTTCCCTGCGGCTGTCACCGCACCAGGTGCCCATGAAGCATTCGATCTTTATTTCATCTTCAATTGCAGATGTTAAAGCAAGGGTTTCTTCATCTATTACATAACTTTCATATTCTTCCTTAAACCATTGCTTGAAGTGTTTACTATCTTCATAATCACTGCGCTGGCTTAAGCCTACGATCATGGGCTTACCCGTTTTTTCATCTGCGGTTAATTGTGGTATTTGGGCAATCATAGTAGACATAATAAAAATGAGTAGTGTAAACTTATTTTTTTCCATGTTAATCAAATAATGTTTGCTGATTATTCTCAATTAAGCTTGCTTCGTTATTCTTTGGTGAATTTACACGAGAGGACACCGAATAGGCATTCATTTCCTTTTCGTCGTAAGGCTGCAGCAAATGCACAATTTCATCAAGTGGCTCGTCAGATATCCACACTCGTTCATTATCAAGTGTCAGCATGACCGGCATGCGGTTGTGGATCGGTTTCATGAGTGCATTGGGTTCTGTGGTGATGATGGTAAATGTCCGTACTTCCCGCCCATCCTCTGCTTTCCACGATTCCCATAATCCGGCAAAAGTAAACAAGCTTTCATCTGCTAAGGTTATGCGATAGGGCTGTTTTTCACCTCCAGAACGCTGCCATTCGTAAAATCCGTCTGTAATTACCAAACAACGCCTTTTTTCCGCTGCATCACGAAATGAGGGTTTTTCAGCGATGGTCNCACCCCGTGCGTTGATAAGTTTATTGCCGATGCTTTCATCTTTGGCCCAGTGGGGAATCAAGCCCCACTTATGGAATGATGCCTGTTCCGGCTCTGCATTGGTGATGACGGGCAGTATCTGGGACGGTGCAGCGTTATAGTTCTTTGTGAACATGGCCGAATCGATGTGGATCTCGAACCTGTCCTCGATCTCATCCTTATCTTTGGTGAGGGTAAAGCGCCCGCACATGGATCATACCGAGATGGTCATAAAGTCGGCCCAGCGGGTGGTATAGCACGGGGATAGGCGTTCCTGGCGGAGTGTCCACCGGCGGGCAAAACCCTGTTCTGCGATGCGCAATACGTCTCGTCCTTCCCTGTCATTCACCGTGTCCATGGCACTCATGAGGCGCATGTGGCGGTCCTCATCCGTGGGATGAAATAAATTATACTGAATTGTATTTGACGGAACCAGTCCACTGACAATAACACCGGCCTTCTTATACTGATATCCTGCCCTGTAAATGGACCGCAGTCCTCCCAAGGCCGCCTGGACGATATTCAGAGTACTGTTGGACGCCACCGGCAGGCGTACCAGGCGGACATTCTTGTACTGGGGCAGGTCCGGGCGAAAGGGATTGGTGTGGAGAAAAACGTTTACGAGATTGGTACAGGAATTCTGTGTGCGCAGTTTTTCAGCACAGCGGGTGGCATACATGGAGACGGCCTGTTTTAATTCATCTAGTTCTGTGACCATAGTGCCGAAGGAACGGGACGTGCAAATCTCTTTCTTCTTCTGGGGTTGGTCTTCCAGGGGAATGCAGGGCTCCCCTTTTAATTCTTTCTGCAAACGAAGTCCCACCACCGTCATATTCTCCTTCACCCATCCTTCCGGCATGCGCCGCAGGTCCCAGGCCGTATTGATACCCCAGGAACGCAGAAAAAGGGCATACCTCCGCCCCACGCCCCAGAGTTTTTCCACCGGCAGTTTTTTCAGGCAATATTCAATGGTCTCTTCTTTGGTCAATACGCAGACACCGGAATTGTCTGGGAGCCGCTTGGCGATATGGTTGGCCACTTTGGCTAACGTTTTTGTCGGCGCCACGCCGATGGATACAGGAATGCCCGTCCACTGTTTCACCGTTTTTCGTAAATGGATCCCGAACCGATCCAGTTCATCGGCCGACAGGCCGCTGCATTCCAAAAACGCCTCGTCAATGGAATAGATCTCCATGGCGGCGCTGTGTTGGGCCAGGGTGCGCATGACCCGCTGGGACATATCGCCGTAGAGTGCAAAATTGGAGGAAAAGATGGCCACGTTGTGCTTGGCGTAGACCTCCTCCTTCTTAAAGGCCGGCTCACCCATGGCGATGCCCAGGGCCTTGGCCTCGTTGGACCGGGCGATGACACAGCCGTCGTTATTGGACAGGACCACAATGGGGCGATCCTCCAACCGGGGATCAAAGACCCGCTCGCAGGAGGCGTAAAAATTGTTGCAGTCAACGAGGGCAAACATGGTTATTCATGGTGTATGATATTGTTATTGATCAAACTATTTATCTCATCCTCACCAAGCTGCAGCTCATCTTCCAGAATAGTTTTAGTATGCTCGCCGAAATGGGGCGGGCGCCGGATGGCGTTATCCTTATCTGAATAGGCACCCTGGCGGACGGAGCGCACGCCGTCGTTCTCTACCACCATATTCAACGCCGCAGAGTTGGTAAAGACATGCTCCATGTCATTTAGCTCCCCGGCTGGTATGCTGGCATCGTGGAGCTTTTCCAGTAACGCATCCCTGTCCATGCTTTTCAACGAATCTGCTAATACGGACTTCAGTTCTTCTCTATTCTGAACACGGCCATGGTTGGTCTCAAATTTCGGGTTGATCTCTAATTTGAGGATATCCATGAGTTCGGCGAACTGCTTGTCATTGCCCACGGCCAGAATGAGATATTGGCCATCCTTGCATTGATACAACGTACCGTAAGGCACAATATTAGGATGATCGGAGCCCAAGGGTTTAGGTACGTGGCCGGCGTTGAGAAAATTAGATGCCTGGTTCACCAGCCCGGACAAGGCAGAATCGTAGAGCGAAATGGGAATATAACAACCACTGCCAGTTTTTTCCCGGGACCATAGCGCCATGAGAATGGCCTCCTTCAACTGGTGCCCGGCCAGAACGTCCATGAGCGCCACGGGCATTTTGCACATTTCATTGGTGCCGTTCATGCTGGTGTAGCCCGTTTCCGCCTGGATGATGGCGTCGTAACCGGCCCGAGAGGAGTCATTACCATAGCCAGTGATATGACCGTAAATGATGCTGGGATTGTGTTTCTTGACCTCATCGTAGGCCACGCCCAGTTTTTCCGCGTCGCCGGGCTTGTAGCTGGCGATGATCACATCTGCAGCACCCAAAAGCGCATACAGCACTGCCCTGCCCTGCTGCTGGGAAATGTCCAAAGCCAGTGACCGCTTGCCGAAATTTACGGAAGCGAAGTAAGCGGAAATGTCCGAAGTATTCTGCTCCCCTGCCGTGCGCCAGGAACGGGTTACATCGCCGCTGGTCCGGGGATTTTCCACCTTGATGACCGAGGCCCCGAATTCCGCAAAAAATGCTCCCACGGACGGCCCGGCCAGAACCGACGCCAGTTCGATGATCTTTAGCTCGGAGCAGAGGTCGCGGAATTGGCTCATGATTTATTCCGGTTTATGAACCACGTATGTAACCACACCCCAGACCTGGAATTCCATATTATCATCAATCTTGATAGGCTTATAGTCCGGGTTGTCAGGGATAAGAAACAGGTCGCCGCTCTTTTTCATGATACGCTTTACGGTGAATTCACCGTTGATAATGCCCAGGACGATGCTTTTGTTGCGGGGTTCCTCGGCCCGGTCTACGATGAGAAGGTCGCCGTTGCGGATTCCGGCACCTTCCATGGAGTCACCTTTCACCCGTACGTAAAAGGTGGCCGATGGGTGCTTGATGAGGAATTCGTTGAGATCAATGGGCAGATCCATATAATCGTCTGCCGGAGAGGGAAACCCGGCGCTGACCTGGGATTCAATAAGGGGAATTTTCAGATCGGATGTGGTTTCTGCAGTGTAAAACTCCAGCTCTTCTGATTCTGTAATTTTGTTTAAGAGTAGATCATCCATGGGCAATATTACACAGGAATGTACATAAGGCAGATTTTGAATAAATAAACAAAACCCCGCGCATGGCGGGGTTTTGTTGAAATATACTAAATGTATTTTATTTTCGTAAAGACACCCAATGGTTGTGAATTCCCAGGTCTGTGTGGTGACCATTGCTCCAGTAAGCATAGAATTTTTTAATGAATGCTTTACGTTCTTCTTCATCAGGCCATGCTTTTTCCAGCAGTGCGCTATTATCTTCATCCAAGGCATCTTCTATGGTTGCATATTCATTGACAATAATTACCGGCCATCCTTCTGGTCCGCCGGCAGAACTAGACCAATAATGCATCAGTTCCATGTGGCTGAGTATTCTATCATCTTTTTTAACCACATTGTCAAAGTATTTTTGGAGAACTTCCTTCCTGTCTTCAGCTGATCCATCTTCAACTTTTGATAAGGGTGCTAGATTAAATTGCGCTATAGTGACAATTGTATTTTCCTTATACTGCCGGGCCGGGCGTTTCAAAAAGTCCATATTCAGTTCCAAGACGCTGACGTCGGTATGTTTTCCAACCCAGTATTTGTTGAGTTTAGACATGAATTCTTCTCTATCTTCATCCTTCCGCCAGGCTTTTTTCCTGGTGTCTGCTGTGCCCACCACAGTGGCATCAGCATCAGCCAAAGAGGCCCATTCATTTATTTCTACCACTTCATTGGATGTGCCCCCCAAAAAGTGTCTCAGAACCATTGTGCTGATCAATTTTTCCTTCAACGGATTCATTTTCTTGGCATTTTCTTCGAACACTTCCTTACGCTCTGCTGCTGAGCCATCTTCTACATCGCTCAAAGCATTTAGGTAATATTTGGAAATGGTCACAACGTTATTATCAGGATAATACTGAGCCTGCAGAATACCCGTAACAGATAAACTTATACACAGACATATTATTCGTCTAGTCATCATACTTTCTCCTTTATTTATTTACCCCCGGGGTAATATTATGTTTATTATAATACCTCAGATAGGTAAGAAAAAACTAAAAAGAAATAAAGTAAAATGCCATTAAATAAACTATCGTATCCTGCGTTTTTTGATCATCCATACAAATAAAATAAACCGCTACTTGGCGGGATTACAGTGTATATCCTATCCCTTTGGTGGGGGGTGCCAACCAATTAATCTACTTTTCTGCACTAAAAGTGCCATGATTCATACTACCTGCGAAACCAGAGTATACCCAATCACCAGTTATTTTATTTCCATCAATAGCACCATCTAGATGAACATTATTATCTGCCCATTCCGGGTTTAGGTTAATCAATAATTGGTTATTCTCAACTGTTCCAATATATTCCCCTTCTCCAGTTTGAGGGCCAATGTTTTCTGGACTACCGATTACATTAAAATCCCATGCACCAGAAATTGAGCTAGAATCACCATATTCAAAAAAAAATGAACCTTCAATAATTTGTACGCCAAGTGAGTCATACCCTGAATATTGATACATGTTTTCGGATTCCTGCTGATCATCACAAGAGAAGACAAACAAAAGTGGTAATATGGTCCAGAGGCGTTTCATACTATAAATTACAAATAATTACCCTACAAAGTGGGGAAACAAAAAACCTCGATACTGCGAAGCTTTTTAGCGGAGAGGGAGAGATTCGAACTCTCGAACCAGATTATCTCCGGTTACTCACTTAGCAGGCGAGCGCCTTCAGCCAGCTCGGCCACCTCTCCAAGTGTGTTTCTTATGTTGATTTTACGACGGTGAAATTACCTATTGCTTCAGGCACGGACAAACTGTTTCCCGCTCAATTGGATCACAGCGCCTTTCAATTCCATCCCCAATAACAATGTAAGTGTTTTGGTCAAATTCACACCGGATGTGGACACTATATCATCAATATGCTGGGGCTGGTGATTGAGGTGTTTCAGGAGGGTGCGTTCATCATCCGACAAATGTAGATCAATTGTTTCCTGCAGCGGTTGGCGTGGTTTGAATAAGCGCTGTTGGATCTGTTCAATGATCTGCTTGCCCCTTTCCAATGGAAAGGCACCATTGCGTATCAGCCTGTTCGTCCCTTTGCTCTGAGCATCCGTTGCCCGGCCGGGAACGGCAAACACGTCCCTGTTCTGATCAACGGCATTAAATGCAGTCAGGATTGCTCCACTCTTATGGCCTGCTTCCACAACTACCGTTGCGTGGGATAAACCGCTGATAATGCGGTTTCGTTGGGGAAAATTTCCTCCATCCGGTTTTGTCCCAAATTTGAATTCGGAAACTACGGCCCCCCTATCATAAATGTCCTGAAACAATTTTCTGTTTTCTGCAGGATATACTACATCTATTCCACAACCTAAAACACCAATGGTCCGTGATTTATTTTTAACAGTTTCTTTATGAGCTATTGTGTCAATCCCCCTAGCTAAACCGCTGACGACTGTTATTCCAGCAGTATTGAGAACTTTGGCAATTGATTTCGCCATGCTTCGGCCGTAAGGAGTTAATTTTCTTGTACCCACGATTGCGACTGCATCTTCTTCTTTTTTCAGCGGCTGCCCTTTTGTATACAGAATGACAGGCGGATCGTAGATCTTTTTCAGCAGCATGGGATATTCCTCATCCCAAATGGTATAAATAGTTACACCTGCTTTTTCTGCTTTTTCAACTTCCTCTTCACCAAATCCAAAATCCTTATATTTTAAGACAGCTTCAGCCAGGCCAATATCCACTCCGGACCGGCGGCACAATTCTTTCTTTGATGCATGGAATACATTATCTCCATTTTCAAAATGAGTCAGAAGGTTACGGACTCTCTGGGGGCCCAGGTTGGGAACATTTAAGAGATTAATGATCTGGGTGATTTCAGAATTATGCATGTAATTGTTCGGTTATTAGCGCTATCAATTTATCCAACCCGGTGTTGGTCACAGCTGAAATATCCTGATCAATATCCATTGCGGACCAATTCTTTGCCAATTCATCCTTTAAGAGATCTGTTTTTGTCCTGATGAGCAATTGCGGTTTTTTCTCCAAATCAGGATTATACGTTTTTAATTCAGATGATAATGTTTCCAGAACTGCTTTTGGATTTTCTTCCTGGCAGTCAATCATGAATAACAGCACTTTTGTACGTTCCACATGTTTTAAGAATTGATGCCCCAGCCCTTTGCCTTGAGCAGCACCTTCAATTAACCCGGGAATATCTGCCATAACAAAGGATTGGTAATCCCCATATTTCACGATTCCCAGATTGGGTTCTAGCGTTGTAAAAGGGTAATCAGCTATCTTTGGCCGGGCCGCAGAAACGACCGATAATAGTGTCGATTTCCCCGCATTGGGTAGTCCCACCAAACCCACATCTGCCAATACTTTTAATTCCAGGGCAAAGGTTTTGGATGCGCCATCCAACCCTGGCTGGGCATAACGGGGTGTTTGCCGGGTCGATGATTTGAAGCGAGCATTGCCCTTTCCCCCTTTTCCACCTTTTAGTGCGACAAAGGTTTGTTTATCCTTAATAAGGTCAGCTTCAACTGTATCTGTTTCTATATTTTTGACGACTGTTCCTAATGGAACACGGATCACGGCATCATCGCCATCTTTTCCTGTCTTCTGGTTGGAGGCACCTGGTTGACCTTTACTGGCTGTATAGGTTTTTTTATAGCGGATGTCTTGGAGTGTATGCAATTGCTTATCAACAATAAAAATGACATCACCACCCTTGCCGCCATCTCCTCCATCGGGGCCGCCTTTGGGGATGAATTTTTCCCGTCGAAACGTAACCGCTCCGGCGCCGCCTTTTCCGGACAGACATTTAATCACTGTATAATCAATAAACATGGAAACAAAATTTAAAACAAAAAAAGGTGCACATTCGGCGCACCTTTTCATTATTAATAGAAATGAAACTTACATATTGCTGATGATCGCTTCAGCAAACCCTGATGTAGATAATTTGGTAGCGCCATCCATTTGTCTTTCGAGATCATACGTCACTTTCTTTTGGAGTATCGTTTCACGGATAGCATCAATGATCAAACTGCCCGATTCGCGCCAACCAATGTAGTCCAGCATCATTACACCGGAAAGTATGAGCGAACTCGGATTAACTTTGTCCTGGTTTGTATATTTAGGCGCTGTCCCATGGGTTGCCTCAAATAAGGCCACATCATCTGAAATATTTGCTCCCGGTGCCATGCCTAAACCACCAACCTGGGCAGCGCAAGCGTCCGACAGATAATCACCGTTCAAGTTGGAAGTGGCAATAACCTCGTATTCATCAGGGCGCAACAAGATCTGCTGGAACATGGCATCGGCTATCCTATCCTTAACAACAACTTTATCGCGCACCATTCCGGAATATTCATCCCAGAACACTGCTTCAATTATAGTGGAATCAGAAAATTCATCTTTTGCTAATTCATAACCCCAATCACGAAATGCACCTTCGGTGTATTTCATGATATTGCCTTTATGAACCAGTGTTACATTTTTCCTGTTATTATCGATAGCGTATTGGATCGCTTTCCTGACTAATCGTTTTGTTCCAAAGGGACTAATTGGTTTTATTCCAATACCGGAATTTTCCCGTATATCTTTATTATACTCATCCTTGATCATTTTAATAAATCGATTCGCAATGTCTGAACCGCTTTCCCATTCAATTCCGGCATAAACATCTTCAGTATTTTCTCTAAAAATAACAACGTTCAGGGCACCTGGTTTTGCAAGAGGGGTGGGAACACCTTCAAAATGCCTAACGGGCCTAATACATGCATACAGATCCAATATCTGCCTTAATGAAACATTTAAGCTGCGGATGCCGCCGCCAACCGGTGTAGTTAACGGGCCTTTAATGGCGACATGATAATCCTTAATTGCCGCTGGTGTTTCATCCGGCAGCCATTTACCAAATTCATTATAAGATTTTTCACCGGCAAAAATTTCCATCCAATGTATAATACGTTTCCCCTTATACGCTTTTTTAATAGCGGTATTGATCACCATTTCTGTTGCATGCCAAATATCAAGACCGATTCCATCACCTTTAATAAATGGAATAATTGGATTTTTAGGAATGATCAGTTGATCGTTCTTACTTGAAATCTTTTTACCGTCAGCCGGCACAGTGTAATGAGAATCTTCAGGCATTAATCTTTATCTTTTTTTACAGTTTTTGCAGGTTCTTTTTTCTTTGTTTCAGACTTTTCCTTTTTGGGTTTTTTATCTTCTTTGTAATCGGTTAGATAGAAACCCGAACCCTTGAAAATCAACCCGGTGCCGCCGCTGACCAAGCGTCGCACAGCACCCTTGCAGACCGGGCATCGTTTTCGAGGTACATCTGTCATGGATTGGAACAGTTCGAACGAATGTCCGCACTTATTGCACATGTAGTCGTATGTAGGCATAATGTTTTATTTAGATTACGTTATAATAGGCTGAATCAGACTAGAAATTTACAAAAATTCAGCTATTCAATTTTGACTGTAATTGCTCCAGAACATGCCCCGGAACGTATTCGGATATATCCCCTTTTAATTTCGCAATATCCTTTAATACAGATGAATTCAAGTGGACATATTTTTCACTGGGCATCATAAATATTGTTGTGATCTCCGGCGCCATATTATAATTCATCATGGCCATTTGAAATTCGTATTCAAAATCACTTACATGGCGCAAACCTCTGATGATTGCCAAAGCTGAATTGTCCCTGGCATAATCCACTGTCAAATTTTTTGTGGACACAACTTTTATATTGGACAAATGGCCAGTGGATCTGCTGATCATTTCCATTCGTTCTTGCACGTTGAATAAGGGATTTTTATCCGGGTTGTTGGCGACAACAAAGATTAATTCATCAAATAGTTTAGACGCACGTTCAGCAATATCCAGATGTCCGTTAGTTATGGGATCAAATGTGCCGGGGTAAATTATTTTTTTCATATTATTTCCAGAAATTTAACTGTGTGTCTCCATACGTCCTTACATCATCACTTTCAGGTAATTCAACTCCTGTTTTTGATTCCAGAATAAATGTACCAGAATCATTAATACACGCACGCCCTAATTTAACCAGTTCTTCCAACTCAGCGCACTTATAAGGAGGATCGGCAAAAATGATATCATATACACCGCAAGATTTCAGAAAATTTAACGCTTGCTGCTTTTGTACAGAAAAAAAGTTATTTTCAAAATTGTGAATATTTTCATGCAATAACTTGATTGTCGCATTATCTTTCTCCACAAATGTCACATGAGAGGCTCCCCTGCTGGCTGCTTCAAAACCAATGATACCACTTCCGGCATAGAGGTCTAAAAATGAAACACCATCCAATGTACCCAGAATATCAAAAAGACTTTTTCGGATGCGTGATTGGGTTGGACGATAAGATGTTGATGAAACTGTCTTGATGGAGCGGCCCTTAAAGCGGCCGGCCAGAATGCGCATCAGTCACCTTTGCGCTCAAATACGGAAATATAAAATACAGATTGCGAATCTCCTGTTTCAGGATCCGTTTTAACTACTGCTTTTCTTATGGCAATATTGTCATCCAATTTTAATAATGCTGAAAAAACAGCTTTCATTTTTTCTTCACTGCTTGCTTTTAGAACATAAGGAATTTGGGTGAATTTCCCCCTATCAATAGATTGCAGCCTCTCCACCTGGATATCCAAATTTGATAAAGCAGCTTGCAATGATTCTGTGTCATCAATATCATTCGCGATCATTTCTGTTGTTATTGGAAGAAGAAAATCATAAAAATGCTTAAAACCACCACAGCAGTCTATACCCTGAACATTATAATTCACCATAGCGCCCAAGGGCGTTAAATCAGCGCCCAGTTCTTCACCATTAACAATTTCCAGCTGCATATCCCGTTCACTCACTGATAGAAAAGTAACATTGTTATACGGAAATGTTTCAAAAACATACCGTACACCATTCATTATGGATCGTGAATATTGGATGATTTCAATAAGCTGCTGAGGATAACCTTTTAATTGTAAAAAATCAGTAATTGAAGATTGCGCTGTAGTTGCGCTTTGTTGATCTTGCTCATGAATTTTTGGAATCGATTTTTTTTCATCCATTTTCAAATAAACGGACATCGCAAAAGACAATACAATGATAGCCGTCGTTATAAACACTATCACATTTTGCAAATCAACAGGTTTTCGTTTTTTCTTCTTTTGTTGTTTTTTAGTTTCTTTTTTATCACGTTGCGTAGGATCAATTTTGTCAACCTTTTCTTCTGCAACCTGGGGAACTTCAATTTTTTCTATTAATCCGGCTGCTGAAAACAAATTCATTCCTGAACCAGTGAATTTGTCATCGATCAGCATGCTCTGAATTGCAACCAAATGGTATGGCATTTTTTCTAAATCACCTGCATTTTCAATACTGGCATTATTGAATGGTTTAATAAACTGCAGTTTGTTGTTTGACCAATGCTCCTGCTTTTTTACTGATAATTTATCTAAAGTATAAACGGGACTTAAATGTTTTCGTGGTGCATTCTTATGAATGGATAATATTTTTTCCAAATCAGATTTAAACCCAAATGATTTGGATACTTTCCATTTTCCCTTTAAAAAACGAATGCTCCCGGCATACAGTTTCTTGCTTTTAATTACGAAAAGGTCATAACCAGTTCCGGCATCAGAGATTACGCCAAAGGTTCTGTTAGTCGATCCCGTAAATACCATCGATTCTGTCCCCAACCAAACAGGTTCGGCGCCATATTCACTTATTGAAAGTTTTATATCTGAAATGAGTAATGTTGGCAGATGAAGCACATGTTTAATGTTATCCTGGATACTTTCAGCATAGGTAAGGTAATCCAGTCCTTTTTCACCCAATCGCTGATCCTTTTGCCAGAGAATAAAATCCCACGCATCATCTGCACCCATCCCCAGATCTACTGCGGTAAAGTCATGATGCGCCCAGTAGTCAGGAATAGTCACATAGGCATTATGGCCATCCAATTGTACTTCACTCGCTAAAGATTTGAATGATTGTTCTAATATTGCGTTGAAAACTTTATCATTACCCCGGGCATTATCCAAATCCCCGGTAAGAGGGATTTGAGTAACTTGGGTAAGAATAGGGTCATCATCCACCTGTGACCAGACTGAACACAGGAGCGATGATTCGTTAAAGGAGAGATAAATCACAGTGAGATGCTAGTCCCAACTGCTTATACCGTCGTTAATATAACCGTGATTATGAGCATTAAATGAAAAAATTAAATAGCGGCGTTCCTTGTAAAGATTTGTAATTGGGCTGGCTACGCGCGCGCTGGTTTTATCATCTGCAATGGTGATTTTGTATGGCTCGTTCGTTAACGGACAAACAAGCATAGATTCATCCGGTTGGTATGAATCATAATAATTGGTTAATTCAGAACGTTCTTTTGATTCGGTGGCTATCAAAGAAACAAAATTAGGATTCGCTTGAAATTCAGCTAACTTTTTATGCTGGATAAATATAGTATCATTCCTGCCTAAATCTTCCAGAAACATAGCAATGGTATACGTTGTATCTACAATTGTATCCCGTCGAACTTTTGGGAAGCCAAATGTAGTATCAAAATCCACGTCGAATCCTTTTGGGATATCCACTGCCACATCCATGCCGTTTACAGATAATACCCGCTCGCCAAGATATGTTGAATCAGCCATCACTGAATCCCGGACAGCGTTCACCAAATTTATGGCCCAGGCACCATTAACATTAAAGGAATCAGTTAAAGTATTATAAAATGATTCCACATCAAAAATATTTTGCATATTAAACCGGCTTTTTTCTTCTACCAGGGTTTCTTCTTCCCAAATTGCCTTGGGTACATAAATTGTAATAATCATGAAAATGAAGCCGAGAACAATAAAAAGTTCAAGCAGGTCAGAACGGAACTGGCGGTTACTTAATTTTTTTTCCATACTACTTTATTTGAATAAATGGTTTCAGTTGATCCAATGTTTTAGGTCCTATTCCCTTTATTAATAAAAGGTCATCAATTGATTTGAATGAGCCAAAATCATCCCGATATCTGACAATTCTTTCAGCCGTCACGGGACCGATTTTTGGTAATGTTAACAAATCACTCTTTGAAGCTGTATTTATATCCAGCAATTTTACGGCAATCTGTGGTTTAATGTCATCCGTTTTTGATGAATTTTCAGTAGTATTATTTAATGTGGATAGATCAATATCTGCACTCATCGATTTGAATTCAGCTATTTCATTTTCTATTTCTTTAGAAAAATCTGGTTTTAAAAATGTTTTTCGAATTGTGCTTACACCCAGCCCGATTGCTGTTGAAATAATTAAGAATTGAAAAACCAAACGCTCTTTGCGAGTAAATACAGTCATTACAGCTTAATTTTCCTGAATGGGTTTTTTACCTTATTCTCTTTTGATCCAAGTTCTTCAAATAACGATTTCTGTTTTTTATTCAAACCGGATGGTGTTTCTACATGGATACGAACCAGTTGGTCGCCCCTTGAGGCACCTCGCAAGATTGGGAATCCTTTTTTGCGCATGCGTAGTATCTGTCCGGATTGGATGCCTGCCGGGATTTTTAAACTGACTCTACCTCCTTCAATTGTCGGTACTTCAATGGATGTACTCAAAGCGGCCATGCTGTAAGAAATCACTGCTTCTAAAAAAACATTTTCACCATCACGTATAAAATGGGGGTGGTTTTCTTCATCAAAGAATACAACGAGATCGCCTGCCAGCTGACCTGTTTCACCTTTATTGCCCTGCCCATCCAAACGCATATAATTTCCGGCTTCCACGCCAGCAGGAACTTTCACTTTAACAGAAACACTTTTTCTCACCAGGCCGTTACTGCAGCTTTTGCATGGTTTTGTTATTACCTTTCCTGATCCTTTACAGATTGGACATTCTCTTTCAACCACAGATTGAAAAATAAACGATTGGGACATTTGTCGCACACGTCCTGCTCCACCGCATTGCTGGCATGTTGTCGGACTTACACCTGGTGCCGCACCACTTCCCTGGCATGATGCACAATGCTCCAGGCGTTTAATTTTGATCGTTTTTACAACACCGGTAACGATTTCACTGTATTTGAGTTCAATAGCTGCCCTTAAGTCTTTTCCGCGCCGAACGGTTTGCCCTCCCCTGCGGCCGCCAAAAAAACTGCCAAAAATATCATTACCAAATATATCCCCGAATTGACTGAAAATGTCATCCATGGACATATGATGAAAACCACCGCTGAAACCTTGTGCCTGGTCACCCATTCCGACTCCAGCGTGTCCAAATTGATCATACTGCTGACGCTTACGGCTGTCGCTTAATACACTGTATGCTTCTGCTGATTCCTTGAATTTTGTTTCTGCATCCGTATCCCCTGGGTTTTTATCCGGATGATATTTTAAAGCGACTTTGCGGTACGCTTTCTTTATTTCGTCATTGGAAGCACTTTTACTGACTCCCAAGACATCATATAAATCTCTCATGCTTTATTAACGACAACCTTGGCGTGGCGAATGATACGGTCTTTGTATTTATACCCTTTTTCAAACACTTCCAATATTTCATTCTCTTGCTTACCCTCTTCTTCCCTAACCATCAAGGCATCGTGAAATTCAGAATCAAGAATTTCACCTACTTCGCAGAAAGATTCAATTCCACGTTCTTCAAATAGTTTGTGGATCTTCTGCAGAATTAAATCCATACCTTTCTTAATGGCTTCTGAACTGTCTTTATGTTCCGGGTGTTCAACTGCATCCTTCACGCGGTCCAGGTCATCGGCTATGGAAAGCATACTCTTAATAGCATCTTCACCCTCATAGCGAATGAGGTTGATGATCTCTTTTTCCTTGCGCTTGCGGAAATTGTCAAATTCAGCTTTAAGACGAACATGCTTATCTTCTATCACACTTAATTGCAGCGTTAATTCTTCTATATTTTTAACGAGCTGTTCTTCTTTACTGACTTGTTTTTTCTTTGGTTCAGTTTTCTTCTTTTTCTTTTTTTCTGCTTTAACAGACACGGTTCATGATCTCCGTAAAATTGTTCAAAATTCTTAATACATGCGCATAGGGAATCCGAGTTGGACCAATAATACCTATCTGGCCATGGAATGATGATCCACCAAAAACATTTGAAACGATAGAGCAGTCATTATAAATCACTTCCCTGTTTTCATTGCCGATAAACAAATAATTATTTTGTTCATTCAAATACGTCTTAAAGTATTGAGCCACAGTATCATTATCAATTGCTACCAGTGTTTTTTGCAGATTAGTCACTTGTTGATATTCGGGCTGATCCAATAATTCCTTATTTGAAGACGTAAAAACTAACTGGCTGTCCGGTATGACAAAATGTTCTTGCGGGTGATTGAGTAGAATTTGGACGATTTCATGTTCTGACAAGGGTGAATCCTGCATTCGTTCTGCTATGGAGTTTTGAATTTCATTCAATGTGAGTCCCAATAATGTTTCTTTCAGCAGTGCAGTGATATTCAATATTTCAGTTTCTTTGATGGACACTCTCAAATTGAGCACAATAGAACGGACCACTCCCGACTTCATACCTAAAACAACCATCACTCGATCTGAAGAGAGCTGAACCAATTCAATTTCTTTGAGTATGCTGCGTTCGTATTGAAGAATCATGGCAACACCAAATAAATGGCTGATTTTTGATAACATTGCCGCTGTGGTTTGCAGTAAATCATCAACACTACTGGTTGATTGGTTTAACCTATTTTCAATTTTATTATAACTGGCAAGTGTTGTGTCCGAATGTTTCATTAAATGATCAACATAATATCGGTAACCGGAATCCGTAGGAACCCGCCCGGAAGATGTATGCGTATGCATCAATAAATTCTTTTTTTCCAGCCTGGCCATTACATTTCTCAATGTGGCAGGACTACAGTCAAAGTTATGCTTATTCTTAAGTACATTGGATCCAATAGGCACATGATCCATGATATAATCCTCTACCACAGCTTTCAGAACTTGCTGCTCTCGAGGGGTGATTTCTGACTTTTTTAAAAACATAATAAGTATAGAATTTAGAGTGATTTTAATTTTCGATACAAGACGGTATTCAGAGTAAAAATTACTTTAAGAATTTGGAAATAGCTCTGCTGCTTCCAAACAAACTGATAACCATTGCTATGAGAAATAACCAACTTAAGAATAACCATTGCACATTAATGGTAAAAGCCGTTAACTGCCTCAATACTTCGTTGGCCCCATACACAGCTCCGTAAAGTAATCCCGAAGCTAAAATTGTACCTATAATTCCCTGAAATACTCCTTCCAAAATGAACGGCATGCGGATGAATGTATTTGTAGCACCGATGATTCTTAAGGCCTTGATCAAGTCTTTATTGGCGTAAATCGTCAGTTTAATTGTATTGGAAATGATCATTACTGTGACAAGTATAATAGCAAAGGCAACCCCTGATAAACCCAGCAAACCCTGTTCATAGAACTTCTCAATTCTGCTGATTAAACGCCCTTGGTGATTGACCGTATCAACACCATCTATTTTCCTAATCTGTTCAATAATGGGAGTTATTTGCAAATAACCGTCATATTTCCGTTTAATGTTTACGACACAACTGGCGGGCAAGGGATTGTAATCAAGAAATTCTGTTATATCATCGCCAAATTGTGATTTATATACTTTCAGGGCCTCTTCTTTCGGAATCAATGTTGTTGTATAAACACCCTGGATCATCTTTATTTTTTCCACGGCTTGGCCGGCTTGTTCGTTGGTTACAGTATCCTTGAAAAAAACTTCTATTTTATATTTTGACCGCATGTATTCGATCAACTTATGGGTATTCTGTTCTGCAATAAATAAAACACCGATTGTGGATAGTGACAGAAAAACAGAAAAGACAGCCGTAAAAACAGTCAATTTATGCCGCCACAAGTTTTTTAACCCCTCACTAAGTAAGAAAAGAAATTTATTCATTATGAGCTGCGCAGCTTTCCACCATGTATTTCAACAATGCGGTGATTTCGACTTTTGATCAAGCTGTAATTATGGGATGCCATAAATACTGTTGTACCCTCGCTGTTAATTTCTTCCAATAATTTGATCAAATCAAAGGATGTGACCGGGTCGAGGTTACCGGTTGGTTCATCTGCCAGAATTATATCCGGATCCTTAATCAAGGCTCTGGCCAGGCAGGCGCGCTGCTGTTCACCACCGGATAATTCTTGAGGATAGTGTTCTTCCAAACCGGAGAGCCCAACTTCTTCAAGTGCCGCTTCTACAGTTTCTGCTATTTCATTCTGACTGTGACCTATTACGTGTAAAGGCAAAGCCACATTTTCAAAAAGGTTGCGGTCATCCAATAAATAATAATTCTGGGAAACCATACCAATCGTTCTTCGTAATGTAGGGATTTTACGCTTTTTAATCGAATCAGAATTAAAATCTCCAATTGTCACTCGACCACTGTCCGGGAGAATATCCATATAAAGTAAACTTAACAACGTGGTTTTTCCTGAACCTGTAGGCCCTATAAGAAATACAAAATCACCTTCATTGATCGTCAGGTCGATATTTGCCAGGCCAAAACCTTTGCGATAGGTATAGGAAACATTTTCGAGTTGAATCATATCGTCAATCTAAAATTGAAATTGTTGAGGTTACAACGCCTGACTAAACCTATTTAAATAATAGAACTATAAATGTAATATAGCCAATAAGTAGGATTGCAGAAGTTGCTTTTGCAACTGGCTGTTTCATCAGAGCAACTGGAAAAAGGACAACACCAAATGCCAGCATATACGGAATTTCAAAAAACATGATTTCTCCGGGTACTCGCAGGGGATACAAAAAACTCACCAGGCCAATGACAGACAAAATATTAAACAAGTTGGAGCCGATAATATTACCCACAGAAATGCCATGTTCCTTATGGTAAGCAGCAACGATAGAGGTAGCTAATTCAGGCAGTGAAGTGCCTAATGCTACAACGGACATGCCGATAACAACATTGCTTACACCCAGTAATTCAGCAAGAGAAACTGCACCTTCTACAAAAAACTTTGAACCAAAATAAAGAAAAACGGAACCAAACAACAGGTAAAACAAGCATTTCGAAACAGAGTCTTTTCCTTCAGAATTCTTTTCTACTCTATGGCGAGGGTGTGTAATGGCATACCACGTATACCCAATAATACCACCAAACAATATTGCACCCTCATATTTTTGAATAACTCCATCAGCACAAAAATAAGTAAACACCATTGCTGCAAGCATATATATCATCAGATCCTTGCGTATATTTAAATATGTAATGGTAACCGGGAACATAAATGCACTCAAACCCATCACTAATCCAACATTGGCAATATTTGATCCCACAACATTGCCGATGGCAATTGATGAAGTGTCTTTAACTGCAGCCGCTAGACTCACAACCATTTCCGGCAGTGATGTACCGAAAGCGACAATCGTTAATCCAATTACCAGCGGAGATAAACCCACACGNGCGGCTAAATGACTNCCCCCGCGTACAATCCATTCTGCTCCGTAATANAGNAGTAAGCCTCCAAGGATCAATAATGTAATGCTTAAAGTCATTGTGAATAAAGATTATGGGCGTTGATATATTCCCAGACCGGCTGTGTAACCATATAGCGAATGGTTTTATCTTCCACCCAGCGCTTGCGAATCGTAGTTGACGAAATTTCAAAACGGGGAATATTCGCAAACTGAATTTGTTTTAACACCCAGCCGGGAATAGAACTAGGCCTGAATCCAGGGCGAATGGCCACCAGTACCTGGCATTCTTTTAAAATTTCATCAGCCTTGTCCCATTTATGTAAACTCATGAGCGAATCACTACCAATTAAATAAAACAATTCATTTNCTTCCAGGTTTTCAGTTTTCTTGAATTCCTTGATCGTTTCAATCGTAAAGGATATGCCCCCTCTTTTTAATTCAATTTCAGAAATATCAAAATTAGGGTTCCCGGACACAGCCATTTTTAACATAGAAAGACGGTGGNCAACTGTTGAATAATCATCTTTAAACGGNGGCTGGTTCGCCANGACAAAAATGATTTTTTCAAATTTTTCTGCTTCGATGACTGTCTGGGCTACCAGCAAATGGCCTATGTGTGGAGGGTCAAAAGTACCGCCGAAAAGGCAAACTTTTTTCATGGCCTGGTATTAATTCGTTTCAGTTTCATTGATAAGTTTTTCAGCTTNAGCTATCAGATCATCATTGATAATCAGTTTTCTATTGGTAGCCAAATAAGCTGATGCCTTGTCCATATCACCTGCTAATGCATGGCATTTCACAATTTGAAAATGGGCTTCATCCACCCATTCAGTATCGTAATAAGTTGCCAACAGGTCCTCATACGTAATGATCGCTGATTCGTACTCTTCCATTTTAACATACAATCGGGCAGATTCGTACAATTTTGTTGCTAGCTTATTGCGCATTTCCGTAATGGTTGCCAGTGCTTCTTCGTGGTATTCAGAATTGGGATAATCGTCAAGGAATTCCTGTATTTTGCTCAATGCTCTTTCAGTTGAAGATTGCTCATGGTAATATTTGGGAGATTGTTCAACATAACAATGACAAATTCTCCAACGCGCTTTTTGCACGTATTCACTAAAGCCCATGCGCCGGATCAAGCGGTCATATTCAGCAATAGCTAAAACATATTCTTTATTTAAAAAATAGGATTCCCCCAAATAGAATTGGGCATCATCGCCCAAATCGGTATGCAAGCCCCGAATAGCCACATTATTGAAATCTTCCTGGGCGCGCAAATAGCGCTTCTTTTCGAGGAAATTCATGGCGCGGTCGTATTGCACCTGCAGGTCTTCATCCACCGGTTTAGTAGATGAACATGAAGTAATAATTAATGATGTTAATAGTACAATTGAATAACGATTTTTCATTTATTTACCATTTATAAGAAANGGCAATACCGCCAATTCCGTATTTTGAATGTGGGTCGAAGTATAATCCTACATCTGTTTTAGATTGTTCAGCCTTTTTTCTGGCTTGGCGCTGGTTTGTGATTACTGCTTCAATACCGCTGATCACATGGTTAAACATTATTGCCGTAACAGCATAATTGGCCATTTTCAAATATTGATTACTTTTATCACGATCTTCATTGTAATCATTTTTGTTAGGCGTCATCAAAATAATTTCAATGGTATCTTCCACCGTTTTTTCTTCACGATACCAATCCAAAATATCATCCCAGCCGCCAACAAATTGATCATACTTACCGATATTCTCATAAAAATGCTGGTCCTGTAAAATAGTTACTTCATCTGTATAAATCCATTCAGGATGTACTGTTAATGAATCTGAAGAAATAAATTCACCGAATAATTCAGCCAAAGAGCCGGACAAGTGTAAATCAAGTTTATGGGTGCCGTCAATTTTAAAATCCGGATACTCTGTCGGGTTTATGACCGGGTTCAGGTGGGTATTCTCCACCCAGCCTTTCAATGACCAGTGATTATCACCAAACAATTCATATTGCTTGCGAATATCTTCTGCCTGCTTATTCCATTGTGCCCAGCCGAGAATAGATGCGGCCTCAATCCCCGCAAAGATGGCTGATTTCCAGATAGGGTCTCCATTTTTATATTGACCTAATCCAGGAACCAACAATGAAAACAACATTGGTTTGGCGGGATAATTTACAAATTGTACTGAATCCGCTTTAGCGATTTCAGTTGTATCCGTTTCAGTAAAACTTGAACCTGCAGTTTGATACAATACAAACGCGGGACGAAAGCGATCGTCGTAGAGAAAAAGATCGCCCGCTGCCAAGTGAGTTATTAAAAAAGTGAATAGTAAAAATTTTTTCATATTAAAATCCGAATAAGAGTTTGAAGTAATAACGGTCTTCGTGACCGTATGTGAATGTTTCATCATTGACAATTTTTTCAAATTCATCCAGTCCCCGATGCATTTCAAGCTCTATTGCGGTCGGGAAATTATAAAAGGAAAAGCCATTAAACCGCCATTGAATTCCACCAGAGTGTAATAAATCTTTTTGATCAAAATTACCTTTCCAGGCATTACCTGTTTGATAAACAAATCCCAGCACACTGTTTTGCAAAATNAACCAGCCCAATTGAATGTGTTTTTGAGTAAATAAAGGAATTCGAAATGTTATATCATTGATCATTTGCCTAGTTCCCTCAATACTGTAAAAAGGATACCCCTTTATACCGATCATCCCGCCGCCAAAATAATTGAAAAATGGATCAACATTATCATTTGACAGCCATCCTAATTGTGATTGCAGTGAGATCGTCCATCTATTTGTAAACGGAATTGCAAGATGATATGAGCCTTTTAGATCTACTCTCCACGTGTCATTATCTCCGAATTCCGCCAGCAGCGTTCCTGCGTCAGATAAATTCAATCCCGTGATGAAATCATTCTGTTCATGAATAGCTGAAAAATTTACCTTAAACCCTTTTGATGGATTGATATCCGCGTCAGTCAATCGTTTGACATTATCTAAATNCCATTTGATCCCATTTAACCATCCCTTGTAATAATCATANGCTATTCCCGCCTGGAGATTTTCTGTGGGGATAGTTTCCTCGATAAAAGCCCGGTACACTTGCCAAGTGGAGAAAAGTTCGATCTGTGTCACACCAAATAAAGGTAATCGCATCCCTACACTGAATTGGGTCAATCGGAATTTCAGGTTGTCATCGAGTTGATAGGATGAATAAAAATTCGTCTGTTGAATATTCCGCGTGAGATAAAAAACCTCGGCAAATAATGTGGGATAAAATCGCTTGAATTCAAAAATGAAAAACAAGTCCANATCCATGACCGAATTAANGGTGGCTCCGCCGAATACATTCAGTCTTTCAAGAACCTCATTGGAAAAAAAATAAAATCCGGGTTTGATCGTTTCATAGTCCATCATGACCCTGGGCAGGATGAACATGGTTGTAAAATCATCCGAATATGTGTGGGCATCAGTGTTNATCTGTTCTATAATGGGATCATCATGTTCAGCATTGATCAAATAATGATCGGATTTATAACCCACATTCGCATCATCCATCGGTTGAGGGTTTATCAATAATGCTATCATGTACTTACCATTCTCATAAAGAGAATAGACTATATCGCCCTGTTCATTNATATCTGCCATAAACGCACCNCCAAGAACGTTTGTTACATAATGATCATCATTTATTCGAAGATTATAAACCCCCGATCGATCATCAGAATGAATAAGTGTTTTGTTGCTAAATGACGCATCTCTTTCGTCCCAAAATTGACTGTTCAAGACAGAACTAACAGATGAATCACTGAATGAATAATGGTACACATCACGATAGTGGTGCTGTGTTCGATTAAAGATCAATCGGTTATTCTCATTATCAATATGTAAACCACGTAAGATTGAATGATCATCAAAATGGGTTAATTGAATTACTTTTTTTGTTTTTAGATCGAATTGAAAAATATTTTGACTTCCATCAGATGATGATAAAAAAGCTATGGAACTGTCACTTTCGACAAAAACTGGATTATAGGCACGCTGAAATTTNGTNAGACGCTTTTCTTTTTTCTTCTCCANGTNATACTCNTAAATATCAAAAAATCNAGGANCCGTNTTTATTAGGNATCGTGGGTTTTTTGGTATAATAGATCACATTNCNGGAGGGATGCCATGCAGGCGCAAAGAGCGCTCCCCCATCTAGTTTTTTCTCTTTTCCACTTTCAACATCATACAAGAAAAGGTCTGTTTGGCCTAAATAATCATTTTCTTGATTTGATATAAAAGCGATCTGTTTACCATTGGGGGACCATTTGGGATGAAAATTGGCTGTTCCCTCTTTGACGATCACTTNCCCTTTTACTTCATTTTCTCTGATAGATTGTGTTTTGGAAAAATAATCGTTTTCCAACGATTTCTTAAAATCTTCATAAAGCTGTTTACCATTAGTACCAGTCGCTTGTTTAATGGCATTACTGATGGAATATTGAAACGGATTGGAAAGTTCCACCATTATATTTTTGATGGATTCTGGACCATACTTTTCTGCAATATATCTGCATAATGCAAATCCGGAATTGTAGATGGATTCATTGCCGATCCCACTTTTTCCAAATGTATTCATTTCCGTAAATGATAATACGTTATCATTTAAGACTCTATCCCGTAGAATCATATCACGATGAGTATCCCAATGATCCCAGTTCGCTCCTGCGAACATATATTGCGCTGATCCTTCAGCTAGCCATGGTGGCACAGCAGTCCCAGGTAATGAATAGCTAANCAATTTTTGTGGGAATCCATATAGCACATCCTGCCGTTTCTCATCTTCATAATCCATCCATTGAAAATAGGCTCCCGGAAATTTGAGNCCAGCCTTCATTGCTTTTTGCAAAGAAACAATGTGGGCAAATTCATGGGTGATCACATTCTGCAGCCAGCGGTGGCTCCCACGTAATTCAAAATCAAGTGGTGACGCCCAAATAATAATCTTATTATCGTAGTAATAAGCAGCACCATTGGAAAAATCATCCAGATCTGTGAAAATGATATCGGTCTTGGTTGGTGGTTCATAGTCGTACAAACCGGTTACATGAGGAAAGACTTGTTCAGCTACAAACGCCCCTTCCCTTGCGGTATTTTCAGTTCCTTCATAAAAATGGATCTGGAAATGGTCTGTTTCAAATGTTTGCCAATCCACTTCCGGATGGTTGTATTTGAATTCACTGTAAAGAAGGCTTGATGCTGTAATGAAAAACAGAATGAAACGAAACATCGTTTATTTGATCACCCCGATCTTCAGAATCTCTGTTTCACTCTTTGAACTGTTTTTCGCAGTCACATTTGCAAAATACACGCCAGATTCAACATCATCAATATTCCAAGATAGTTCGTGAATACTTCCTTGGTTCACATCGTCCAATGTCAGCTTTTTAACAAAATATCCCGCAAAGTCATANATCATGACCTCCACGCTTTCTGCTGATTCCACAGCGATCCTGATCTTAACATATCCATCATACACTGGATTGGGATAAGTATAGGTCTTGTTTTTATCAATTAATTCTGATTCTGGAGTTCGTTTAGAGATGTTTAAATGGAGGGTGCGAGTATTCCCAAAATCATGATGTGTAGACATCCATTCATTGCCATAATTCTCACTGACCTCATCAAACATCCAAATGGCTGATTCTGTTACGATNGCATTGCGTCCTTCATATTCACTTAAACAGACTAATTCTCCGTAATTCGTTAAACGATATTCAAGTTCACCTTCCCAATTGATAATTAATAGCTCTCCATTTATGTTTTGAACTACGATCTCCGGATGATCATCACCAAAAAGATCTTTAATCAATGGAGTGGAAATGTTCATGACTGAATCGAATGGGAAACCGGATGTAATAATATCATTCAAATGATTGACCATCAATTTGCCAGAAAATGAAGGGATATTTGTGGAATAATCTTCAATAAGTAAATATTCAGCAATTCCATCCAAATTCAGATCTGCCATGGATACATATGAAAATTCTGAAACACTATCAACTGAACTATCATTATTATTTGTAAAAGCCTTTGAAAAGAAATCATCTGAAGACTGTTTGTATTGATGATTCCCTAAAGGATCGTTTACAAATACTGCATTTGTAAAATCCAGATTATCATAAAATACCCAATTCATATCATTCTGATCTGAATTCCATTCAAAATAATTCATAATAGTAGCGGAACCAGATTTTTCAAAAACGATCAAACGATCTGTTCCATTAAAATGTCCAACAGACAAATCATAAATCTCATTAGTTGTGGAATAAAAATGGATCTTGTTTGAAATATCCTCTTCTTCAGCAATCCATAAACTATCTTTCCCACCAACAATATCCATGACACCATCAGTATTGAAATCATGGATGAGTCTAATATGCAATGATGTGTCGGGGAGACCATCCGCCAACATTGCATTAGTAATTGAAAATGACATGGTGTCACCGGGAAGGCCAATGTTGCTAATACTTAAATATGTGGATGCACCGTCATTATTTTTCGTATTGGGATATGTAAATGGGGTGAATTCGATTGGTTGACCTTCAAAATCGGGATAAAGACTTTCATATTCAGGGTTGCCCTGAAACCACATATCGCCAAAATAACCGCCTGTCGGGTCCGCAAAGAGAAATATGTTGGGATAGCCGATATCCTGCGCTCCATCAGCTTCTTCCAGGTCTACACCCNGTTTTTCGCGGTCTCCATTGATCCCATAGCCAGTTAAACCTGAATTGATCCTGTTTTCATCAATATGCCAGATCAGCAATCCTGAAGCTGGGAGACCGATGTCGTAGTCCGCTATGGATGTAACGACGCCATTCGTATCTTTCTCTATGTTAACAGAATCGAACAATACTTCCACAAAAGGCGGATAGCGGTCATTGCCACTTTGTTCATACATGAGAAAACGAGCTGAATCAACGGAAACATTATCCCTAAACCAATTGGTTCGATTTTCGATTAAAAAATATTCGTGGTCATTTATGTCTAACTGAANGATATTATTTTCGCTCCTGGACGGAAAAGAAACTCCCGGCGGTGCGTGAAATGTAATTGGTTCTTCCCAACCGGCATATTTTCGTGTCCANGCATCCGGTGGTGCAGGTACCAGTCCCCTGCCATTATTCGACCCTTGATCCATGAGCCCAAAAACACCAATCCCGCTTTGTCCTGATTCAGTATCCCATAACGGCGGCAAACCCACGGCAAAGCCCATCATCAAGGCAAAAGTTCCTGTCAAACCAAATTGATATTCACAAGGTGTTGACGATGAGGAGAACATGGATTCTGCTATGTCATACAAGAGGTGGTTTTGCGTTTCTGGGATGATGATCCCGTGTCCGATTGTTGAATTACCAATGACAACAGGTCCACCGTTATATTCTGACAGCAATTCATCATCAACATAAGTGGACGGAATATCTTCTGGTGTGGGGTCTAAAAATGGAAGTGAAAAATCCTGACCAATCCCCGCGTGGACAATTACAACAAGATCATCGCTAGAAAATTCTAATCCATCCACTGTAAAGGCCAATTCCAGGGTTTCTGTGAACAATTCAGTGATCCGCTCTTCATGGAGGTTATCTTGACCGTAGGGATGATAATATTCCATNGTATTNGCCAGTTGGTAACTGGCTTTATCACTGGCCGGAAAAATTATCGAATTTTCTAAATCAATTCCAAACTTGTAGTAGGAAACGGATCGGAAATAATTATCCAATGCTTTCAATTGGGATTCAAAATAGGATTTATCATGGGGCAAGGGATCAATTATATACTCACTGCATAAATCCAATTCAGAAGTAAATAAAAAATCACCATTTCCAGTGGTTCCTACCAACTCATCTGTTTGAAAGGAAACACGTATAATCTTAACTACTTTATCTCCAGTTATTTCAGCAGATAGACTGGAACATATCATCAATACGATGAGAATAATATATATGCGTTTCATTTTGGAAAAGTCGTTAAGGAAGAATGATGGAATTTAAAATTCCATATTCAGGGAAAAGCGCATGGTATTTGCCAAGGGATGGTCCGGCTC
Source organism: Fidelibacterota bacterium (assembly GCA_002730315.1). Lineage (GTDB taxonomy): Bacteria > Fidelibacterota > Marinisomatia > Marinisomatales > TCS55 > UBA2126. Next base: position 28,075 of record PBZW01000008.1, read on the forward strand.
ACCTGATGTGTAGCCAAAATCAAAACCGTAGTTGGCAAAGCGTAAACCGACACCGAAAGTGGGATTCATAATTCTTCCGGTTTTGTCGTAATAATATCCCGCCCGCAGAGCAAAATATTTTCCATACCAGTATTCCATACCGATATTATGGACGAGTTTATCCAATTCATTCATGATTGTGCGTTCTTTTGCACTGCCCACTTCTTTCTGGCCATATTCGTTATAGTCACCCCAGTCCCCATCTCCCGGTTCACCATCCGTAGCAATCATTTCACCCTCATCGGCGTCTATTTCACCATTACCATTATGGTCTTCCCAATCATAACCTCCAATGATATGGTCGTATTCGTCACTTGACGTTTTAGTCATATCCATATCACCGCCTAACAGCCAATCGTCTACCCATGAAGTGAAAATACCGATGTAGATTGGATCTGAATGAGCAGTTTCATGTTGCCCTTCACTATTGTATTCTGCATTTTTATCAGAAGCATGGCCATTTTCGTCGTAACCGCCAATATACCCATCGCCATCCCAGTCCATATCAGGATAAGCAGCCACCAGTAGTTTATCCACATCATAGACAATATGCAGTTTATTGTATTCAGAATTGATAATAGCGTAATTGAATCCAAGTGTGAAATTGGTTGGCTGTGGATCGGCTTGTGNAGGATCAATAAAAGATACTTTAGGCCCAATATTGGTTATAGTTAAGCCAAGGGTGAGGTTTGGTGTCAGGAATTCTTTTCTTAAATATCCAATATCAAAACCGAAGTCCGTTGATGTTCCTTTACCCTTTTCGCCTCCTGCACCAAAATTAGTCAGATGCTGATAAGACACTTTCGCATTAATCCCTAAAGATGATTTTGGTGTCAGCAGTGAACTATAGGATAATGTTAAAGCAGTCATATAACTGGTAAATGTCCCTAAATAATCATCGGGTGATTCACCCATACGAATTTGTTCCCCGAGATTCAGATAAATGAGGTGGCCGCCCAGCGTGCCTAAATAAGGAAAATGTTTACGGTAAGCAAAAAATTCATAATACATGTCATCGGCTAAATTTGGGAGCCAATTAACGTGCATTAGAGCCATTTCCGATCCTTTAAGAAAGGCTAATCCAGCTGGGTTCCAAAAACTGGCGTAAGCATCATTAGCAACAGCCACTTGTGCCTCACCCATCCCACCAGCACGTGCGCCAGGGGAAATGAGTAAAAATATCGCACCAGCCTCACTTTGGCCATAAATAGGGCGCGAAAATGATAAAAAGGTCATGGCTGCGACCATGAAAAATCGTTTCATTGGTATGATCTCCTATTGTCGACGGGCAAGCCCGCCTCGTTATTTAAGCATTTATAATAACGATTTAGCTTCGATAAAGCTCCTTTTTATTGACGGCGAATATATCCTTCACTTAAATCTATAGTCAAGAAATGATTATTTTCTGTGATTGTTCCCACATCATTTCAATAAACCTAAAGAAATAATGGGTACATAAGTTATCAAAAGAACCACAATGAATCTAACTATAAAGAAAGGCAATGTCGCTTTATAGATCGTGGGCATATCACGATNNAAACGATAGGCCGACAAAAATAANTTTATACCTACAGGAGGGGTTAAAAAGCCTAGCTCTAAATTCGCAATAAAAATAACAGCTAAATGAACAGGATCAATACCGAAATGCAGCCCTAATGGCATAATGAGCGGTACAATGACAATAATAGCNGAAAAAATATCCATAAGGCAGCCGACTACCAAAAGCATGATATTCAACATAAACAAGAATATTAATTTTGAGGAAATAGTTGTTTGCACCCAGTTCAGCAATACACTTGGGATTTGGGCGTCCACCATATAACTCGTCAACCCCATAGCTACTCCAAGTATAATTAGCACTCCCCCAATCAATGTTGCGCAATCCAAGAGAATACGGGGAAATTCACTCATTTTAAGGTCTTTATACACAAAGACTTCGACAATAAATGTATAAAAAACCATTAAAGCAGCTGTTTCCACAAGCGTTGTAAAGCCTCCAAAAATCCCCAATAAAACTAAAATAGGAATAAACATCTCCCATTTTGCTGACCAGAGTGCGGTTGCGATTGAGCGTAGATTTATAGGCTCCGTTTTAGAATTATTTCCTTTTTCCTGGAATATTGACCACCCTGCCACGGCCAGAACAAGAATCAAACCTGGGATCAGGCCGGCTAAAAAGATATCCTTAATTGAAACCCCGGCTGTAACACCAAAAATAATCACCGGTAAACTGGGGGGGAATAATAATCCAAGTGAACCGGCAACTGTTATTAAACCTAAAGAAAAAAGATCATTATAACCCTCTTTACGTAATAATGGATATAACAGTCCACCCAGTGCCAATATGGTTACTCCTGAACCACCCGTTAATGCTGTGAAAAATCCACAAAGGAAAACAATGACTATTGGAGTTCCTCCAGGGATCCAGCCGAATAATACTCTAAAAACCTTAACCATCCGTTTCGAGGCACCGCTTTCAGCTAAAATATAACCGGCTAAAGTGAATAACGGGATGGTTGGTAATGATGGCGAGACGACAATACGATACGCTTCAGCGGGAATGGCCGAAATTGGCGTATACTCACTCCAAAAAAGTAATCCTGCCAATCCGCCTAAACCCACGAAAATGGGTGCACCGTAATAGAGTGAAACAAGGAGAGCTATACAGCCGGCAGTTAATAAAAACGTATTTTCATTGAATGTTTCTGAAAAAGCAATAAATATCCACATAAATGCTAGCATTAGCATCACACTGCGCAAAATGTGATCCTTAAAGCTGTTAAAAAATACCTGGACTGCCATCAGTCCAAACCCAATAGGCATTATTCCCTGGAGGAACCAACGGGGAATATTGGGAGCAATGTTAAAGGGATATTGATATTCTATTAATACAAGATTCCAACTCCCCCACATCAATGATATAATTACGAGGAATGACACATTTTTTGCCAGCCATCGTCCGATATGAAATTCTTCATCAGGTTTGAATAGAGGATCTGTTGTAAGTGCTAACAGTTTATTCTGACGTGCTGCCAAGACAGCACCTACAAATCCAATCCAAAGGGTCATATGCTGGACNAATACTGGTGAAGCAGGAACACCAGAATTTCCAAATAAGCGAGCTATAGTTTCAAAAGCGGGTATAAATGCCAGGAGAAAAAATACTGTAAGCGCTAGTACATCCTCCCCCCACTTCAGACGGTCCGCAAGTTGGATCTTTTGTTCAGTCATTATTCAGAAAATTGTTGTGCATCCAAGGAATCTTTTTCCGCCATGAGCTTCATTACTTTGTCAAATATTTCTTCTGATAAATAATTTCCTCTTAATTCCGAATGCATCGATTTTACATAATTCTTCCAATGTGCTAATTCTTCTGAAGTAGGCTGATGAACGTTTAATCCGTATTCTTCCATAACACTGATAGCTTCTTCATCCTGGTGTCTGGTGGTACGTTGGTGTTTTATCCCAATTTCATGGGTTATCTCTTTCATTTTAACCTGATGTTCATGTGTGATCTTATCCCATATTCTTTTATCGATGATCACACCTGCTGTGAGTACACCCCAATTAATATCAAGCATATAGTTTACACTGCTAAACCATTGTTGAGAAAGAGCATAGAGCGGAGTCGTGGCAACTGCATTGATCAATCCAGTCTGTAAACCGCTTAGTATATCAATCGATGCCAGGGGCACAGCCTGGAAACCTGCTTTTTCCCACATTTCTTGCGCATGATAATCTCCTGCCCATGTAAATATTCGCATTGATCTGAGATCGTCAAGATATATGATGGGCTTTGAAGTAAACCATTTTACCCAACCAACATCAACCCACATCAATACTTCAAAGCCGTTTTCCCTCATGCCTGCTTCCAGGTCTTCAGATATGCGGTCCCTGAACCAATCCACGTCGTCATAGTCATCAAATACCAATGGTAATGCAAAGCTATAGGCTTTCGTATCAATCTCGGATAAGCCTTCAGTTGATACTGCTGCGGCATGAATTTGGCCAATCCTGATCTTGCGAATCATATCTCTTTCATCACCGACAACACCTCCAGGATAGATACGCAAAATCACCTGTCCATCGGTCACATCTCGCCAGCGTTGGCCCATTTCTACCAGCATGCCATGCCAATCTGTACCTTCTGGTGCAAGGGTGGCCATTTTTATGATCGTTTTTTTAGCACTGATATCACCAACCAATGCGGTAAACAGAACAATTTGGAATAAGCGTTTCATTTAATAGAACAGTTCTTCTTCACGGGAAAGTAACCAACGTGCACGATCACGAGCAATAATATTCCCAAGAGATAGTTCTTTGTTTATGTTAACATTCATATTGATGACCGTATTCAAAATTTGTACAAATCTTTCTTTTTCCTGNTCATATACACATACATTTTCTGCATATGAAACCATAGCTCCAGCGTCATTTCTCCTGGAATATCTCATTGCTGCGTTGAAATGTCGTTTGGCTTCTTCCACATTATTTCCTTGCAGGTCGGCCCTAACCATGGAATAAGAGATCATAACCGAATGCAGTGCACCATAATTCCAACTGGGATCAATCGCCAGTGCAGTTTCGAGCAAATACCCGACTTTTGGCAATTGGATGACCCAATGTGATTTTCCCCTGCTGCATCCAATTGCGCCACCATAGGCAGCTGCCAACCAATATAAATATGGGATATCAGCTTTATTAAATGTCACATCTGCTATAATCAAATCTTTCAAAGACTGCAATTCCGGATGCCGATGTTTTAGTGCGGATTTTCCATATTCAATTGCTTGCTCAAAACTCAACAATCCTTCAACATAGAGAGCTTTTCCAGCATCATAATCAACTTCAATCAAACGATCCGCTTTTTCAACAACAAATGCAAAAGTGTATTGTGTCCTCAATTTTAAAGCATTCAGAAATGCTGAATCAATATCATTATCCAGTTTTTTTTCTGCTGAAAGGACCTTTCGATAAAATACATCTTCTGCCAAAACAGGATAGTTTTCCAAATAATAGGCCGTTGAGCAAGATGAGGCCCAAATGCTTAATAAGCAAAAATAAACTATGTGTAAATAGCGATTTAAAAACATGGGTGGGAATTTAGAGAGATTGTTGGAAAAAAAGAGAACGATCAGTGCAAAAGATCGCTATATAATGGAAATGCATCACACAGGTCTTGAACTGAAGATCTAACTGAATTAATTACATCATCATTTTCAGGGTTTTGTAAAACAGAATCAATGAGATCACAGATCAGGGACATTTGATCTTTCTTCATATCTCGAGTAGTGATAGCTGGAGTACCGATGCGGATTCCACTGGTGATATATGGACTGCGTTCGTCGAATGGGACCATATTTTTATTTACTGTAATCCCGGCTTTTTCCAAGGCTTTTTCTGCTGCTTTACCTGTGATTCCTTTATTGGTTAAGTCAATTAAAATAACATGCGTATCCGTTCCACCAGAAACTAAATGATAATCTTTGCTTAAAAAGTCGTTAGCCATAGCTTGTGCATTTTTCACTATTTGGCTTGTATATNCTTTAAAAGAAGGTTGTAGAGCTTCACCAAAGGCAACTGCTTTGGCAGCGATGATATGCATTAACGGCCCGCCTTGAATACCGGGCATGACCATGGAATCAATCAGTTCGGACATGTTTTTTACACGGCCGGATTTTGGAGCAACAACACCAAAGGGATTTTCACTATCTTTACCCATCATGATCATACCACCACGTGGTCCTCTTAATGTTTTATGGGTGGTTGTTGTAACAACATCACAAAATGGCATAGGTGATGGGTGTAATCCTGTTGCTACTAAACCGGCTGGATGAGCAATATCTGCCATTAAAAATGCATCTATCTCATCAGCTACCTCCTTGAAATCTTCAAATTCAATATAACGAGGATAAGCACTGCCGCCGCAAATAATTAGTTTAGGCTTATGTTTTTTCGCCAGTTTTCTAACTTTGTCAAAATTTACACGACCGGTTTTTCTATCAACCTGGTAAGAAATAACATTAAAGAGTTTCCCGGAAAAATTAACTGGACTGCCATGGGTTAAATGTCCACCATGGGCTAAATCCAAACCCATGATCGTATCACTAGTTTTTACAAAAGTGAGCATTGCTGCCATATTAGCCTGGGACCCGGAATGGGGTTGAACATTCACATATTCAGCATTAAAAAGCTGTTTGGCTCGATCACGAGCTAAATCTTCAGCCTCGTCAACGTGCTCACATCCGCCATAATAGCGTTTGCCGGGATAGCCTTCTGCATACTTATTGGTCATGACACCACCGGCCATTTCCAGCACTGGATAACTGACAAAGTTTTCCGATGCGATTAATTCTAGGGTCGAAGATTCACGGCCCACTTCACGCATTAATATTTGATGTAATTCGGGATCAGCGTCTTTAAGTAAAAACACAATGATATCCCTCCAAATTATTTACCACTTAGAATCTTTTTTTAGTTTCTCATCTATCCATTCATAACAGCTGCTTTTAGGAGAAACGTAGCCTTGATTCTTTATATCATCATCTAACATGAACCATTGGGCTTTACCAAATAAGACTTCATTTTCTTTCAACCATGTTTTGGAATTATTGAAGCTTCTATATCCTAATTCATCTGCTTTGCTGAAATTTTTATGGGCTAAAGTTGCTACAACACGGTCATCCAAAGAGATAGCAGCACTTCTGCAATCCTGGAAGGACTTATAATAAACATTTCCTTTTCTACCGAACGATTCACCTTTATTCTTATCAATTGAAATTGCTTTATCTGCCCAGCGTAATGCCTTTGCATATTTCTGGTTTGCAATATTTACATCACAGATTTTTAGGGCAATTTGAATATCCCTGGGATTNAGCAGGAAAAGTTCTTCATAGGCTTTCGAAGCTTCACCTATTTGATCTGCACTGAAATATGCCTGACCTAATTTACGGTAAGCGAGTTTACTGGTTCTATCCACGCGAATCACTTTCTTAAGTACATCTACAGCTTCCAAGGCCTCATCATTGGCTAGCAGTCGGTCAGCTAGATCAANACCATAAGAAACATTTTCAGTATTGTTTTCAAAACGTTTTCGATAAACGTCTAAAGGATCTTTGCCAGTTTTTTCATAAACAAGGGCAATTTCACTTTGTGCTTTTTCATTCGTTGGATCTTTATCTAAAACCTGTTGTAAAAAATCTATTTGGTCAGTATATAAGCCCTGTTTGCCATAGAGTTCTGCTAGATCCATTTTTACATCCATGTTATCGGGCATCAAATCACTCAATCGGTTTAATTCTGATATTTGCAGATCTATTTTACCCTGTTTTGAATAAGCATATACTAACCGTTTACGCAATTGTACATTATTTGGTAATAACTGTAATCCCTTAACCAATACAAATTCTGAACTGTCATATAAACCTAAATATTCATAAGCGATAGCAAAATACTGGTACACTTCTTCAGGATCATCACGATCACAGCCTAAGTCTACAATTTCCCTGTAAACATTGATTGTCGAATGCCAATCCCTGTTTTTATAATATTCCGCTGCACTGCTTAACAGCCTGGGACAACGGACTTCACGCAATGAATCAAGGTAGGCTTCATAAGTTGCATCTTCATCACTTTGTACATCCACAGACGGAACACACATGGATATAAACAATGCCGTTAAACCTAAAGTTATTATTTTAGAAAAATGAATTGATTGCATTAACTGATACCTCATTTTGGTCTTCTTTTTACGAACCACAAGTCGCCCAATTGCAGGCCGACTGTGAAAAGTTGAATATTTTCATTTTGGATAAAATCACCACTACGGATGCCATGTCTATACGCAAAATCAATTTGATTATTTGCAACTCCGAATTTAATACCAAACCCTAAAGAAATGCCCATTTCATTCACTTGGAAACCCTTTTCTTCCATCTTATCTGTCCGCAAGTAAATACCGCCTCTGTACTGCATTTTTTGGGATAATTTAAAAGCTATTTCAGGAGAAAATTTTGCAAAACTTAACGATACCTGTTGAGATTGATTTACATAATGTGACAATAATGGATATAATGTTTGATTCTTTTTACCCGTGTCCTGCCAGTTATGCATTTCCAGCATCATATGTAAGCCGGAGTTTAATGTCCAATCAAATCCTATTCCCAATTCAGTTGGTTTAAAAATATTATCATAAATATCAATTTCTATACTGGGTATAATTGCCGGTGAAGGATTGTCTTCACCATCATAATAACCATTAAGATTGACATCTTCAAAAGGTTGAAATGAATGGTGTTTTAACTTTAATGAATTTAAAACTCCGCCAAACGTAGCATAAATGTTCAAAGGGTATTTACCGCTATTCAACCTAGNAGAAGAAAAGTGAATTTTATAAAGTGATCCTGAATATAAATGTCTCTGAAAAAAATGATAAACACTTTGATCAATGCTTAATTTGCTATCCTTGCGCAGTGAACCAAATAGTATATCCAGTTCAATGGCAATATTTTCCATGGCTGATACGGGAAATCGTAAAGCAGTATAAAATATTGATATACCGCCGGAACCATCCACAGAACGTTTTGTAATCAATGTATCATCTTGTACATAAAATTCTGCTTGATCATCTTCAATGAGATACTGTTGATTGAAAAGCGGTTTTACGCCAAATCCCCAAGCATATTTTTCACCAATTGGAACAGCAAATTGCGCGCTGCTAATACCGGTTAATCCATTCTCTCCGTCATCACTTGTAAACTCATTCCCCGTGTAATTGCCCGTTAAATAAGCAAATTTCAAGTTGTTCCAAGTTACAGGATTTGATAAGGAAATATGTTGATTTAGAGTTGGAATAATACCACGGCTGGACATTGCAGCATCTGCCGCATTATGATTAAAAGATATTAACCCCAGGCCGTAGGCATTATGAATCGACTGCCCATACGCAAAAGAGATTATTGAAAAAATAATAAATCTACGGAGCCACATATTGGATAAATAATTTGGGATATAATGAATCATGATCTGCAGAATAAAAATGGACATCTGTTTGCAAATTATTATTGATGTTTGCATATAGTTTTAGTCCAAGATTATCCACATTTTCAAAATTCTGATTCTGCAGAAAATTCCTAATATTGAAAACAACTTTATTATTTAGGACTGATCCGCTGGAATACATTGAACCTTCTACACTGAAGTCATCTTCTTCAAATGTCTTAAAACTGGATAATGAAACAGTGTCAGTCAAAGGTGCTGCCCAAATACTGAATGAAGCAATATTAGTATCCGGAACAATATGAAATGTTAATTCTGCTTTGTCAAAACTTGTTTGGTTGGGTAACTGCAGTGTATCCAAAAAATCCATGCTTATCACACTACGCAATCCCTTTCCTCGTCCAATGGAAACAAACGCAGTATCTTGTTCTGTCAGCTCCGGGGGAACTAATAGGCTTAAATCTTGAGATACATAAAAGGACCTGGAAAGAGTATCAATATTTACATCTTGGGAAGTATCCGCAGAATCTGGATAAGTAAATAGCCTGAAGTATATTTCCAGTTTAGGTGTTAGAACATTAGTATAATCATATTCNCNGCTGTAAAAAGTGTGTAATTCATCATCTCCATCCGGCAGGGTCAATAATAGCGAATAATTCAAGGATGTATCAGCAAAAGTAGAATCAAAAAGTTCTTCTGCAGGAAATCTAACCCTGTATTGAGTAGTAATTGTATCTACAGCATAACTTTCCTCAGTGCCATTTGAAACAAAAGATGCTGCAGCAATTTCAGTATCTGTGAAATTCAAATAATTGGATTCTGCTTCACTGAAGATCGAATCAAGTGCGTTATCAGGAAAATAATAAAGCTCAAAAGTAGTGGGTGTTTCAAGTGTATCTCTATGAACATTTATTGTGAAAAATGCACTATCAATATGCACTGTCGAATCCAAAAAGGAAGATAATGTCCAATAGAATGATTCATTTGAGATGAACGATGATTTAAATAAAAGTGCTTTATAATTAAAACCCTCATCAGTACCTAAATGGAGTCTAGTTTTGTTGCCAATTGAGGGGGGTATTTGGTAAGTAACGCCATCAATTCCATAGAGCTCTTTTACTGCCAGGTCAAGTTCTCCATCGCTCAAATCAGCATGCAATGGATCCTCCATGCACCCTATATAAAACGCAGAGATTAAACCGATCCCTAGGAACCTGAATATAAACGATGATTTCATTAATGAATTATAAACGTATGATCAGCCGGTTAGTTTCTCAAGGACATTATCCAGTTTATCAGCTACGGGCTGATAATCCAGTGTTTCTCCTTCAGGAACCTTAACAGTAACTACTTTTTTCTTTTTGGCTTTTACGACAGGAAGTTTGAACAATTTTTCTGTAAGATTATTGGATGGCGATTCCAGGGCGATGATCATGTCGGCATTTTCCGCTGCAGCTTCATAAGCATTGGTTTTACCTTTTTTCATTGAAGCAGGAATTTTCAGTCCTGCTTTTTCAAAAGCAGCCTGCCCAAAACTCGTATATTCATCATCCATGTTATGCACCAAAAGAACTGTTTTTATGTTACCATAAAAATCATTGCTGGCATATTCCTCTTTATAAAGAGCAGGGACAAAAGACGATTGCCATCCATTGCAAAGGAATAGGTCAGGTTTCCAGAACAAATGAGGAAGTGTTGCGAGTGTTGCTTTACAGAAAATTGCAAAACGCTCATCATTATCCGCTAAAATTCTTCCATTTTTTGACTTATATACAAGGTTTGTCTGTGGTTTAAACCATTCATTATCTTCCAGGAAATAAACTTGAACACGTGTTTTAGGAATAAAAGCACTTTTAGCAGAAAGTACTTTTTCACTGCCATCATATTCGAAAGGAATTTCACGCAGTCGAATCACCTCTCTTAGAATATATTTACGTTCACTCACATAGCCATATTTTGGAATAATAGTACGAATATCGTGGCCTTTTCCCTGAAGTAATAAAGGAACTCTTGTCGAAAAAGGTGCCAAAGATGATGTATTTGCGAACGGAATAATTTCCGTTGTCATGTAAAAAAGTTTACTCATAATTGATTATTTTTTATTCGATGGTTAATTGCTTCAGTGCTTCTTTGGAACGATCATAGAATTCGCTGCCGGGAAAGTAATCTACCAGGCGTTGAAATTCTTCTCTGGCTTTTTCCAGGTTGCCCATGCTTTGATAAGCAAGCGCCAGTTTTAATTGTGCATCATCATCTTTATCTGTTCCGGGGAAGGTGAAAACTTTTTCAAACTCTATTATGGATCGTTTATAATTTTTTTGGGAATAATAACATTCTGCCAGCCAATATTGACTATTATCAGCAAGATCATTTTGCGGGTCACTGATCACCAGCTTTGAAAATCCCGTTATGGATTGACCATACATGCTATTTTGGAAATTGCTCAAACTTTCTATATAAAGTCTTTTATATTCTGTAGGACTGATTTTTGAGCTTGGAGATGCAGGAGTTTGATCATTACGAACATTATATAATTCAGTAAAACTGTTCGCCAAGGTTATGATTTTATTTTCTATCATAACAAGTTGTGCTAAAACTTCAAAATTTGTGCTGTCAGAATAAGCAGCTTTATCTTCCAATAACCTGATTTTATTTTGTATTGTATTAATCCGGTTGATTATCAGAATTGAAACTGAATCTGTTTGTACTTTCGCAGACGCAGTAGCCTTAAGAGTAGTTTGAAGTTCCGGAAGTAAAATATTCAGCTTTGTTTCCAGCTCATCAATCCGGGTATTCAACTGCGCAACTTTATCATTTAAGCGCTTAATCTGCTGAGCATCAGATTGTGCTGCAAGATGAACTACGAAAAAAGCAGCTGCGCAGAAGACCGCAATTTTAACAAATGGATTTATCATTTATTTTTTTACAAAAAAATAGAATATAAATTTACCGACGATTCTGTATATGTCCATTGCACTTTTTAATAATCCTTAGGATCAATACTTAAGTTCATTATGAAAGCAACCATAACATAACTTGATAACAAGAATGAACCTCCATACGATATGAATGGAAGCGGCAGACCTTTTACAGGTATCATCCCCACAGTCATAGCAAAATTAACAAATACATGAGCTGTAAATATGGTACTTAATCCCAGCAAAACGAGACTGGAAAATCGATCATCTACATTATATGCCAATCGTAAAGTGCGCAAGATCAAAAGTGTAAATAAAGTAATTAAAATTAAAATTGCGATAAAACCAAATTCCTCGCCAATAACAGAAATGATAAAATCTGATTCTTGCACCGGTAGAAATTTTAAATGAGTTTGTGTCCCTTGCCCCCAACCTTTGCCAAACCACCCTCCTGCACCAATAGCTGTTTTACTTTGAATGATTTGATAGGCGGCACCAAGAGGGTCTATTTCAGGATTGAATAAGGTTAATATGCGTTTTTGCTGATATACTTTCAGTATACCCCATAAAACAGGTGATAGTAATCCCAGGAACACATTACCAAAAAATGTTGAAATACTAAAAACCAAATTTGGTTTAGCTTTATAAATTATAAATAACATAATAGCAGCCCAGATTGAAAATGACATCCAGTGGAATGCTGTCAGGATGCTAACCAATGGTGCAACCATGAGGAAAAGATGGAATGGTCTGGCACCCACCCAGTATAACATAGGCAGTACGGGTACTAAAATAATGATAGCTGTTCCTAAGTCAGGTTGAGTCAATATAATAGCTGCCGGAACCAAAACTATTATGATAGGCAATATGCTAACAGAAAAATAATTCATTTCCAGGTTATGGTCGGATAAATACCGCGCTAACGCAATTACAACTATCCATTTAGCAAGTTCAGATGGTTGAAAGCCAATTGGTAAACCAACATCAATCCAGCGAAATGTAGAAGCAATTTCCGAACCCAAAAAGGGTATAATTATCAATACGATCATTACACCATATAATCCATAGATATAACGATGTATAGTGTGCCGTGGAATAAAGAATACTATCAAAAATGCAAAAATAGCAGGAAGTAGAAAAATAAATTGTTTGAAGAAAGATTGCTGTAAAAAATGTCCTTCATGTCCTGTGCTTATGCTTTTTAGGGCAATTAACCCAATACCTGTAAGTAAAAATGAAATGATGAGAATACTCATAGTTGATTCCCTGAATTTTTGTAAAAACAGTTGAATCATAATGAAAATGCCAGTTTCATATTATCTTTGGAAGAAAATAGAAAATCGAATACACGGCGAGCGATTGGAGCTGCAGTTTCACCTCCATGACCTCCGTTTTCAATTAATACAACTATGGAAACTAATTCATTATCCTTTTCACCATAGCCTATAAACCAGGCATGTGGTTCTCCATGAGGATTTTGAGCTGTACCAGTTTTTCCTGAAATTTTGAGTCCTTGAATATTAGTATTGGCTCGCTTCCCAGTGCCATGTGCTGATGTAATTACATTTTGTAAATATTTTTCAATTCGGTTCCAAGTACGTTGTGAATAGTTCTTTACAATATAATTCTTTTTAGTTAAATCTTTTACAATATGTACTTCTGGAGCGACACCTTGCATGGCAAGAAGATTTACATATTGCATCATTTGAAGTGGCGTAACCACCAACTCACCCTGCCCGAGTGAAAGATTTAATAAATGACCTTTTGACCAGCCCCAGCGGCCATACTGCTTATTCATATATGATGAGTTGGGGACAACACCTTTTGCTTCAGAGAACAAGTCAATGTTTGTCACATTTCCAAAACCAAATGCTTTACACGCTTCTGACCATTCATCAAGAGATAAGCGCTGGACAACATGATAAAAATATATATTACAGGATTGCGTAATGGCTTGTTCCAGATTCATTTTGCCGTGTCCTGTTTCTTTCCAGCAGCGGAATTGCCGATCGCCAATTTCATAAATACCGCTGCAATCGATTGTTTCAGAATAATTTATATTACCCTTTTCCATTAATGTCATTGCAGTAATTATTTTTAACGTTGAACCGGGTGGATATAAGCCATGGGTCATCCTGTTTAATAATGGTTTTTCCGGATTACTGATTATTTCTTGCCATTCTTTCACAGTAGTGGCGCCGGTAAATAAATCCGGAGGATAATCAGGCTTACTTACCATGGACAGCATTTCACCAGTTTCAGGTAAAGACACTAATACGACTCCTCGTTTACCATCTAAAATCTGTTCAAGCATTTTTTGTAATGGTATCAATAGCGTTGTTTGCAGGTCTTTTCCCGGAATTGCATTTTCCTTTAGGTAATCTGTGGACAGACCCATTTCACGGCCATGTGCATCTACTTCTACAAAATAAACCCCTTTTTCTCCACGCAAATGATCTTCATACACTTTTTCCAAACCACGCCAGCCAATTAAATCGCCATAAAGATATTTATCTTTTACATTTAAATCTTTCAACATTGCCTGGTCTACTTCTTTCACGTAACCGAGTAAATGAGCAGCATTTATTTTTCCAGGAAAATAACGCTCCGGGAATTGTACATAATTAATTCCTGTCAAATCCTGTTTATGTTCTTCTATGCGGCTCAATTGATCAAATGATAAATCCTTAGCTAATCGCACCGGTAAAAATTTTCCTCGAAAATATTTTTTATAATTTGCTTCTAATAAAACAGTGTCAATACCTGTACATAGACTAATGATTTGGAAATTTTTTCGCTTTGCAAGCATTTCACCGGGAATTGCATTTAAAACATACGTAGGATAATTATCTACAATTATTTCTTCATTTCTATCCAGGATTAAGCCCCTCGGTGCATTTAAGGGAATAGCACGGATCCTGTTGACTTCTGCTTTCTTCTTGTATGTTTCATGGAAATAAATTTGTAAATAAAAAAATCTTAACACCAATGAAATCATTAACAAAAGGACAACCCCGCTGATAACATAGAGTCGTTTTTGGGGAATCAGGTTAGCTGCTTTCAGCACGGTAATACACCCTGAAAGGTATTATTAGTTGCAGGATTAAAATAAAACCCATTGTATAACCCATAGTCAATATCCAAGCTTCTATAAAAGAAATAAAATCTGTCTCATATAAATATTGATAACGTACAAAACTAAAAATAAGGAACTGTAAGAAAATGATACCTACCCATGATAAATGGAAATAAAATGGTATCAGGCGATTATATTGATCTTTCAAAAAACCGGTTAAATATCCGCTGATGGAATACATTAGTGAAGAAAGACCAAAATATGAACCCACTCCAGCTAGATCAGTTAAAAACCCCAGAGTAAAACCTGCGATTACTCCATAAAAACGACCGAGTTTAATTGCAGTATAGAGTATAAAAATGGTCATAAAGTCCGGACGAATCATCCTTATGGACATGAATTCAGCCAGGTAAAACTGCATAAAAAATACACCAATGAGCAGGATTATGAATTTATTCCACTGCATTTCTGATAGTGGTTATCACAAAAATATTTATTAATGATCCAAGATTTTCCGCGAAGCGAATTGTAACAATTTTTTGAAAACTACCTCTTTCTTCACGAATACCGGTTACTTCCCCTACTGGGAGGTCTTTAGGGAATATATCACTGAAACCCGAAGTTAGAACTCGGTCACCAATATTGATTTCCGAATTTTTCTGGACTTCCCTGATTTCACATAAATCACCATACACCCAACGTAAAATACCTCTGGCATTAGATGGTTTTATCTGTACACTTAAACGAAAATTTACATCACTGATTACCTGCACGGTGGAACTGTATTTTCCCACTGCAACAGTTTTTCCAATAACACCATTGGGAGTCAATATAGGTGCATTGCGTTTGACTCCATGTTCAGAACCAACATCAATCGTAATTGTACTCATATTTGATGTAATACCTTTATTAATAACTTTCGCCGGCAGCAACCTCAGCTGACTTTCCCTTTTGTAATTCAGCAGATTTTTTAATTGTTCATTTTCATTCGCCAAATTCAGCATGGATTCAACTTGCAATTTCAGTTGAATATTTTTTTCACGAAGCATTGCCGCTTCTTCTTCAACGATGACCATAGAGCGTAGCCAGGAAACCGGTTGATACATGAAAGCAAAAGCATCATTTGCTTTACCCCTAAGAATTGCAATATCACGGGAATCGTTCGTGAGGATTAATGTAAATGATATGAGAACTGCGAGAAAAAAGACAACGTGATCACGCTGTCGGATGAGAGCGAGGTAAAATTTCCTCATTACATATCAGATCAACACCGGTTCATATTTACGGATGTTATCCAGGACCATCCCGGTTCCTTTCACAACCGATAATAAAGGATCTTCAGCACAATTAACCGGTATATTGGTACGCTCGCGGATAATCTGATCAATACCTTTAAGCATACTTCCGCCACCAGTCATGATAATGCCTCTATCCAAAATATCAGATGCTAATTCAGGCGGTGTGCGTTCCAATGCTTTTTTAACTGCTTCAACAATACTGTTTACTGTTTCCTTCAGTGCTTGACGAATCTCATCTGAAGAAACATCGATTGTTTTTGGTATACCGCTCACCAGGTCCCTACCTTTAACAGATATAGATTCTGTTTGCATGCGCATGGCCGAGCCAACGGATTTCTTGATTGCTTCACCAGTGGCTATGCCGATATCCAGCTTGTGTTCATTACGAAACCACTGCACGATGGCTTCATCCATTTCATCTCCGGCAATACGAATCGTTTCCTTGGTGACTACACCATTCAGAGCAATAACAGCAATTTCAGTTGTACCACCGCCAACATCGACAATAATATTTCCAATGGGTTGACTAATGTCGAGTCCAATACCGATAGCTGCCGCAACTGGCTCTTCAATTAAAAACACTTCACGGGCATTGGCACGTTCACCTGAATCTTTAACGGCACGGCGTTCAACCTCTGTTACACCTGAAGGTACACAAATAACCATGCGCGGCCTGGCCAAACGATTAATATTAATTTTGCGGATAAAACCTTGGAGCATTCCATCGGTCATATCGAAATCTGCAATAACCCCATCTTGGAGTGGACGTATGGTTTCAAGTTCACGATGGGTTCTGCCAACCATAGCTTTAGCTTCGTTGCCTACAGCGACTATTTTACCATCATGAACAGAACGGGCAACGATAGAAGGTTCATTGATCATTACACCTTTCCCTTTGAGCCACAATAAGGTATTTGCTGTACC
Source organism: Fidelibacterota bacterium (assembly GCA_002730315.1). Lineage (GTDB taxonomy): Bacteria > Fidelibacterota > Marinisomatia > Marinisomatales > TCS55 > UBA2126. The sequence goes on from PBZW01000008.1 coordinate 45,327, forward strand.
TAAATCAATAGCAATATCNCCTGATATCCATGAAAATGAATTGTTAAGGAATCCCATTAAGTATTNTCTCGGATTATTGAACTGTTCAAAATGAAGTGATAAAGTTAAAGCAATTAAGATCGATTTTCATTATGAATTACACTTTTTCAGGAATTGATTCCAATAATTTTTTGGTATATTCATGTTCAGGATTGTGAAATACATCTTTTACACTACCTATTTCAACAATTCGCCCTGATTTCATCACGATTACACTTTGAGCAAATGATTCAACAACATGAAGATCATGTGTGGTAAACAAAATAGATAAGCCATCCTCAAAAACGAGTTTTAATAGCAAGTTTAGTATTTTTGCTTGTACAGAAACATCCAACGCAGAAACAATTTCATCACATATTAACACTTTTGGTTCTACAGCCAAAGCCCTAGCGATACAGGCTCTTTGACGCTGTCCACCTGATAATTCATGGGGGTATTTATCTCTTGTATCAAAGGGTAAATCAACTTTTTCAAGTAATTCGTGTAATTTTNTTTCTTGGTCAACCTTTGGATGATGGTGATTAATCACTTCTCTGATTGCACTACTTATGCGCAAACGTGGATTTAGTGAACTTAGAGCATCCTGGAATATGATCTGAATTTCACCACGAAGGTTATCCATATTGCTTGGGTCATAATGATTGTTATTATAAATGTATTGCCCACTAATATCGTGTACCAGTCCGACTATAGACTTACCCAATGTTGATTTTCCGCTTCCACTTTCTCCAACAACTGCAAGTATTTCACCCTGTTGTAAATGGAGATTGATTGTGTAAAGAGCCTGGTTTAACTTGTTTTTTTTAAATAAAAATCGCTGTCCTGGATAAAAAACAGAAACATCATGCAGTTCAAGGACAGACTTTACCAATGGTTAGTCTATTTCAACCCGGCTTTGATCACCAAGAATAAAACGGTGTGTAACAGGTTTTGATTTTGAACGCAATAGTTCTACATCACTTCCTAATAAAGATGCTTCTATACGGCGAGATATATTGCTTATTCTACAATCATTCATCAGAATAGAATATTCAATTTCACTGTTGATGATCTCACACCCATCCCCAATGGCTGAATAAGGTCCAACGTAGGCACCTTCAATTCCCACATTATTGCCGATGATAACCGGCCCGCGGATATTTGAATTCGTTACCTTTGTTCCTTCTCCAAGAACAACTCGCCCGGAAACTGTTGATGCTGAATCAATTTTACCTTTACGCTCATCTTTGATATTATCCAAAACAAGACGGTTTGCTTCCAACAAATCAGATGGTTTACCGGTATCTTTCCACCAGCCGGTTATTTCAGAATAGGAAACACTGTACCCTTTTTCCAGTAAATACTGGTGAGCGTCCGAAATTTCCAGTTCACCGCGGGCGGAAGGTTTTATATTATTCACTGCTTCAAATATGTGACTATCATAGACATAAATTCCTGTTACGGCCAGATCACTTTTTGGATTTTTCGGTTTTTCTTCAATGCCAATAATTTTGCCATCTTTTACATCCGCAACACCAAAGCGATTAGGGTCCGGAACCTCACTTAAAACAAGATGGCAATTGGAACCATGAGAATTAAAATCATCAATGAATTTTTTTATTCCACCCACAAGAATATTGTCACCGAGATAAAAGACGAAAGGATCGCTGCCAATGAATGTTTCAGCAGTCTTGACCACATGTGCTAATCCAAGGGGAGCTGACTGTTCGATATATGTGATCTTTAATCCAAAATCTTCACCAGCTCCGAATGCTTTTTCTATGGATGTATCTCCGCCATTGATTATAATACCCGCTTCATCAATACCTGCTTCTTTTGCATAATCCAACGCATAAGCCAGCATCAATTTGTTGGCAATGGGTATCAAATGTTTATTCTGGGTATGGGTAATGGGCCGCAGCCTCGTTCCATGTCCACCTGCTGTGATCAGTGCTTTCATTTATTTAAAATCCTTACCTTTAACCATCTTCTATCTCATCTACCTAACATCATTCCTGCTTTGCACAATTTATCTGCAACTGTATTGTTATCCCTTGGAATATATTCCAATGACCATGAATCAAAATCATCCAATAATTCTGTTGCCTCTGCATGCAGGGGAATCATTTTTTCATGTTTCACCCTGAATTCACCATTTACCTGGTTAACTATTAATTGGCTATCTGAAAAGATATTAATGCTGGCAATATTCATTTCTTTGGCCATGTGTAAACCACGGATCAATGCACTGTATTCAGCTTCATTGTTTGTTGCATCGTCAAGATATTCAGAAAATGTATCAATTTCATTACCGTACTGATAAAATACTCCACCGATTCCAGCGGTTTTTGAATGAAGATCAGCTGCGCCATCAACGTACAGTTCAACATGGTTATCTGCTGACAGTCTTTTATGTAAATCTTCCAGGGTACGATTGGAGCGGTTTTCGGCTGCGGCCAATAATTCCTTGATTGCTTTAATTTCGTTCTGTTTCAATTTCATAATAGGGTTGGAAAATAAAACGGTTATTAAGTTAAACGATATGAGATTTCAAAAATAAGTCATTTCCTTGTTGATAATACAACTGGCTGCGTCCAAGCCATTTCAAAATCTCCTTCAGCATAGGGATTGGGATGTTTGCGATTGGAAATAATTTTGGCACGAATATATAATTCATCATTTTTGAAATGGTAAATGGCAGGATTTTCATTTGTTTCAAATAAAACCTGCCCGATTTCATTGCTGTATACACGGGATATATGTACTGGCTGTCCATTATCATCTGCTATGGGAAATGATGATGTATCAGCATGCAATGGTGTTCCTATAAATTGTGTAGTATATGCAACATCAGGTTCAGCTTTTATAGTTACCTTTATTTGGTTATCAGATATAGTAATATCATCCAAGAGCACACCTGCACTGGAGTAAAAATCACCTGCTATTAATGCATTAACAATATCTTCATCTTTTAGTGAGTGGCCATATACCATCACCCAGCCCCGGCCAGCATTGGCTGTACCAACTTTGAAATTATAATAGGAATGAGCGTCATCTGTCGCCAAACCATAAAAAATATCACCATCCATATAAAGACGTTTGGTGAGAACAATGTCCCATATTCTATCGGTGCCCGGATGAGCATTATCACCCCAGTTTTTTACACTTGGATGACCGTTATATACTTCAAAGAAAGAGTCCCCTTCCAATCTTATCAAATCTTCAGCAACAATTCCCCAGCCAAAATTAGGATGATTGATATGTGCGATCATTGAGCGATTTGTTTGCTCACGTTGGTATACAACTGCATCCATATTGCGCTGCATCACTTCGTATACACTGCTGCCTCCCTGTGGTGATATTAATGACTCAAGATTTGTCGCATTTAAGTGAACAGGGTAATTTTCAAATGCATCCGTAATTTCTTCTGCCTGAATTAATATAAACTCTCCGGGTTGCTCAAACTTATCTTTCAATTCCTTGAGTGTTTTCAGACGCATCTGCAGTGTATCGTTCCTTTGACGTAAAACAGGCCACCCTTCACCAAATTCTGCTTTCAGTTTTTCCAGTTTCTCAATTGTGAATTGCGGCGGCCATATGTCTGTATCTGCAGTATCAAGCACAGTGATCCATTTTTCACCTGCAGATAGAATATTATGATCCGAAAGCGCCAGGAACTTGTAACCGTTCTTGCGATACCAATTTACCACAGTTTCCGGAGGAGCATCGCCATCGCTCCATAAAGTGTGCGTATGGAGATTACCCTTGAACCAATTAGGTTTTTCAACAAACCTGTCACATCCAAGAAATAATATCAGAATCAATATAATGGAGAATTTTAGTTTCACGGTCTACTTGCTGGAATTGGTATTGTTTATGACCAATTCATGTGTGGTTGAATAAAAAGCACTCTATTATTTTATAAACGGATTGCTGCCCTTTTTTTGAGGGCATTCCTCCCAATAATAACACCAATTGCATAAAATCATCGGTTTAGCAGGAAATTCACCTCCCTCTTTTTCATTAAAACGAATTTCATCTATTCTTTTTTTCATGGATCCAACTAATTGCCGTAATTGTTCTGTAGTCCGTTTTGACCGAACAACAATTCCATAACGTACAAAATGCCAGACGAGAGCTACACTTTTCACATTATCTCGCTGCTGTTCAAGCGCAATCTGATACAGCGCTAATTGGCCATCATTGTCAGCTTGATTCTGATTCAAAGCGCGTTTGCCCGTTTTATAATCATGAATCTCATAATTACCCTGGCCATCATGGTCTAAGCGATCCAAAATACCTTTCATACGGTAGGATTCATCACTATCAAGCATAAAATCCATTTCCAACTCAATTCCTTCTACCGGGTCTGAAAAGGGCTGGTTATTGCGATAAAACCTAGCTATGCAATCCTCACCTAAACGGAAATAATCCTCTTTGCGTTCACCGCGTTTGGCAATGGCGATACGTTCATGCCATTGATCATTCCACATTTTTTCATAATGATCAAAAACGCTGTCAATAAAGGGCAAGCGCCCTGAACTGACTTCAGTATACAGAAATTCCAATGCTTCATGAACACGTTTACCCATGAAGGCTTCAATACCTTCATCTGGTTTACGGATATTATCGATATAACGAAATTTGAATTGAGCCGGGCATTTTTTGTAGGATTCAAGCCCGCTGTAGGAAAAGCGCTCCAGTACGGTCACCAGGCACGCCCGTAAATATATGGTGTCGTCAACCTATAATCACCAAAGCCGTTTTCATCATAAAAAGTGAACGTACGGTTGATGCGGTAATAATACCAGTTTTGGTGAGCATTACGATTGCTATTCATGAAAATACGCTCAATGTCATTAGGGGGGCCAAAGAGGATATAGATCATACCCATATCTGTACGCCAGCCAGGTGTAAATGATGTAAAATGTTCATTGGCATAGCGTACACGAGAATAATACTGATCCATAAGTTCATTGGTACTGGTCTCTGGAGTAGGATCCCTTTCACTCCAAAAAGAGTAAAATAATTCTTCCCGATCTTTTTTTCTGACTTTATTAAGTTTGGATCGTTCTTCATTAGATAGAATGTAGCGCATTTGATCAATCGCTTCATCCACTTCTCGAATATTTGAAGAAACTCCCGGGCGTTTGATTTTTAATTCTACCAATTGCTGGTCAGATTTATCATTCTGCAAAAGATTAACATACAATTTTACACGTAAACCCTGAACTTCATTTAAATTCAATTCTAACTGATGACTAAAATTCTCAATTGAATTTGTAAATGTAGAATCCAGTTTATTAATTAGCACATCATCCGCATCTTTTATTTCCAAGTTTAAAGAATATTCACCTTTTTGAACCTTCCCAGAAATGAGTACAGGTACAGTTGGTTGCTGAACACTGATCTCATTTTTATAGCTGGGCATTAATTTTTTACCACCCTGCCAAGTACCTTTATAATGAATCATCACTTGCGGTGGGAAAAGAATAAAATCATCAACATATTTTGTAAGATCAATTTCTTTTTCCCTAATGCCCCGATTGCGTGTATCAATATCCATCACTTCACTGACAATGGTATACTTTCCTGGTTCTACAAGAAAATCCTGTTCTATAAAATACCAATTTGACTTACTGACCGTTTCCAGGTAATCCGAAGCTTTAAGTGTTTCCTGGATAGCTTCGTGCTTAATTTGTTTTCCCTCTTTATTTAATAGAGAAATCCTTGCTTCAAAACTTGATTCAAAACCGCCATTTTCTTTCACAAATTGCAATGCATAACTGGGGATCATGACATGGATATTCAGTTTTATTTTTCCATCTTCAGTCATGGCATTAGGAACGGCCATGAGGTGAAATTGCTCAATATTCGTAGCTTTTAGATCTTGTTTATTGCGCATGTTTCTTTGGCCGCTAACAACTGTAAGTAGTAAGCATAACAGCAATATAGATTTAATTACGTTCAATCTTTGGTCCATTTAAATTTGATCAATCCATTCGATGTGCCGAGCCACAGGTGCTTTTTTCTCAATTTCATATCATATACCTGGCCGATAAAATCATAATGATAATCACGAATGAATCTATCTTTTAAATCATAACGAATAAAGCCATCATTGGTTGCCAGGAAAATAAATTTTTTAGTACGCACTAAATCCGTTATTTCATACCCAGCATAAACAGACGCATCTAATAATTCAAACCACTCTTGTTTGCTGAGGTCAAAACTCCACACGCCCTGCTTGGTACTCACCATAATTTCGTCTTTAAAACGCTCTATAACCTTGAACCCGGACAGGAGGTTTTCCATTCCTTTCATATTACCCAATGAACCAACCGTTTTTTGATTCATTAATTTGTTATTTTTCAAATCAACAATAGACAAATCATAGTTAGTTGCGATCCATAATTGGTCATTCACTAATTCCAGGTCATATATAAAAATGTGATCAAACATTTTTTCAAACCATAAATCGTTGATTCGTTTGGTTTGTTGATCCAATCGAAAAATTCCAGATGATGAAGCCACCCAAACAAATTCACTATCGGCCACCATAGAAGTAATGATTTGCCCCTTAAATCCACGTGTTTCATCCAATGTTCTCCAGAAATCATCCTTTTCATCATAAACAGCAATCAAATCATTACCTCCGTACCAGATTTCATCACCGGCACGCACTGCACAATAATACGGACCTGCCGTTAGGTTAATATTGTCGTTGAAACTATTGATCTCCAGAATATCCCTGCGTGTATAGAAATATGTGAGACCATGGGTATTTGCAGACTGGCGGCCACCAAGGATCAATGCCGCCTCATCCATGATAAATTGTACATCATTGTTGCCAATACCTGCAGTGATGGGGTCTAAATATTTCATACTATTGTTCCCAACAAATATTGTTCCATCAGCCATCCCCGCTACGACATCGCCCATTTTTCCCTGGAAGAAAGTGGTTATTCGCCAATCTGTTCCATATGGATTAACAGCACTTTGACCCATTGCCAACCACCCGTCTGAAAGTGAATATTCACTCATTATATCGAGATCCTGACTTGGAAAATTCGTGCTGCTGTTCCATTGTATATTCTCTTCATCCGGAAAAGTGTACGTTCCTAAAAAAATCCCGGATATGTGATCCAATTTTACATAACCACTGCTTGCGTGAACCCATACATAATTTTGAGATGATCCCATTCTCATGATTGTTGTTTGTCTCGGTAAACCCCAATAACTGATATTATCAATATCCCAATCACCTTCACGGGAATGACTCGAATGAATATAATCACCGGCAATGACCCAAAGTCTGCCCGTATGCCTGTCAAAGTAAACCGCTGATATGTGATTACTTTTTAATCCCTGGGCTTGCGTGATCGGTTCATCCAACTGGTGGCCGATGCTTTGAATGCGGACCACACCACCCATTTCTGTGCCAATATAAAAATAGCGAAAGCCCTCCGTAACCGATGTAATTGCGCCCAATTGACGATACATGACCCAATCAAAAGGATCGTAGCGGTTATCATGTTGAGCAGAACTTTGACCGGCAAGAAAGAATAATAGTATAATTTTCAGGGTTATACGGATCATAACTAGCCTGAAATTGAGAAAGGATTTAGGTTAGGAAAAGAGAAATCAGGAGTGGTGGTGATTCAATATTTCAGTCAGCATATCCAAGTTTATGGGTATAACACCCACTTCTTCGCACACACGTCCAGCGGCTAAATTGGCTAAATTGGCCGCTTCTTCCGGTGAGGCACCGCACTGATCTGCCAGCGCGTAAACTGCAATCACTGTATCCCCGGCTCCGGAAACATCATGAACCGCCCGTGCTTTCGTTTTGATACTGAATGAATCTTCAGCTGTGGTTAAAAACATACCTTCAGCACCCAGTGTAACCAAAACATGTTCAGCATTCAATTTTTCCCACAGTGATTTTGCTCCTGATTGTGGATCGGTTGAATCCATAGCTCGGGCAAATTCAGCCGCGTTTGGTTTGAACAAACGAACTCCGCTAAATGCGAAAAAATGGTCATGTTTGGGATCCACATAAACAGGTACACTGCTTGCATTGGCCAGGGATAAAATTGTATTAATCATTTTTTCTGTCAATAACCCTTTATTATAATCGGCAATAATTAGGCCATCGACATCGTTTAAACATTGCTCAACGGAGTCCAGTACAGCATTTAAGGATTCACCGGATAATTCTTCCATTGATTCCTGGTCTGCGCGTACTACTTGCTGGCCTTGCGCGATCACCCGTGTTTTTACAGTTGTGGGACGGTGCTGGTCTTTTACTACTGAATGCACTTGCATCCCCCGTTCAGCCATGAGATCCAGCAGTTGTTCACCGTGACTATCATCACCCACAATTCCGGCCATGGTTACTTTTGCTGATAAAGAAGCAATGTTCCAGCCCACATTAGCAGCACCGCCGGGGTTATGGGTCACTTCACTTACAGATACAATGGGTACAGGTGCTTCCGGTGAAATACGGTTTGTTGATCCCCACATGTAAGCATCGAGCATAAGGTCGCCGATTACAAGCATATGTTTCTGGCTGAATTGGTCAGCCAAATCATGAAAACGTTTACTGTCCATTAAATCCGGTCTGTCTGCTCGCTGGGTTCCGAGGGAAGGATCAGGGCCAGTACAAGGTAAAGCAGTATACCGATCCCGGCACTCATAAACGTACCAAACACCCACAGAAAACGTATTAGTGTACTGTCTATCTGGATGGATTCAGCAATGCCGCCGCAGACACCGGCTACTTTATTATCATTTTTAGATAAATGTAAAGGCAGTCCTGTGCCTTCATTCACCATGGCCGCCAAATCTGCTCGTTTGGTATAGAGCAGGTAAATACCCAAACCCAAAATGACAATGGCCAAAAACAGATTGATACCGCTGTCCCAGAATCGTCTCCAAATCAGGTTCAATAGATCATTGTGCATGAAAAACAGGATTAAACCCACAAAAACCAATAATACTCCCCAAAGAATTGTTTTATCATTTTTTATTGATGTTACAACATTGCGGTCATATTGCGATGCAGAAAATTCATCGGGGATTACAATCATGGCCAATAAATAGGCCAGTATTCCCGAACCACCAAACAACGTGAAAAATATCCACGCCAAACGGATCAATGATGGATCCAGGCCAAAATACTCGGCAAAACCGCCGCAGACACCACCGATAATCCTGTCTTTTCTCGAGCGAATGATACGTTTCATAATTGGACTAATTTACCATGATTTAAAGGCAAATGAACTACAAACAACTTAATTACGGTTACGGCGGCGCTGCTGCTGGCGACCATGCCTTTGCTTTGATTCTTTGTGCTGGCTGCCGGAACGTATTTTGGCAACATGGCCTTTATCAAGGAAAATCATCACTGAAACCAGTTTTTGAATGCGCCTCGTATTGGTGGTCGATAGAATGATTGTCGTCCCCAAGTTGCGGTTCATACGGCGTAAACGCCGGCTGATATCCTGTTCCATCTCATCATCCAGCATAGATCCGTAGTTATCGATGATCAACACGCGGGGATCACTTTCTACTGCATCTACCAGTTTTATCCATGTTAGCTCACCCTGGGAAAGTGAAGTAATGTTTTGCTCCCACATGAAGCGCCGGAAACCTTTATTGAAATATTGCTTGCGGATCTCTTCACTACGTTTGCCATGGTGGCTACTGAAATAACGGGAGACTCGCTCATTGCTCCTGGAATCAGTTAAAGAAATATACTTAATCTCATCCGGGGACTTTACCTTACCTAACAACGATGTTTTGAATTCCGATTCATCGTATAACAGTTTTCCTTCAGTTGGTTTTTCCAAACCGGACAGTTGTTTTAGTAATGATGTTTTACCGGAGCCAACCGGTCCGACGATACCGTAGATAGTACCTTTGTGAACTTGCAATCTTCCAATCTGGAGGACATTGCGTTTGTCATAGACCTTTTTCAGGTCCTGCACTTCATAAATCAGTGTATTTCTATTCATCACTCTTTCCTTTCGTTGAGCGATGAACCGCAGGTCAATTCAGGAGTGAGCTTCTGCTTCCAGGAAGCGTTCGGCATCGATGGCTGCCTTGCAGCCGGTGCCGGCAGCCGTCACAGCTTGGCGATAGTAAGAATCTATCACATCCCCACAGGCGAACACGCCAGGGATGTCCGTAGCTGTACTGCCGTTTTTCGTCACAATATAGTTTTTCTTGTCTAACTCCAGACTATCTGCAAACAAGCTGGTATTGGGTAAATGACCAATAGCCATGAAAACAGCATCACAGTTCTCATCACGGGTTTCACCCGTGACCGTATCTTTCAACGTAACACCTGTGACGCCCAACTCCACTGTACCATGAATATCTTCAACTGTTGAATTCCAGTGGAAGTTGATCTTGGGATTATCCTGTGCACGCTGCTGCATGATCATGGATGCGCGCAACTCATCCCTGCGGTGGACGATCCACACTTCGGAAGCAAACTTGGTTAAAAATGTTGCCTCTTCCATGGCGGAATCACCGCCGCCAACCACAAGCACCTTTTTATCCTTGAAGAAAAATCCGTCGCAGGTGGCACAGGCGGAAACGCCGTGCCCCATGAGTGTTGACTCGGATTCGAGTCCCAGTAACCGGGCCGAAGCACCGGTAGCAATAATGACGGTAGCGGTTGAGTATTCTTCATCGCCGACCCGCACCTTGTAGGGGCGTTGGCTGAAGTCTACCTTGGATACGTGCTTGAAGTGACATTCAGCGCCGAAGCGCTGGGCTTGTTTGCGAAAAAGGTCCATCAATTCTGGACCCATAATACCATCAGGGAATCCTGGATAATTCTCCACATCAGTGGTGATCGTTAACTGTCCGCCGGGTTGGCTGCCTTCAAAGACCAACGGTTCAAGGTTAGCCCTTGCCGCATACACAGCCGCTGTCAATCCGGCCGGCCCGGATCCGATGATGATGACCTTACGATTCATATAACTGTTTGTTAAAGAACTGCGTCTAATCGCTTTTTTATTTCCTGCTTGGGCACAGCGCCGACAATGGAATCCACCACGCCGCCGTCCTTGAAAATAAGCAGGTTTGGAATGCTGGTGATGCGGTATTGCATGGACACCTGGTTATTGGCATCCACATCCACTTTACCGACCTTTACTTTACCAGCGTAATCGCCGGCGATCTCCTCAACCACCGGTCCGATCATTTTGCAGGGGCCGCACCATTCCGCCCAGAAATCCACTAGAACGGGCTGGTCGGATTGGACTACCTCTGCATCAAAATTTGAATCTGTAAATTCGTGTAAACTATCTGACATTTTTACTCCAAATGAGTCTTAAACTATTAAAATATAACCTTTCAATTTAGAACGTTTGAGAAGTGCGGATAAATAATTATTTGCTAAATATCTGTTAAATAATAAAAAACTTAAGCCCGTATCCACCGCCATATTTCCGGCAAGGTGGCACGTTTGCCGTACATGAGCAAGGCAGTACGAAAAATCTTTCCTGCCAACACCATCATGCCCCAGACGGAAAGGATCATCAATAGAATCGTTGCAATGATCTCCCACGGTTCGGCGGCATCGCTACTGATGCGCAGGATCATCATAAATGGCGTCATGGGTGGTACAAAAGATAATATCCTTGTTATGAGCGCTGTGGGATTGGACATAAAATAGAATGATCCCATAAGCGGTACCATGGCAATGATGGAGACGATACCCATGGTTTGCTGGGCATCCTGCTCATTATCAAATAGTGTTCCTAATGTGGCATAAATGGCTGCAAAGAAAAAATACCCAGAAAAGAAATAAATAAACAGTAATGGCATTTCATCAAATTTGATTATATCGATGCCCTTATAAAGCCCGAATCCAATACCCATAGATAAATAGAATAATATCTGAACCATGCCCAACATTCCCAATCCTAAAATTTTTCCGGTCATCAACTCGCGGGAGGAAACGGTAGAAAGCAAAATCTCCACCATGCGGTTGGTCCGTTCTTCCATAACGCTGCGGAGCAAAAGCTGACCGTTGATGAACACCGCCATAACCAGCAGGAAAAGGAAAAAGAACGGCCCCAAAAAGATCATGAGTTCATTACCTTTAGTCAGGTCGCCTTCTTCGCTGACTTCAAACGTTTCCATGCGCACACTCTTGCTGGCACGTTCTGCTACGTGGATTTCAAGGCCCTGGTTGGTCAAGCGTTTCATCATGACCGTATGCGCAACACCATCATGGAGGTCATCGATAACGATAAAATTGCTCAACGATCGAGCGTAAAACGATGCCTTGGCAGAATCAAGGATACCCGCTGGTATGACCACAATGGCGTCAAGCGTTTTATCCTGCAGATCCGGTTCTGCTTCTGCAAAAGAAGGGTAATCAAAAAACCAGTATTTGGGTTCATTATTGCTTAAATGGTAGGACTCCAGCATATGCGCTTTAAGTTCAGCATCTATAGATTTTTCATTATTTATCAAACCAACTTTGATCTCTGTTTCACCTCCCTCATCGATGAACATTGCTGGGATAATGCTTATACCCAAAATGAACAAAGGCATGAGCAGCGAGATCAAAAATATCTTCGATCGAAAACGGACCATGAATTCCCATTTCAAAATATTGAGTATACTGCTCATGATGCCGCCCGCACTTCTTCGATGAAGATCTGTTCCAGGGAGGGTGTGCTCTGGGCAAATGAAAGAATGTCCACTTGCTTGTTCAGCCATTCCAGGAATTCCGCGGGACTGCTTTTGAGCACACCGGTTAATTCACCGTTTTCGATTTGGTGATCCGGGATAAATCGCGCCAGTTCACTTGTTGATAAATCACCTTCATACCTGACCGTTACAGCATTCTTGCGGTGTTTTTCCTTTACATCTGATAACGGGCCGTCGATCAAGACCTTGCCTTTGTTGATAAGACAGATATTGGTACACAGCCGCTCCACCTGCTCCATCTGGTGCGTGGAGAATATAAAGGTAACGCCTTCCTCCCTTTTCTCCTGGATAATGTCTTTTAGCAAAACCTGGTTCAGGGGGTCAAGCCCGGTAAATGGTTCATCCAGCACGATGAACTCCGGTTTGTGTAATAATGCTAAAATGAATTGCACTTTCTGCTGGTTTCCCTTGGATAATTCTTCGATCTTGCGGTTGGCGGAATTTGAAAAGTTAAAACGCTCCAGCCACATGTCAATTTCTGAATTGAGGCCTTTTTCAGACAGAGATCTTAACCTGCCAAAATACTGAAGTGTTTCCTTGAGCTTCTGCTTTTGATACAGACCTCGTTCTTCCGGTAAATAGCCAAAATTCAACCGGTCATCTTGACGAATTAAATTTCCGTTACACATGATTTCACCTGCATCCGGCTCAATGATGCCCATCATCATGCGGATTGTAGTGGTCTTCCCGGCGCCATTTGGTCCCAGAAGGCCATAGATATCACCCTTTTCTATATTTAAGGAAACACTGTCAACTGCGGTGACTTCTTCAAAAAACTTGCTGATATAGTTGAGCTGAATCAATCTATAACTTCGCTTAAAACACGGCCGTTGACTTCTCTAGGTATTTTTGCACCCACTAAACGGGCAATGGTCGGGGCAACATCCACTGTGGCGACAGGACGTTCAACACTCTTGGAGTTCATCCCAGAATGGGCGAAAATAATAGGCACGTGGGTATCATAATCGTAGGGCGTGCCGTGTGTTACGCCCAAAGGAGAGCGTTCGCTGTAATATTCTTTCAAGACCATGATCACATCAGGGCTTTTTTCCGGGTGGATCATATTGCGCAAGCGCCTGGAAAATGAATCGTTACCTAACGATGCATAGATCTCATCCCTGGTCAGTACAGTATCTATGGCTTTAACATCGCTGAATGTATCCGCAATCATAGCAAACGCGTCCGCTTTTTGCTTGCCTATATATTCATCCGGGAAGTAAAAACCATCTCCGTAATACTTGATAGTGTTCCCGGACCATGCTTCTATCTTTTTAACCCGTTTCTTAAAATCGTCTCTATCCATGCGTTCAGAATCAATGCCGATAGACCGTAAATATTCAGGCAGCGGCCCCACACCATGGTCAGAGCTCAGGACAAAGACTGCATTTTTTAACCCCACGAGTTCATCAACACGTTGAATAAATGTCATTAAATACTTATCCAGGCGCAGGTAATAATCCAGAACTTCGTGAGAATGGGGTCCGTGATCGTGGCCAATCCAGTCC
>PBZW01000009.1 GCA_002730315.1 Fidelibacterota bacterium
AACAGTATTGTTTATGACAATTTTATTACAACATCTGCTGCGACTAATCCGAACACCAGCTTCACTGGACAAATTAGTATTGATGATATGAATGGTGCTGTGGATGTATATGCTTCATATTCCCTAATTGGCGGTGATGATGATTTAGGCGGTGATGAAATATTATTGAATACAAATCCGGAATTTGCGGATAGTACCTATGTTCTCCATGAACGCAGCCCGGCCATCGGNGCNGGTGAAACTGNNNGNGAANATNNTGANGGTGATGANATNTATGCNCCNNCNNNTGATNTNNNNGGGAATGCCCGTCCCAANCCGGCAGATTCCAATCCGGATTTGGGTGCNTNTGANCACGAACTGGCCGTAACNCCCTATCCAGCANTGGTGGCAGATCTGACTGCAACACCCCTCCATATGTCAGTAGAACTCGAGTGGGATTACCATGAAGAAGAAGATGTGAATAGTTACATCGCTTACATAGGTGANGATTCCATTGCCTTTACGGCCGCGGATACAGTGGAAGGACGGTACAACACCCGTACTACCATCGATAATTTAGTTAATGGAACAGACTATTGGTTCTATGTAACTGCTGTAGATACTGCCGGTTATGAAAGTTCGCCCACGTTTCACATACAAACATCACCGTTTTTCAAGGGACCTGTCTGGATCGTGGATAATGATGATGGTACTTCCAGCGGTGAAGGCAGCCCGGAAGAGCCCATGAAATATATTGAGGATGCCATTCAAGAATCAGCGGATGGAGATACCATTATGCTTATGCCGGGGACCTATGATCATGCCAAGAACCGCAATCTTGATTTTCAAGATAATAATAATGTCTGGGAAGATGGTGTGAGAGATTTAACTCTTATGAGTAAATATGGCGCGGATACCACATTTATTGATTTGGACCAAAATGACTTCATTGATATTCAAAACGGGGAATCAGATTCCAAGATCGAAGGACTTACTATTTCCAACAGCGGTTCCGGTGCAATACGTATATGGGACTCAAGTGTGGAGATCAAAAACTGTATTTTTGAAAATAATTTTGATGGGGTTGATGGTGGTAGTGCTATTTATATAGAAGGTACAAATCAACCAGTAACAGTATCGAATACATTATTTAAAGGAAATTCTACCAATTTCCAAGGCGGTGCCATTTTCTTGCGTTTTGATGGCAGTGAACTCTTGGTAGCCAATTGTATTTTTGATAATAACAATGCTAATAATGACGGCGGTGCCATTAGCCAGGATAACAATACCAACCTCCTTATTGTCAATTCTTTATTTCTCAATAATCAGTGTCAAACATCCTCTGCTGGTGGTATCAATACCTGGGCACCTCAATTTGGCGGTAATACAGATATCATTAACAGTATTTTCATAAATAATACCAATAACGGTGGGGTTGATAATGCTGATATTAACACTGATGATGTTTATGCAGATCACTGCATCCTTCAATCTGCGAACAGCCCGGCATTCACCACAGGTGATAATTTTGTTTTCAACCCGGACAGCATTCTCATGGCTGATACTAGCGATTATTCATTAGATGAATACTCACCAGCTATTGGACTTGGCTTGGATGAATTCTACTCCAATATAGTGGATGATGACTTTGTCATATCTGAAGAATTGGATATTGATTATTTGGGCAACGCTCGCGTCCAACCGGTTGATTCACATCTCGACCTGGGCCCCATCGAGCACTGGCGCTGGGAACACCGCCGCGATGTGTATTATGTTGACACCGCCGGCGATGACAGTAATGACGGCTTAACAGTAGATGATCCACTACTTACTATCCAGGAAGCACTGGCCCAAGCAGGTATTCGGGATACAATAGAATTGGCCGCGGGCACTTATTCCGGCGCGGATAACCGTGACCTGGGCTTCGCAGGTGTGGACCGTATTATCCGTTCATCCTCCGGCCCTGATTTAACGATCATCGATTGTGAAAACCAGGGAAGGGCCTTTACCTTTGAGGATGGTGAAACAGATTCAACCGTTATTTCCGGGATTACCATCCAAAATGGTGCGGCGGATAACGGCGGTGCGGTATTTATCGATGGCGCGGATCCAGTGTTTACAGGTGTTGTTTTCACGGATAATTATGCTTCTATAAACGGCGGCGCCGTGTATGCGGATTATTCAGACGCAGAATTTGTTAATTGTATTTTCTTCAGCAACCACGCTGTTGAAGCAGGGGCGTTGTTTTCGGATAATGGTGATATTACCCTGGATTTTGTTACTGCTGTGGGCAATAAAGGTGATGATGATCTCAGCTTCAGCGGTGATGTTACATTCACAAACTCAATCATATGGGGTAATAGTCCCCTAGATGATGATATAGGCGTAACCTATTCCGATGTGATGGGCGGCAATGACGGCACCGGCAACTACAACGGCCGTCCGGGATTTATTGATGGTTTTGATGGTGATTTTCGCCTACAGGACTGGTCCCCGGTCATCGGCCAGGCCAGCCCGGCCACTGGCGTAGGCCGTGATATTGATGGCAATACCCGTTCAGACAGTATCCCCGATATGGGTGCCTACGAAAATGCATTGAGTACCCCGGCAGCGTATACCAGTCAGCAATGGTTTGTAACCACAACCGGTTCAGATTCAGCAAGGTCAGGCATGGGTACGGCAGGGGANCCCTTCGGAACAATCCAGTTTGCCCTGAACCACGCCATATATGATGATCAAGTAAATATTTCAGCCGGGGCATACAATGAAGACCTGGATAACTGGGATAAAGATATTCTCATCGTTGGCCTGGGCAGCAAGCCGAACGAAGTAAATATCGATGGCTATTTCGAAATCAACGGCGGTTCACCGGGCTTATACGACGTGCACCTGACCAATGTGAACGGCACCAGCGACGCNCTGCAAATCAATAATGATGCTGTGGTTACGATGTATAACCTGTTGATCACAAGTTCGAACTACGGCGGTGTTACTGTCAACAATTCGGCCATTGCCTATATGATTAATATGACTATCTACGGTAATGCCACGGGAATTTATGATAATTCAACCGGTACAGTTTCCGCTGTGAATTCTATTATTTGGAATAATACAGCTGCTACATATGGCACTCCAACTATTACATATTCTGACGTAGAGGGTGGATATACCGGTACGGGTAATATTAATTCTAACCCTGTTTTTGTAGATTCATTAAATGGCGATTTCAACCTGCAGATCACCAGTCCCTGCATAGATACGGGTGACCCCACCAGTGATTACGACAGTGATAGCACCATAGCTGACATGGGCGCGTTCCCGCTGATTCGGGAATTCCTGGCCGGTACATCCGATGGGAACATAGATATTAGTTCAGATGAATCTGCTGTAATTACAAATAATTTTACCGTGGTCAGTGGTGATACCTTGTCCATCGATCCCGGGGCAACGGTATATTTTGATCCGGGTGTAACTTTAATCATTGATGGTGTTATGGCCTCCAGCGGGGAAGCTGGTAACCCGATTGTATTTCAATGTTCAAATCCTGATTCAACCTACGGCGGTGTGGATGTCAATGCCGGTTCTGGTACAAGAACCGCAACGACCTATGAATATATGCTCATTACCGATGTACACGCCGATTCGGTGCCGTTGTCCATTAGCGGTGACGCCACCCTGAACCATATGACCATCGCCGGGAACGGCAATACGACCTATTCCCTNGAGATGCGCGATGGCAATGTGGAAACTGTATTGACAGTGAAAAATACCATTACTGAAGGCTATTTCACGGGTTTGGGAGTACTTATACCTACCAATTATTATTATAACAGCACGGACCAGTTCGTGGATTATGCGAATGGTGATTTTACGCTCTTGAGTACAGCGGCGGCCATTGATATAGATACAACAGGTGATTTTATCGACCCGGATAATTCCTTCGCAGACGCAGGCTGTTTTTACCATGATCAAAGCGGTTATCTTTCTGATTCAATTGTGGTCCTTTACCCTGTTTATGGCGACACGATTATTGTGAATCCCGATACCAGTTCGGCTGTAAGCGCTGGTTTGGCTGTGGAAGTCCAGGTGTTCAATACATTAGGCCATTATATGACCAACCCCACGATTCAATGGGGTAACGCCGGGCTGCAGTTTGGGACTTACGCCAGTGATTTTACCACCGGCGCCGACCTTCGCGGGCGGGTGAGCAATACATATTATACCACCACCACCACGGATGATTTAAATTCCATTTCTGCTGATGAAAGCGGTACCACCGCCCAAGGCGGATTTTTCAAGGTTGTTCCTGGCGCTCCCGATTCTGTCTGGGTGAACGAACAGGATGAGATGTCCATGACCCAGCTGGGTACTTTAGGCTTTGGCGCCAGTATCTATGACCAGTTCGCNAACCTTGTAGCTGACGGCGAAACGGTGGACTGGAACGTTGTTCCCGTGGTTGGCAACGGGGATGGCTTTTCATTGAGTTATGACAGTTCGTCAACCAGCGGCGGTTCAGTAAATGTTGCTCTTGCCACAGATCCTACGGGTAATACTTTATCGGTTGGTGACCAGGCCCGTGTAGGCGCAACATCAGGGAACGGCTACCATGAGAGCGGCTTGATAACCATTATTCCTGATGATATCTATAACCTGACCATGCCCAGCGAACTTACTGAAGCCCAGATCAATATCTCTGCCGATGATGCAGAAGTTTATATTGAGGCTGCATTAATCGATACATTTGATAACATCCTGGAAAATGTCTGGGTACATTGGGAAGTAGTTACTGGAGCAGGCACAGGGGAAAGTATTAGCGTAGATTCTTCAGTTACGAATGAAAACGGAATCGCTTGGACCTACCTCTATACATCAACAGTATCAGGCAGCGAATATACTGTCCGCGGCTATGTTACAGATGATGCTTTGTTATCTGTGCTGATGGGCAATAATTGGAACCAGCAACACACAGCAACCGTACCCAGCATTAACCGTAATCAGGGACCTGACAAAAACGAACCAAGATTACCGAACACAGGCGATGAATTAAGCCTGGTTTCATTACCCGTTAGAATTGTTAATAATTCCTCTAACGAAAGCAACAGCAGTCGGGATGACGAGCTGGCTGACACCACGGCTGTGATCCATGTATTGCCTGGTGTTACGGCCACAGTAGGTCTGCCGCAAGACTCTGTGGATGTTCTGCTAGATNAGNAGTTNNNGATNACAGCGGATGTGGTTGATCAATNTGGAAATACAGTTGCAGATGGCACCCCTGTCTCGTGGGAGATTGTACCTGCCAATAATTATGTAACCATCGAAAATTCAGACGNNACAACAACCGATGGCCAGGCAACGATTGATCTGAAGATAGAGCAAAATGCGCCGTGGGAATTTGATTTTGTAGTAGAATTAACTTCTGAAAGTATAACCAGCGCTACTGGTACACATAATATCCATGATGTAACAGCACCGGCATCCATTTCTGACCTCTATGTCACACCGGGCGTGTGGACAAGTACCAATGACTTTACGTTGAATTGGTCAAACCCGTCCGAGCATGCCGGAGTAGCAGGAGCCCACTATAGCATTGACGGCAGCGGCGATAGCTATGTGGAAGGCCAGGATATATCTACATTAACAGGACTTACCCTACCAGCAAACGCAGCATCAACCTTTGATGTCTGGTTGGAAGATAACGCCGGAAATGATGATAGTGGTAATTCGATATCAGTCACAGCCAAGTGGGATGATACAGTCCCGGAAGGTTTCAGTGTTACAGCTCCTTTGCAAGCGTGGTACAATGTTTCGGCCTTACGTTTTGAATGGCATGCTTCATCAGATGCAACTGCCGGGTTGAGAGACTATGTAATCACTATAGATGGTTCAAATGATTATATTCTGCATCCGGATTCAACTGGTATTAATATTCCCGATCCTTTTTCGGCGGGTACGCATNTTTGGACAATATCTGCTTTTGACAGCGCNGGAAATGAAACTGTAACCGACAATCCCCAGACCTTTTTTGTGGATTTTACAGCCCCGGATATTGCTCATAATCCTGTTTTGGAAGCATCGGAAAATTCACCTATGACTATTACTGCCACGTTTTCTGATGAAGATTCAGGTATTGAAATCGCTGAGTTTTATTACCGCAAAGGCGGTGAAGCGCAATGGCAAGCGCCCATTGATATGAGCACGTTGAATACTTATCAGATCGCCAGCAGCTTTGTTACATCAGTAGGTGTTGAATACTATGTCTACGCCCAAGATGTGGCTGGAAACGAAACATATAAACCAAGTACCGGTTACTATTCCAGTTCTGTGACTATTCCAAATCCGGGATTATCTTCGACAGATCGCTGGCCCACCGGTATTCCCAATGGCTCTGCAGTTTCCTCTTACCAGCTAATATCATTCCCGGGACAGGCGGCTAATGCGTCACCAAACGATATTTTAATTACTTCATCAGCATTGCCGGCTTATGACAATACTGTCTGGCGNTTNTTTGAATATGGCGGANGCAGNNNTTGGAATGAATTTGCAAGTATTTCTTCCATCGNTCCCGGNGTTGGTTATTTTCTCATTGTAAAAGATCCAGCACTGAATTTGAGCACCGGNCAAACAANGTCGGTGCAATCAGANCAGGACTATACAATTAACCTGTCTTCCGGCGATTGGACGATGTTTGGTAACCCNTTTGATTTCACTATACCACTGGNTAACGTGATTATTGATGATTCTACATCTCTTGCTGGTGATCCAAATTTTTATACTTACGATGGCAGCAATGGCTGGGTTGCANCAAGCAGTTTAGAACCTTGGCATGGATATATTTATAAATCTGNATCAGCAGATAAAATATATATTAAACCAAGAAAAAGTNNTGGCGGCTTTGCCAANCAAATGGCTGAAAATGTAGTATTACTTGAAAACGAATGGCTCATTGANATTAGTGCCAGAAATGGACTTGGCGTTGATAAATTAAATAAAGTNGGTGTANTAACTACAGCGAATGATGAATANGATGCGTTAGATGCNTTTGAACCACCCATGCTNCCCGGCGGTATTTCCCTGCGGATAGATAATCGCGATTGGGCACAAAATGGGGATACATATACAACGGATATCAGGTCGATAAAAGAAGACGGTGAATTCTGGGATATGGAAGTGGCAGCCCAGGATGACAGGCATAATGTATACTTGAGTTTTGAAAATATTCCCGATATTCCTGCAGAATTCGATGTATTTGCCATTGATGTAACCTTGGGTATAGCCCAGGATCTGCGCTGGAACAGTGTCTATCGCTATGCAGTCAGTAACCCTGAAGCTATCCACAATATTCGCTTTATTGCCGGTACAAGGGAATTTGTCAGGGCCAATAATGCCGGTGTAGAACTCTATCCGGACCGTTTCAGCATCAGCCAGAACTTCCCCAACCCCTTCAACCCGCAGACGTCCATCCTGGTAACCCTGGAAGACATGGCTACCGTGGATTTGATCGTGTATAACCTTTTGGGTGAGGAAGTGTTCCGCATTGCTGATAATGCTCTATACCCNGCGGGATACCACAATTTTATTTGGAAAGGCCTAAATCGCGATGGCAAACGGGTCGCCAGCGGTGTATATTTCTATACGACACGGATCAGGAATTTGAGTGGCAAATCTATCCTGAACCAGACCAATAAAATGATTATGGTCAAATAAATTCGAGGTAAACCTAGCACCTTCTGAAAAGGGCTTCCAGCAGGAAGCCCTTTTTATTTTCAATATAATCAGCACCCAATCATCCAAATGTTGCCTTCATCACAGGTTTCGGATTAGTTTGGCAATGGATTTAAACATAGAGCCAACACATATAAACAGGTTATTTGGAATGGTCGGGATAACAATGGATTAAAAGTACCTTCAGGTCTGTACTTATATCAAACGGTTATCCAAAATAATCAAGGTAAACTTGAACATGTAAATACCAACAAAATGATCATGGTGAAATAATGAAGCATATAACCCCATCCTTTACAATATTAACTTTTTCCCTTTTGGTGTTTTTGGTAAGTGATGCCAATACTGCGGGAAAACAATTTGGAAAAATTTCCCTGCCACTTGGAAAAGTAGAAGTCCAGGTTGCAGGCGGAGATGCCTGGGAAAAAGCCAAACCAAATCGTCCGGTTTTTGAAGGCGATGTAGTACGTACAGCAGCCAAATCGAGAGCTGAAATCACCCTGCAGGGCGGCGGCAAGGTGCGTATAGGTGAAAAATCAGAATTGGAGCTGACAGCAGCAAATGTAAAACCCATGACCAAGAACTTCAGCGCCAATCTGAAAAAGGGGAATGTGTTTGTTTCTGCCAAGGCTGCCTTTGGCGAAAAGAAAAATGTCCAGTTGCGGACACCTACTGCCGTGGCTGCCATTCGCGGCACCAAGTATCGGGCCAAGGCTGGTGATGACGAGAGTGAGGTATTGGTATATGATGGCAAGGTGGATGTGAATGCTGCCAAGAACATTATTGATGAGCGCCAGGAAAGACGTAAGTCCCTGGCTCCTGGTATTGCACCTGGAAAACCAAAATTCACATTGGGACCTGTAACGGAAGTGTCCGGTCCCTATGAAGTAACGCTGGAAGACTGGATCAGCTTGGTAGAAGGNATGCAGATCAATGTGCGCAAGGATGGCAAATACCACATGTTCAAATTTGATGAAGCACAGGATTCCGACCTGGATTTTGTCAAGTGGAACAAGGAATTGGACGCAGCTGAAGAATAAGCATATACCATTTTTTTTGCAGTGTCAATTTTCCACCTATCACCTTTTAGTTATTCATGAATGAACTGTTAAAACGCCTGGGCATTGGCGCCCTCATTGGTCTTTTTGCCGGTTTGCTCATTTCTTATGGCTCCAACGTAGAAAGCTTCTTCTTAACTGATTTACTGGACGGCTACGAATTCCAATCCTACGATGCACGTATGCGGGCAGGGGTAGCCGGTGTTGAAGAAGCGTCCATAGATACTGTGGTTATTATTGATATTGAACAGCAATCCACTTTGCCGGTGGAAGAAGGCGGTCTTGGCCGTTATTTCAACTGGCCTCAAGCGTACCACGGTAAACTTATAGATGTGGTAACCAATTCACTCCAACTCCACTGGCGATCGGATGTATTGATTGATTCACTTTCACTCCAACTCCATTGGCCACAGCCAGAGGGAGAGATTTCTCCTGATTATTATCAGGTCTATCGCCAGGCACAAGACAATTCTGAAGCACAATTTATTTACATGGTTGACGCCTACGACATTATGTATACAGTTTCCGGAAGAGAAGAATGGGACGGTTACAATTTTGCAGTAGTCCCCATCTATGCCGACACATCAAGAGAGGGTTACTTGATCGATTCGACCACCCTAATTAAGCCCAAAGCGCTTCTCTTTGACATCATATTTGACCCGGAGAACACCTTTAATTTTGATTTAGTCAAAGCTTTGAATAGCGATAATACTCCAAATGATGAATATTTAACACAAGTCACGGATCAATTCCTCCTAAGCAATGATCCTAAAAGATTTGTTTATTCAACCTATAAGAGCCAAAAAGCGTATCACGCGCTGGTGTTTGAGGCAGAGGATTCACTCAATTTCCTTTACAGGATGGATTCGGA
>PBZW01000010.1 GCA_002730315.1 Fidelibacterota bacterium
ATTCTGTTCTTATATACTTTCCCATACACTCATTTTGTTCCCATGAAGATTATACGACTAATCTGCATTTTGAATTTCTCGGTTTTTGCCGGTGAAGTTGATTAATACCTGGCCTGGAACAGACTGCCCAATGATGCAACCCATGTAAGTACACATATATATAGCTATCATGTACGGAACCCATCTTTTTAGCGGTGTTAGCGTACAAAAAAAACGGACATGTATTTTCCATGTCCGTTTATCATCTCGCTCCGGAGGAGGGACTCGAACCCCCGACCTGGTGGTTAACAGCCACTCGCTCTACCAACTGAGCTACTCCGGATCGTTTTGTTAAATTATTTCTTGAAAAAAGCTGGCAAATTTATTGCGCTTTGAGTTGCTCTCAAAGTTACATTTCCTTTTCAGCTATTAAAACTCTGCCTTCATCAAAAAGACCTGATTCAATATTTCGAGTGCTCATATAAACAATGCCATCTTTGTTGTGTGATTCACCATAAGTTGAATGAATTGATTTTAATCCGCCAAGCCATTTACGCTTATCAGATAAATAAACAAGATCCCCTACATCTGCTGACATTTTATCCATATCATTTTTTGAAAAACGAATATGATTTTCACAGGCATCATCTTGTTTATAAACTACCTCAATTTTTT
The DNA here is from genome assembly GCA_002730315.1 of Fidelibacterota bacterium. Lineage (GTDB taxonomy): Bacteria > Fidelibacterota > Marinisomatia > Marinisomatales > TCS55 > UBA2126. The sequence goes on from PBZW01000010.1 coordinate 655, forward strand.
CGCCAATGCGCTCATTCAATGCTGAACCTTTGAACATTGTTTTTGCTTTTTGAATAGATGCTGAAGTAAGACCTTCTATAGCTTTTTGCTCATCATAAGGAACAAAATAACCAACAATAACCGGAACAAGAATAATGATAAAAACTGCAGAAAACACTTGAGCAGACATCTCCAAATTCCCTACTAATATCAACGCAAATGCCAACCCGGAAATCAAGGAAATACCAACCATTTCTGTACGTCCGGATCTCCTGGTATTAAAAATTTCCACAAAGCGTTTATAATAATTTCCCATTACAGTGACAAAAACTCCTACACCAACGCAAACAACCGTATTATAAAATGCCCGGATATAGGAATAAGGCCTTGCCGGGTTCATTTCAATACCATGATCGAATGGCGCAATAAAAACTCCGGGAAATCTTGCACCAATAATCATCAAGAGAACTCCACCTAAAAATGTTGTAATTACACCTGCTGGTGTAAATCGTTTCCAAAAAACACCCATAAAGATAGCCACGACCAATGGTGGTGTTAACGTGGAATGAAAATATCCATGAGCTTCATAGACTGTTGGAAAATTTTTAAATGCCAAGACAGCCACCACTCCTAGAGCTGTGATACCAATTGAAGCGAGGCGGGCTATATAAAGTTCTTTGTGTTCTTTTTCAATTTCACTTTTGTGGGAAACGTTTAAAAAAGAAGCAATTGGCCGATAAATATCATTCACACAAATAGCTGCGGTAGCGTTTATCAAAGTATCTACAGTTGACATTAAAGCAGCTGTTAAAGCAGCCATCACAAATCCAAAAACTCCGGGACTGGTTATAATACTTGCTACAACAACAAATATTTCATCTGGGGATGTGTTGGGGCTGATAATATCAGGTGAGACTACAGAAATAGCTTTTCCAAGCCAACCAGCACAGCCAACCACAACTGCTGAAAGAGGTAAAACAAACATGATATTAACCGCAGCAGCTTTGCGTCCTTCATTTACACTTTTACAAGCCATAAAACGCATAAGCAAACCTTGATTCATAAAAAGAAAACCTATAGACCCAGCCACAGCATCTTGCCAAAAAATACCTACAAAATTAAAACTCGAAGGTTGATTAAAATCCGCCAGCGGCAATTTCCATGTTGTTGGTAATAAATCCCAAAAAACGGTGAAGCCACCTAAATATGAAATACCTATAGCAAACAGCATAAACCCTGCAAATAAGAGAATAAAACCCTGCAGCAAATCGGTAAAGATAACTGCAGTCTGTCCACCAAAGGTAATGTAAATCCCCGTAATTATTGCGATAACAACAATGGCGCGCATCAAAGTAATATCCAGGGTCATACCCATTATATTGAACGCTTCCGGCAGCATCGGAATAACAGCTTTACCTAATGTTAAAAACCCAATACCGATATATCCAATCATATATAGTAATAAAAGGATTGTAGCTAGAAACCGTGCCGAGGGGCTGAACCGCTTTTCAAAATATTCCGGAATGGAACGTACTTTTGAGTACACAATGATCGGCAGCCAGCCAAACATGAAAAACGGAACAAAAAACCAGTCATTTAAGTAGGTCATGGATGAACTGATACCATGCTCAAATCCTTTGGCTGAATATTTTACAAAACTATGGCTGCCCACTCCCGTTGCGACTATGGACATTGTTATCAACCACCAACTAAACCGACGGCCTCCAAAAAAGAAATCAGAGGTACTTTTTGTATAGCGGCCAAAATAACTCCCAAACAGCATAATTACGATAAAATAAACGATCATCACAACCCAGTCGGTCGTTGTGCCTATATTATGGAAAGTTTCCATTTTTTTATTTCAACGCTAGAAAAGTTAAAATGGCATGAATAGCCATGAACCAGCCGTAACCCAAAAACAAAATTTTCATCCATTTCCGATGGTGGGGTTTATCCATATCCAGGGATTTTGTTTTCCAAACTAAATAAACTCCTGAAAAAAAGAATACAGCTCCTAATCCATATAAATAGAAATAGGGCAACCAGGAATGTGTAAAAAGATCCATTTAGAGTGAATCGAAATGCGGTTTTAGGATATCGTACGTTTCTTGCAACCCTTCCACCTGCACCTTTGTATGGCCTACAACCGGCATGAAATTGGTATCACCCTGCCAGCGAGGTACAATATGGTAATGGATATGCTCTTCAATTCCTGCTCCTCCAGACTTACCGATATTTGCTCCAAAATTAAACCCCTCTGCATTCATTGTTCCTTTAAGAATAACCATGGCTGAATCTGCTAAAGACATGATTTCATTGCGTTCTACAGTGTCCAAATCATTGGAATTATCAACATGTGCATATGGAGCGACCATTAAGTGTCCATTGTTATAAGGATAAATATTCATGAGCACAAATGTATGTTCTCCCCGATAAAGAATGAGCGTTTCCCTGTCATCGTTTAGTTCAGGTTTATCACAAAAGATACACCCCTTTTCTTTTTCCGAACGGATATAATCCATCCTCCAAGGCGACCATAATCTATCCATGGAAAATGGTGAATGGTAACTGATGTATGGTCATAGGACAATGGAATGGATGGATGGATGGATGAATCGACGAATCACTCCACCAATTACCAATCTACCAGCTACCACTAACCAGCTCCCATTACTCTTCATCTTTTTGTGACTTAGCAATTACCTTTCTTTCTATATCCTTCGGCATTTGCTCATAATGGCTGAATTCCTCAGTGTGTAATGCCCTGCCGCCTGTTAATGATCGCAGAGTTATGGAATAGTTATATAAAAGCCCTTGGGGAACTTGTGCCTTGATGACCTGTAAAGAGCCTTCTGAATCCATACCCATGATCTTACCGCGACGTCCGGAAATATCTCCCATAACGTCGCCCATATGATCTTCCGGGACCTTCACTTCTATATTTATGATTGGTTCAAGCAAACTTGGTTGTGCCTGCATAAATGCTTCCCGAAAGGCATGTTTACCGGCAATTTGGAACGCAATATCCTTTGAATCCACAGGGTGTTGTTTTCCATCATAAAAGTCTACTTTTAAATCGACAACTCTGTATCCTGCCAACACACCTTCCATACATGCAGAATTCACACCCTTTTCAACCGATGGAACAAATACACGGTCTACATTCTGCCCCACAAGTGAATTAGAAAATTCCACACCTTCACCTCGCTGTTTGGGTTCAATGCGCATCCAGACTTCAGCAAACTGACCTGCACCACCACTTTGTTTTTTATGACGGTATTTTGATTGTCCATTGCCTTGAATTGTTTCGCGATATGGAATTTTTGGTTCTTTTAAATGGATATCTACATTGAAACGCCGTTTCAATCTATCATGAATCACTTGCAAGTGCAGTTCACCTTGTCCTGAAATAATGGTCTGTTTTATTTCTGGATCTACTTTATAAATAAATGTTGGATCCTCTTCATGCAGAGTGGACAAGCCAACCGCCACTTTTTCTTCATCCCCTTTTGAATGAATTTCGATTGCTGCATGAATATTCGGTTTTGGATAGGATACCTCCTTAAGCATTACTCTTAAAAATGAACCACAAAGAGTATTTCCGCTATGGGTATCTTTGAGTTTCACAACTGCACCGAGATCCCCGGCAGCCAATTCACCTATATTGCTCCGATCTTTTCCATTCATGATGAATAATTGGCCAAATCGCTCATTTTGACTTCTGGATGTATTATACAGATCAACGCCAGTGCTTACCCGGCCGGAATACACTCTAAAAAAAGATAATTCACCTGCATGTCCCTCTGAAATTGATTTATATACAAATACTACAGGATCACTGCTGGCCAAGTCAACTGTCTTTTCTTCGCCGCTTCTGGCATCCAAAGCAGTGATCTTGGCCCTGTCTACAGGCGAAGATCCAAACTTGGAGATAAAGTCCATTAACCTTGCCACACCAATATTTGAAGTTGATGATGTGCAGAACAACGGGATAAATGTCTGGTTCTGAACTGCAGCATGAATACCATCACGCATTTCTTCTTCACTCAAATTACCTTGCTCGAAAAATTTCTCCAGAAGGGTATCATCTGATTCAGCAACATACTCAATTAAACTTTGATGCAGTTCATCCACTTGCAGCTGAAAATCCTCTGACAGTTCAGATTCGGTGAATTTTCCAGAACCATCTGTATTGTATTCAATCAGTTCACTGCGCAAAACATCAACAACTTTACTAAAACCAGGGCCGTGAGTAACAGGCAACTGCATTGGAAAAACATTGTGGCCAAATCTTTCTTTGCATTGATTAAGAACCTGGTCGAAATTGACATGTTCGCGATCCAAGCCGTTAATTACAATTATTTTAGGTATTTCATTCCTTGTTGCATGATCCCAAACCTGTTCTGTCCCAACCTCAACACCATTGACAGCGCTGACAACAACGACTGCCATGTCAACCACAGCTAATGAACTTAATGCTTCACCAATAAAATCAGAATAGCCGGGAGTATCAATCAGGTTGAATTTCTTTTCATTCCATTCGGTAACCATGGGTGTAGCGTGGATTGAAATTTGCCTTTGCTGTTCACCGGGATGATAATCGGATGCAGTATTACCGGCATCAATCGTACCCAAACGGTTAATTTGGCCATTGCAGTAAAGCATCGCTTCACTCAAGCACGTTTTACCGCTGGCACCATGTCCAACCAATGCAAAGTTTCGAATATCAGCTGTTGCGTATTGTTTCATGAGTTTTTCCTCGGTTTAAAATTGTGTCATTGATGATTCTTTCCGCATTCCCATTGAAAAAAGAGTCCAAGTGTACTGACCTGGAGACAGCAAATCAAGTTTTTCTATGAGTGAATTAACCGTTTGTTACTTTGTCAATATAGGATCGTAATGCAGGTATAAGGTATGTGTCTGTTAAGTTTTCTTTTTTAAATGCATTAGCTAATATTTTCAAACGTTGTTCAATTGGTTTTGATTTATTAACCACAATATAACTTTCATTATCAATGGTACATGCCCCGCCATTGAAATTGCCTTTATCCTGAACAATATTAATGTCCATTTTTTCAGCAAGATCTTCAAACATGTTCATCAATTTATCCGGGGTTACGTTCACAATAAATCCTGGCGCTCTTTTTCAATTAAAAAATCTACTGCTTTACGAACATCTTCAACATTGTCTTTATTAACCACTAATGTTGCATCCTCCGTAGATATGACCACTACATTGTCCAAACCTACTACAGCTGTAAAATGGTCATTATTTTGTATAAAATTATTATTGCCATCAATTACAACTCCGCCGCCCTTAACGAGGTTACCATCTTTTCGCTTGGGCAGTACATCATAAACAGCATTCCAGGACCCCAAGTCATTCCATCGAAAATCAGACTTAATAACATATATATTTTTTGTTTTTTCCAAGAGTCCATAATCGATGGACTCAGGAACGATTTCTGTCCATATATCTGCAAAAGACTTCCTGGATTTAATTCGTTTTCTTATCTTTTGCAATTGTTCACTCAATTCAGGCATGTGCTGGCCCAATTCTTCTAGAAATACATCTATTTTCCATATGAAAATGCCTGCATTCCATAGGAAATCTTTGCTTTTAATAAATCGCTTTGCTGTATTCAAATGGGGTTTTTCTGCAAATGTGCGGACGGGATAGGCATCCAGTTTATCCACTTTTTTATCGGGGTCGTATTGGATATAGCCGTAAGCCGTTGAAGGAAACGTTGGCTGAATGCCTATCGTAACAAGTGCTTCCCTTTCTACAGCCACTTTTGAGGCATGGTTCAATGCTTTTTCAAAAGCACGGTGACCTACAATTAAATGATCTGCCGGGAAAATGCCCATGACCGCTTCATTATCAATTTTAGAAATATGTAAAGCGGATAAACCAATGCAAGGAGCGGTGTTTTTACCGCTGGGTTCAGCAATGATATTTTTTGGCAGAACGCCTTTAATTTCTTTCTTAATTACAGTGTTTAAATCCTTGCGTGTGGATATGTAAACAGCTTCAGTTTTTTTGCATTTACTTAAGCGGTCAACTGTAATCTGCAGCATAGTCTGATCGCCAATAATCTTTAACAATTGTTTTGGCTGCGCCTGCCTGCTCATGGGCCAAAAACGGGTTCCGCTGCCGCCGGCCATGATTACACAATACATTATTTATTTATCCATTAAAATAGGTTGATATTCAATATCCCAGTTAGCCCGGATTTCTATGGTATCCGGCAAAACGTAAAACCATTCACTAGGTTCAAAGGGAAATGCACTACCGTGGGAATATTCGGTATTTTGATCCCTGTCATCGAAGACAAAGAAAATATATGAGCTTTCCGGTATGTTATTATACTCAAAACGACGTTCCGAATTTACAACACTCTTAAAATTCCATTCGTTGTTTTCAACACTTTTTATATGTGTAATCAAATTCCCTGAATCATATCCTTTGACTGATCCTGAAAATCCTCCATATCCCTGGGGACGTGTTGTTTCAATCTTAATAGTTATAACAGAATCTTTAAATGTTTCTTTTATGCTTGAGGTTTCATGCCTGAATAATTTGAGTTGGTACGATTGCTTGGGTTCCCAACCGTTTTGTGGTATAACTGCAATCTTCATGGGTGAAAGAATCATGTATTTATAATTGACCATTGTGGTGTCATCAATCATTAGATCTATTTTGAGATTAGTTAATAATCGGTCTCCCAGAGGCCTTGAAAAAACCAATTCAACCGGTGGGCCGGACTGGTCAGGAGTAACAGCTAATTTAGAGGCAGGTGTAACCAAGGTCAAATAATTTGTATCACCTGCAGCCGGGATAGATACATTTACCCCTGACGAATCCAACAAAACTGAATGATCCATTACAATTTTCTCAAAGCTGATTTTTTCTTTCTCTCTTTGGATCGTATCAGATACGGTTACAATGATTGCTTTTTCATCATCAGGGTGACCAAACCACTCCATTTCCTGGCCTCCAATATTTAAACCTTGAATAGCCATCCCCTCCACAAATTCATTATTAAAATGAAGCTTACCCCAATTCCAATCTTTCCATTCACCGCTTAATAAGCGTAGCGGTTCTTCTTCCTTGAAAAGGCGCATACGCACACCAGTGTAAATAGAATCCAATTCTATTCCTGAAAAAAATGGTAAACCGTACGACATACGCTTGGGGTCCAATTGCAGACCGGTCACACCCCGTTCCACAGTTAGAATTTTATATTTCCCTGAAGCAAGGAAATTGAATTCAAATGAACCATCATCTTCGGTTTCTGCAATATAATTGGGGCGTCCTAATAACAGCGAGTCACCGTGATCATCATGGAATAAATAAACAGCTGAAACGCTTTCACCATATACTTTTCCACGAATGACTCCATGATCGATCTCATCCCCCGTACTATAGGCTAATTGCACAGCTTTTGCCATCTCTACGCCATGTTCATCTTTTATATCCCTGCTAAGTGTCATAACGACGGTCATTTCATTTTTTACACCTTCTGGGAACGTGATGAAAACTCTGTCTCCTTTGAATGAAACATGATGTTCACCTTCAAGAAAAGGTGAAAATCGAATGCCCTTGATAAAACTTTGTTCACCCATATATTCAGAAAAATGAAGTTCAATTGTTTGATCCAATAAACGTACAGTTTCGCTGGGAGGATCAGCAGAGATCAATTCAGGTGGTGTTGTATCTTTCGGGCCGCCGCTGGGCGGTGCAATGGCTGCACACTGCCAGGCCGCAAGTAAACCACAGGATAATAACAGGAATAATTTACCGTTCATTGGGAGGGGTCAAATTTACTGGAATTTCCCTGCAAAACGTCATTTCCTTTAGAGATACATTGGTGGTAAGGCATTTTATATCAACGTTTGCCTGTTTTGCACTAACCAAAGCTTTGGAAAAATCAGGGTCCCGATCCCACATAGGCTGGAACACATTTGCGTCCGGCCGCTGGCATATAAATAAAATCATAGTTCTTTCACCTTTATTGCTTAAAGAGGCTAACAGTTCAACATGGCGTTTTCCCCTGATTGTAACAGCATCTGGAAACTGTGCAATTCCGTTGGATACATAAGTCACTGATTTAACTTCTGCAAATACTTTATTTCCTTGATCGTCTTTTAATAAAAAATCAATGCGATGGTTCCCAAGCTTATATTCTGACTTGAGTTGACTCCATCCTATGAAGGCCGGAATAGAGTCAAATTCTTTTCGTAAAAACTGATTGGGTAATGTTGTATCTAAAGAAACCAAGACTCCTTTTTTCTCAACCAAAACAGTAGAGTATTGGGTTTTTCTAGTTGTATTCTCTGGTGCCGGACGCAGCCAAACTACAGCCCTTGGGACCAATAATTCTTTTAGACGGCCTGGATCCAGTAAATGGCTGACAACAACATCGCCATTCACTCTGATATGAGTTATGAACCGGTTAGGTCGCTCAACAAATGTGCCTTTTACCAATGGTCCTTCAATTTTCATGGCTCGGAGTTTAGACCGCATCAATCGTAAATTCAATCTATGCCTTTAGTCCCTTCATATATAAAAAATCTGGCCAATTGTATTCCAGGAAAACCTATTGATGTAGTTCAGCGAGAAATGAGTATTGATGAGGTAAATAAACTGACCTCTAATGAAAATTCTCAGAGTCCATCAGGTCTTCCAGGCTCCCAAACTGATCATCTGAAATTTTGTGCACCGTATATTTGATTACCACTCGGAAGCCATCCCGGCGGACTGCCCCATGGACCCCAACCGGGAAAGATCGAAGAATCCATCGGTGCGAAAGAAACACTTGAATATGCTGTCATGGTGGATACTTTTAAACTATTGAATATAACAACCGATGCCATGGATGTGGATGATGACAATTACCCATCTTCTTGGAGCGAAAAATGATCCTGGATCCCAAGGAACTTTCCTTACAGGAAACATACAAGTTGATGATCGGCTCTATCGTTCCGCGACCCATCGCATTCGTATCCACAATATCAAAAGATGGCTTGGAAAATCTGGCTCCCTTTTCCTATTTCAATGGCATATGTTCCAACCCGCCATCCATAATGTTCTGCCCCGGCCGGCGCGGCTACGATGGTAAAACAAAGGATACGCTAAACAACATACGCGACACTGAAGAATTTGCCCTCAACATTGTTTCGGAAGATTTTGCTGAACAAATGGTAGCCACAGCTACAGACTTCGAGCCGGACGTGAATGAATTTGACGTTTCGGGATTAACTCCAGAACCATGTCAGGAAATTGCACCACCCCGTGTAGCGGAAGCAAAAATCAGCTATGAATGTACATTGAATCAGATCGTCCCTGTCGGGAATGAAGGTCCCGGAGGTGGATTTGTGATCATTGGTACTATTGTGTTGTTCCATATCGATGATGATGTGTATAAGGATGGATATATCAATATTGAAAAACTGCGCCCCATCGGCCGTTTGGCCGGTAACCAGTATACCCGCACGACGGATAAATTCGAGATCATCCGCAAGATCAAACCTGAATAGAATTGTCCAAATCCCTTAAAGATAGAATCTATCAGGCGCAATGCCTGAGGAATGTTGAACCCATCGAATACATGACGCCCTACCCCAATTTGCGGGGACTGGTTGAGGGACAAAATGTTAAGCACCACGGCAAAATGATCTATGCTGACTTGGAAATGACAAACATGGATTTCTATTCCAAGGTCCAGCAGATCGCCAATTGGCTGGTCAGTAAAGGGCTTAAACCCAAGGAACGGGTATGGGTACATCCACAAGATTTTCCTTTTACAGAATTGCTCATTTTTGGTGTATGGACTGTAGGCGCTTCCGTTATTTTAGCAGAAGATCATGTTCAAGGTATAGATCATATAATCGATGCTGATCTAGTAATTGAAGCAGGGCCCATTTCTAAACTTACAAAAGGCCAGCCAGACTCCTTTGAACCAACATATAAATCACATTTGGATGATGAAGCGCTGATATTTATTTCGGGTGGTAAAGGGTTGCGCTTATCTCATTACAACTTATTGGTCAATGCTAACGATGTGCAGCGCAAACTGGACCTTTTTGATGATGGTAAGTTTTACGTTGACCTTGAACCTACCAGTACTGCCTGGGTGGTTTTGCAGGCGATATTCCCATTATACACCGGTGCGCCCATGACGAGCAAAAAGCCAGACTTAACCATCGGGACTAAAAATGCGGATTATATCGTGGATTTTGACTGGAACCAGATCAAAGAGTCGAATCACCTCTATATAATTCCAGAAAATACAGCTGTACTTTCTGTGGGTGATCAGGGACTCCACCTGACTGCATTTGAAATCAATAAAGACCAACTGACGGTCAACGGCCATTCAGTTATGATGGGGTATGTGGATGATGAATTAAATGAAAAGGTATTTACAGGAGAATCTCTAGTTCTGCAATTGAATCGATAATTGCGTCCGGCACGATATCTGATTTTTCCAATAGCTCTTTTCTATACTTCCCCGTTTTAACCAACACACTTTTTATACCAAGTGCTTGAGCGCCGATATTCAATAATTGAATGTAATTCACATTCGTATTATTTGTAAACAAACTGTTTTGATTTAGAGTAAGTAAATGGGAAGTATTTATTTTTTTATTTGAGTAAGGCAATCAATGATACGTTGGTTTATTTCGTTTAAACTAATAGTGATTCGCAGGGAATTATTTTGCCCGAATATTTCCAAATCACAAACCATTAGTCCTTCTTTTGCTAATGTTTGGTACACGCTGTTTTTCTGGTTATTATCATGAAAAGGTAAATAAAGAAAATTAGCTTGAGAATCATTCACAGCAAAACCTAGCTGTCTTAATTCTTTTAATAGATATTCCTTCCCTCTTGAATTTTGACTAACTGAACGGCGAATATACTCCACATCATCCAGAGCAGCTTCAGCGGCTTTCTTTCCTAATATGTTGATCGAGCGCAACAGTCGTTTTTCTTCCATTGTTTCCACTAAACTTTCACTCGCGATTCCATATCCTACTCGAGCACCTGCCAAACCATATATTTTAGAAAAGGTGCGTAGAATGATCAAGTTAGGAAATTCTTTAAGAAGCTGTACTGAATCTGGATATGATTCATTAGTGACATATTCATAGTATGCTTCATCCGCAACTACCAATACGTTACTTGGTATAGTTTCCAGGAGATTCCTTAATGAATCATGTGTAACAATAGTACCTGTGGGATTATTCGGATTGGCAAAAAATATCGCCTTTGTATTCTTCCCGCACAGGGGAATAAGATCCTCCAAATCACATTCAAGCCCGGACATATTTGAAATCACACACTTTCTTCCGTTTCGCTTTGCGTTATAACTGTATGCCATAAACGTATTATCAAAGGTAAGAATTTCTTCATCCCGGTTTACCAAAAAATGTATAATAAGATTTATAAGTTCGTATGAGCCTGCTGAAACTGCGATATTATTAGGGGATACTTGATATTTTGAGGCAAGTTTTTCTTTCAACGTTTGCGGTTTCCAGCTTCCATAGCAATGGACATCTTGACTGTATTTTTTAATTGCTTCCAAAGCCATGGGAGAAGGACCAAGTGGATTTTCATTGGAATGTAGACTTATAGTTTCAAACAATTTTTGAGACATATGGGTTTTTCTTTCTTCAGATTACAATTAAAGCATAAATAATGTTATGGCATTTGCATTTAGAAATATACTAATCCAATTTGATAATTAAATTTAGTTTACACACAAATCATTCGCAAAGAAACTAGTAGGGGTTTGAGAATAATAAAAATGCTATATGATATTGATAATACAAAAAATTTCAATAAAAGCTTGTATATTGGATTGCAATGTCTGAATTTCCTAATATAGACTGAACGTCAGTATCATATGTTATACTGTCGGTTCGTTTATGGGCTAGTTTTCAGCGGAAATCAAACCTAATAACTATAAAAGGAAAACAAAATGATGCAAAAGAAAATCGTATTATCTGAACAGGACATTCCAAAGCAATGGTATAATATTGCCGCCGACATGCCCAACCAGCCGCCACCCATTCTGCATCCCGGAACGGGCCAGCCTATTGGGCCCGATGATTTAGCTCCCCTTTTTCCAATGGGATTGATTATGCAGGAAGTCTGTCAGGACAGATTCGTTGATATCCCTGAACCAGTATTGGAAGCTTTACAGATCTGGAGGCCTTCGCCCTTGATTCGCGCAACCGGTTTGGAAAAAGCGCTTAATACACCTGCAAAAATCTATTATAAATATGAAGGTGTAAGTCCACCAGGAAGTCATAAGCCAAACACTGCTGTTGCTCAAGCCTTTTATAATAAGGAAGAAGGGGTAAAACGGCTGTCGACAGAGACCGGAGCCGGCCAATGGGGCAGCGCGCTTGCTTATGCCGCCCAGATGTTCGGCCTTGAATGTAAGGTGTATATGGTACGCATCAGTTTTGATCAGAAACCATATCGGAAAGCTTTTATGGAAACATTTGGCGCTGAAATTGTTGCTAGTCCCTCTACGGATACCAATGCCGGAAGGGCAGTCCTGGAAAAGACTCCTGATACACCAGGAAGCCTTGGCATTGCTATCTCTGAAGCAGTGGAAGACGCAGCCACTAGGGACGATACCCGTTATTCACTTGGTTCAGTCCTAAACCATGTTCTGCTCCACCAGACTGTCGTTGGCCAGGAAGCCATAAAACAGATGGAGATCGCCGGTGATTCGCCGGATATTATCATTGGTTGTTGTGGCGGCGGATCCAATTATGCCGGCTTAGCATTCCCCTTTATGAGGGACAAGATCAACGGCAAGGATATCCGTTTTATTGCCACGGAGCCTGCCTCCTGCCCCACATTGACCAAAGGTGAGTTTCGCTACGATTTTGGTGATACTGCTCAGTTAACACCGCTGTCACCCATGTTTACACTGGGGCATCAATTCGTACCTGCGCCCATCCACGCTGGAGGACTCAGGTACCACGGCGACGCGCCGCTCTTATCCCAGCTGGTGAAAGACGGTCTTATAGAAGCAGAAGCATATGGCCAGGTAGACTGCTTTGAATCTGCAATTACGTTTGCGAAAACAGAGGGCATCATTCCTGCGCCGGAATCCAGCCATGCTGTACATGGAGCTGTGAAACATGCAAATGAAGCCCGTGAGGCCGGCGAGGAAAAGGTTATACTCTTTAACCTTTCAGGACACGGTTACTTTGATATGGCTGCTTATACCCAATTCTTAAGTGGTACGCTGGAAGATCATGCATTGACCGATGAAGAAGTGTCTGACAGCTTAAAAGCGCTGGAGGGATTGCCAACAGTATAGTTGCCGATCATCAGCAGGAAATATCATCTGTTATTATCCATTTCCCACCCAAAGTGATGGGACTTAAGTAAAAACCCCACATCCGTGGGGTTTTTGCTTATAAAAGATAGTTTAAATTCCCTTATGAAAGAATACCTTGCTCCCACATCCATTATCGACAGTGATAACGACCGCATAATCGATTATTCAAATGCCCTATTGCAGGATGTGGGCGACGACCCCATTACAAAAGCCGTCAGTCTCTATTATGCTGTTCGCGATGGTGTTTGGTACGATCCGTATCTTCCTTTCTTTCTCCCGGAACACTACCGAGCCAGTAACGTACTGCAAAAAAAACGGGCCTTTTGTATTGGTAAAGCGTCGCTTCTCTGTGCTGTTGGCCGTGCAGCGGGAATCCCCACAAGAGTGGGATTTGCCGACGTGCGGAATCACCTGGCCACAAAGCAATTCATAGAATTTTTAGGTAACAACCTTTTTGTGTATCACGCCTTTGTTGAGTTTTATCTCATGGAACGATGGGTCAGGGCGACTCCCGCATTCAACGCAGATCTGTGCATAAAACATCACGTGGAGCCTCTGGAATTCAATGGCCGGGAAAATTCGCTGTTTCATCCCTATGATGCAAAAAACCGCCAGTTTATGGAGTATTTGACATACCACGGCACTTTCATCGATATACCGGTGGGCGCCATCATTTCCGCCTGGGAAGATGCCTACGGCAAAAAGCGCGTCGCGGGCTGGATAAGGCAATGGGAAGAGTCCCCTGGATTAGGAGGACGGGACTTTTTTTCGGAGGACGTAGTCAAGTAAACCGATATTGGTGGCAAACGCCAAAACGGTAAATTATAAATAAGTGTTTTGCAGATATATACTAAAAAATACTTTTACTGATATTCCACAATACCTTGCGGCGGTACCAGGCCGAGGCCCGGAAATCCGTTATGGGATTGGTGTATTCCAAAACAAGATCTGCGAATTTTTCACTGTCAGCTTTTGTTAGCTGATCTACGTTCTTTCCCAACAAAAATTCACTGGCGGATGCTGTATAGCGGATCGTTTCCGCCATGGAACCCACCGCTGCGCCTGCAGAGGTAATGACCCCATCTTTATCTGCCGTGATATGATAGGCAAAGGAAGCCAGGGCAATTTCCATGGAATTTCTATTGCCGATTTTAATGAAGCCGGACACGGTTCTTTCTGAAGGCGTAAAACCAGGAATCAACACGTTTCTTAATATTTCATCTTTTTTCAGAACTGTCGTTTTTACACCGGTAAAAAATTCGGCAATGGGTACGGTTCTGATTTTTCCGCCCATATCCAGGATTTCACAGGCGGCATCCAGCGCAACCAACGCACAAGACACGTCGCCTGCCGGCGAGGCGGTGCATATGTTTCCGCCCACAGTGGCCACCGACCTGATCTGCACAGATGCCAGGCTTTCTACTGCTTCAATCAATGCAGGAAACCCCTGGAGAGATTCATTGGACAGCACATCCGTCATCGTGGCCAATGCGCCTATTCTGCTACCTTCTTTTGAATCACTGATTGACGTGAAATCTTTATCTTTTAGCTTCGCCAGGTTAATGACGGTTAAATCATCCTGTTTTTGCATTTGCAATTCCGGGATCAGGTCCGTGTACCCGGCACCGAATCGGAAATGGTTTTCCTGGTTCTGTTTGATCGTTTCCAAAAGCTCTGCCGTTGTGTGTGGGCTGACCGTATAAAAATCCATGATCTAACCCTGACCCTTCTCTTTGTCACAAATGGCTTTTAGCACTTTTTCCGGGGTGACCGGAAGAGAGTTTATTTCCACATCCAAAATATTTGACACTGCGTTGGCAATGGCGGCGGGGGTGGGCACCAAGGGAGCTTCCGCCACGCCTTTAGCGCCGAAAGGACCCGTTTCCTCGTTGGTCTCCACAGGATAAAAGCTGATTCCCGGGATGTCCCTTGCAGTGGGCACCTTATAATCATGAAATGTTGGATTGCGTAAATAACCATCCTCAAAGATCATTTCTTCACTCAAGGCATAACCCATACCCATGACAACACCGCCCTCGATCTGTCCTTCAAGCCCTAACGGATTCAACACTTTGCCCACATCCTGTCCCACATGCACATTCAACACGTCCACCTTGCCGGTCAACGTGTCCACCTCAACTTCCACGGCCTGGGCGGCGAAGGCATAACATCCGGAGACGTTTCCTTTATAATCCTTATCTTGAAATTCACTGGATGGTTCATAAAAATAAGACACTTCACATAACTCATGGGGCGGTTTAAAATGCAGTTCCCTCACTATTTTATCAATCTTGAAAGCACCCTCAGCTTTGCCGGACCTGATCTCGCCTGCTTGAAACACCAGGTCGTCCGGGGTCGTATTGAGCAGTTGGGCAGCTCTGGCAGACAATTTTTCCTTTAAAATCTCCAGCGCACCTAAAAGAGAATTACCAGCAACAAAACTGGTCCTGGAAGCATGGACGCCTACGTCCCAGGGTTTTACACTCGTATCCGTGTTGATGACCTTTATTCTATCTAAACCAATGCCCAGTTCTTCCGCCGCCATCATGGCCAAGACTGTTTCCGACCCCTGTCCTATTTCACTGGACCCGGTGATGATGGTCAAAAAACCATAGGGATCCATTTTAAGCGTCGTGCCACAGCCGTCAGACGGATAAATTTTTGCGCCGCCGCCTACATGAAGCATGGAAGCGAAACCGAACCCCCGTTTATATCGCTCACCATTTTTATTTTCAGGGTAGCCGCTGTTTTTTACAACAACTTCCAAAGCCTGTTTGTGGCCGCATGAATGATATTCCAAACCCTGCCCGGTGACTTCTCCGGGGAAATTGGCATTTATCAAACGGATCTCGGCTCTATCCATGCCCAGCTCATGGGCCATCAGGTCTATATTTCGCTCTAACGCAAAGGTGGCCTGGGGATTTCCAAAACCCCTGAATGACCCAGCAAAAACGTTATTGGTATACACCGCATCGGCATCATACACGCAAGCAGGCGTCTGATATAGGGATGAAAAGGTCTGCATCATCACAAAGGATGACCGTGCTCCCCAGGAAGTATATGCTCCATTGTCCTTCATGATCTTTACTTCCCGAAAGGTGAATTTTCCATTTTCATCCGCGCCGGTGTTCAAATCAATGACCATGGATTGCCGAATGGCGGAGTACAAGAATTCTTCTTCTCTGCTATATAGGATCTGGACCGGTTTCCCGGTTTTAATAGAGAGCAGCGCACAGATGGGTTCGAAAGGATGGAGATCAAGCTTGCTTCCAAACCCGCCGCCAATGATGGGCTGGACAACCCGTATTTTCGA
>PBZW01000011.1 GCA_002730315.1 Fidelibacterota bacterium
CTGCCGGGTTTGATACGCCATCCATGGCGCCGCGGGGTGTTTTTCTGCCTAACGCAAGATTCACCGGCGCCACAATGAGATGAATATGTTTTGAGCGGGGGAAATATGGGATAAACATTACAATGAGCCCCATAGCAAGCCACCAGGTAACATGAACTCCTGTTTCCAATGAAGCGTGGGACCAGTTGGAGAAAAATCCGGACATGACAGATGCGGTTGGCAGCCATGGATCCGTCTGACCATTTTCGGTCAGACGCATGGCTGTACCCAGCCACCTTGAGCCTACATGAATCAGAATGAAAATGCCCACAATGAGTGAATCTTTTTCCAGTCCGCCGGCACTCACACCGGGATGCAATTTCACATTGGCATTGAATTCCATTACTTCTGGCTTCTGGACAAATCGCCGGTACANAAAGAAAACCATCCCCACCAATACNAATACACTAANAATATCAGCAACCAAATTGAATAAGTTTGCCAAAATATTGTCACTGCCAATTGTGGTCCAACCATTCACGTANGCTTCCAAGACATCATTCACATTTACTAACAGGTAAAAACTGAAGCCAAAGAAAATGAATGAATGAAACATGGAAACAATGGGGCGTGCTTTTTTAATGGACTTCTGCAATAATACATCGACTAANGCAGTGATGAACCGTCCGATCAAATTGTCGCTTCTGTCTGCCTCCGCACCGGACCTTACTGTTTTGAAAATCCGTTTGAAACTCTGAAAGGCAANGATTCCGCAGACAACAACTAAAAGGATAAAGGCTATTTGTTCATTAGGGGTTAACATAAGGAATTATTTGGCAGCAAGGATGATTTCTGAAGGGAAAAACATTTGCTGGACATATTCCCTGACTTCGACTTTAAATCCATGCCGGGTGAGNAAATCTGCCATCTGGATGCCGCGACACCCACCCAAAAGACGCGGTGAAAGACGGTAAACATTCTCATATAGACTTCCNCCAAAGNGCTCACTTTTTGTCATATTTATCAATATCAGTTTCCCNNCGTGTTTTAGAACGCGCTTGAATTCACCGATGATTCTNTCCATTTGATTAAAAGGAATCAGATCGAACATATAATTATTAACCAGCATGTCTACGGAAGCATCTCCCACCTTTAAATCATTTGCAGAACCAATACTTAATGAATAATTCTCACTGTTCTGTTTGGACAATCTTGTTTCTGCCCGCGACAGCATCCCTTTTGAAATATCAATTCCGTTATTTTGTCCATGGGAATTTCTTTTTACAATTTCANTGAACATCAGGCCCGTCCCCACAGCCACTTCCAGGATAGATTGACCATCCTGAATCTCNGCGAGTTCCAAAGCTCTTTCCCGGGCTTTAGATTCNGTTAGATAAGCCCAGACATCATAAAACCAGGCCTTACCATCATAAAGTTCTCCAATTTGATCTTGTGGAACTCTAGCATCTAACATAAGGGCTTTATTTGAGCAACATTCAATNCCACAGCAAGCAAATGATAATTTCATTTTCTTATTATTCTAATTCTTCCACCAGCTCTTCTACTACATCAAATAAGTCTTCTGTCATGCCGTAATGAGCTACATCAAAGATGGGNGCATTCTTATCTGTNTTGATNGCAATAATTGTGGATGAATTTTTCATNCCTTCGATGTGTTCCGGAGCGCCGGAAATGCCCAGAGCGATGTATACCTTCGGTTTAACTTTCATACCGGATTTCCCTACNTGTTGAGCTTTGGACATCCANCCCGNATCCACCAAAGGTCTCGAACAGGCAAGATCAGCTTTCAGTATTTCAGCCAACTCTTCTGCTACTTCAATATCATCTTTACCACCAATCCCTCGGCCCACTGCAACAAGAGTCTCACTCTGAGTAATATCCACATTGGCCGCTTCCGGCTCAATAAGCTGCTTGAATCGGACTTTGCCAGCGCCCGATTCAGCGGAAAAATTTTCTACCACTGACGACCCTTGCACTTTGCCGGCATCGGCACTGAAAAAACCGGCAAGAATCATCACTACAGCGGCACCATCCACATTGGTAACCACATTCATTTTCCCGCCATACATAGAACTGATACAGGAAAATCTGCCGTCGCTGACACTCATATCTGCGCAATAGGATATCATTGGCATTCCGAGAGCAGTCGCCACTGGATTGGCAACATCCATACCCATGGAAGTGGAACCCACCAGNACCAGAGATGGTGATTGGGCGCTCACCACAGATTGAACTGCTGCTGCATATGATTCAGGGTTATAGTCATCACTTCCGCCAACAGAAATGACGGAATCGGCCGCGCCCAGTTGGCCGGCTTTCCCGCTCATGCTCCCAAATGTAACAGCTATACATTGTCCACCGGACGAGTCGGTCAGTTCCCTGGCTTTGCCAAGCATCTCAAATGTGATGTCTGCGAATTCACCCTTCAGATGTTCTGTTATTACAAGAATGTCACCCATCAGAGTGCTCCCTTCTCTTTCAGTACATCAATTAAACTTTCCACATCGTCCAGCATTTCTGCCTCTGCACCTTTCTCCGGAGGGGCCATACTAAATGCTGAAGATCCACAGCCAGACCCCATATCACCGGCCGGTATCTCTCCTATTGTTACCGTCTCCTGAACCTGACGAATTTTGCTGACAGGGGCATATCGCGGCGCCTGACGNGCCGCCTGCATTCCTATAACAGCCGGCAGATCAACCTCGAATTCACCCATCATACCGCCTGAATACTCCTTTTGTACCGTTGCCATGTTACCAGAAA
This sequence comes from Fidelibacterota bacterium, assembly GCA_002730315.1. Lineage (GTDB taxonomy): Bacteria > Fidelibacterota > Marinisomatia > Marinisomatales > TCS55 > UBA2126. The sequence continues at coordinate 2,764 of PBZW01000011.1, forward strand.
GAAGAACACCCGATACCGCACTCACACATGGAACATCAAGGTAACTGGCAATGATCGGTCCCAGTTGACCATCCCGATCATCCACAGATTGAACACCGGTAAACACAAGGTCATAGCTTTCTGCTCCCAGTGCATTGGCAAACACTTTTCCCAACTGATGGCTGTCNGCGGGATCCCCGCCAGTACATTTCACAGCTTTATCAGCACCTTTTGCGATTGCCGTAAAAAGCATCTTGTCCACNCCTTCACCGTCAACAGCCATGGCAACCACTTCGTCAACTGAGCCACTTTCTTTTAGAAGAATNGCTTCTTCCAAAGCGTGGTCATCGTATTCATTCAGCTTGAACTTGATATCTTTCGTATCGAGTGNTTTCCCGGAAGNACCCACTTCCAGATCTTCAACCAGATCAGGCACCCGTTTTAAGGGTACGACAATTTTCATTTTTTCTCCGTTTTATCGATTATGCTTCTAGAAGTTTTTCGAATAATGTCCTGTATTCTTGTGAAATCGGTACTGACTTCATCGAATCCAGTGACATGGCCACTGTGGTTACCTCAGCTGTAAAACATAATTCACTATCACTTTTCCGACGAATTCGATAGCCAAAAACCAGTGAACTTTTCCCAATATTTTTTATTGCCAACTTGATGATAGCGGTATCACCATAAACCAGCGGTGCTATAAAATCACTGCTGATGGATACTGTAGGAAACCCCAATCGCTTTTTGGTAATTAAATCTGGATAAGAAACAGGAGTAGCTTCATCAAAAAAATCTTCAAAGGCAGCGTGACAAAGATGAAAAAATTGCGGGTAGTAAACAATCCCGGCACCATCNACATCATCAAACCTTATTTTTTTNGTAATTGTATATGCCATTATTGTATTTTTTCCTTATTCGGTTNTNGANNTTACCCTTGTCAATTGTTGGTTATATCTCCGGAATCACCATTTCCCATGCAATAATCCAATATTTCAATAATATCCATCACTTCCAGTTTACCATCGTTGTTGGTGGATTTCACCGCATCTTCAAAACGGGATACTTCATAAGGACAGCAGACAGCTAGCACTTCAGCACCCACTTCCACCGCTTCCTTTACACGATTTTCTGAAAGGCGTTCTGAGGTGTGATCAGCCACCAGGCCGTCAAGCCACATACCACCACCGCCACCGCCACAGCAGTAGCCCTGTTCTTTGCAGCGGTACATCTCAACAAATTCGATCTCCGGCACGATATTCAGTAGTGTTCGTGGTGCTTCGTATTCGCCATTATGACGTCCTAAATAGCAGGGGTCGTGGAAGGTCACTTTCTTCGGAAAAGGTTGCTTCATCAACTTAGACAATTCATCCACCTGCTCGGCTAAAAACCGGGTATAATGTTGAACATTGTATTCCTTTCCAGTAACGGCCGGATAGAATTTGTTGAAAGCATTAAAGGCATGAGGATCGCTGACTACCAGTTTGTTATGCGCGTATTTATCAAATTGAGCCCCATTATGTTCGGCCAGTTCTTCAAACAAGCCCGATTCCCCCACTAAACGTTGAGAATCACCATCACATTTTTCTTCTTTCCCCAGAATCCCNAAGTCCACCCNTAATTGATTAAATACACGTACCATTGATTTTGCCGCATCGTTACCGCGACCGTGATAGGAAAAATAGTCGCTCACATACCAGAGAACATCCACAGGCTGGGGATCATTTTCCTTGGACAAATCCCGCAGTGGCTCTTCAAATTTTCGCAACCATCGGACACGTTTCCTGGCCGATTCACCCATGGGATTCCCATATTCAGCCACATTTTGCAGCATCTCCTGCAATTCGGCAGGAACGTTTCCATCCAGGACTGCCACTTCCCGGGCCGCGGGCATAATCTTCATCATGTCCACTTCCTTGGGACAGACCCGAAGGCAATTCGAACATGTAGTGCAAAGCCATAAATCAGGATGTTCGAAGAGATTCACACCTGTCTGCAATTTTCTGTAAATTTTGCGCGGACCGTAGCTGCCCACATTTTCTACGGGGCATACACCAACGCACTGGGCACACTGGTAGCACCAACCCATGGATTCGGCACCCGGAAGATCACGTACCTTTTCAAGAAAAGTGATATCGTACTCGGTAATCTCCCGCGGCTCATACATCTTGTTCCATTCACCGGAGATATCAATCCCATCGATAATAACATTATCCTTCTGAATGGAACTTTCGTACTTGTGATCAGCCATATTAGTTCTTTTCCAAACTGTAAACGCCTAGCACTCTTTTTGTCAATTCAGGCAATCCCGGCAGAATGCGATTAAACTCCTGCGAAAGCTTCACTTTAAAGACTGTATACATATAGACCGCATAGACACAGGCCAGAAAGATATCGGTACCGAAGAGCCCGCGGCCGGAACCGGAAAAACCGGCAGTGTGTCCTACACTATCAACCACGGCTATGGCCTTTCCTATCTTGGCGTAAACTTCTCCATCGGTCTCACCGGATAAATCCACTNCGTCATGCACCACCAGCGGCATGGCTCCTGTTCCTGTNTTNGGATCCCATATCCAATTAGTCCACANCCAGTATCTANCAGGATTCGAAAAGTGCAGCANTTCACTGGCAAGGTTAACTCGCATTTTGTTATCGAGCTGCTTAACAGAACCGGTAAATACATTAAAGCGCTCTTCAACCGTGCCAGTACCATGAATAAGATCCAGCATGGCAGAGCGTAATCTTTCGAAGCCGTTTGCTTTGATCATCCGCTGCGATTTTCTGCGGATAGAAAAAATACTGCCTACCAATTGTCTGAACTCATCTTCACTCATTTCCCGTAGGCGCTCTTCTGCCAGGGTTATGGCAAACAGATCACTCTTCGTCTCCAGTTGCTCACCAATGTCTTTCAACTCGTNGGAGGTGGCAAGTTTAGTCGCTTCTTTCATGAACTCAAGCGCCGCCTCTGAGTCAACTACTTCCTGAACATTAACGTCGTCGTAGAGCATTCAAGCTGGNTGCAATTTCGCTTTACGAATAAANGCACATGCTTTCAAAGCCGCNGCACCACCCATGGAGATAGAATCCTCCAGATCAGCAGGACCCATCGATGCCCCCGCAACAAACAGTCCCGGTACCGATGTTTGCACCGTGTTGAGAGCACCGCCGGTGGTCTCAATAAAGCCGTGTGACTCCAACGGCAGGTTAAAGATGCCTGCCATCTTTTTTGTCCCTTCGCTCGGCTCCATCCCGACTGACAGTATAACCACATCCANGGCCACTTCCATGGGGCGCCCCATAGTAGTGTCTTCTCCTTTTACCACCACAGTGTCCCCCCGCTGAGTGATCTCAGTGACAATTCCCCGTATAAAGTTGACTTTGTGTTCTTCCTGTGCTTTCCAGTAGAGTTCATCTTCCCAGAAACCGTACGCCCGCATATCGATGTAGAAAACAAAAACTCGGCAATCAGGCAGCATTTCCCGAATCTCGATCGCCTCTTTACACGCGATGCCACAACAGACTTTTGAGCACCACTGATTTCCTATCTGTCTGTCACGGCTACCGACGCACTGAATGAAACAGACTTGTTTCGGCTTTTCGCCGGTGGAAGGACGGACAAAGGTGCCAGTCTTGAGCATTCGTTCGGCATCCACCAGGGTCATGACGTCATCAAATTCATAATAGCCGTACATCTGCGTNTCCCGACCGGGATCAAAATGCTGAAATCCAGTAGCAACGATTGCACTGCCCACTTCAACCACCTCACTGCCAGAACCGTTCTGCAAAGTTACCTTCAGTTCCGGAGCTTCGCCTTCTGCGGCGNTAACAGTAGTGCCGANCCTGATGTCCACTTGAGAATTATCAGAAATAGCGGCAATCATCTCATTCATTGCTTCTTCNGTGTTCCGCATGTCAGGGGTAATAGCNGCATAATCNGCTGAGATGGGGGATCCTCCCAGNACATCAGCACTATCAACTATAATAGCATCGTAACCAAGATCAGAAATACCTCTTGCTGCTTCCAGTCCTGCGGGTCCGCCACCAATTACTAAAACAGGTTTATCAGGCATCAGCGTCCTCCCATGTCATAAAATCAAGTTCGCCACTTTCGATTCGTTCGGCAATAGCTTCAAATTCTCTCCATGCTTTGGCATGGTCAATGCCCATCTTCTCAAGCAAAGGTTTACTATCTACACCATGCCAATGCAATTGGCATACATTATACGGATGAGCTCCCATGGATAAGGCTGCAAATTGNGAATCTGCCATNACNGGGATACCCACATTGCGNCCATGCGCTTGAACAGCAAATTGACTCTTATCCAATGTGGTTACACATCCAGTATCATGAGTAATAGTGACATCCGGATCAGCTTCTTCTTTCATCCGTTCAATTTTTCTGATGGTGGCAAAAGACCGGGAGAAGTCCCGGCTCACTAAAATGTGCCGGAATCCGAACCCACAGCAGTCATGCCAGGTGGAATAATCGGCTGCTTTTGCTCCCAAAGCTTCTACCAGTCCTGTGACAATTGCTGTACGTTGTCCATCATATAATTCGCGGTCATAGATGGCATCTTCCACCACCAGTTTATGGTAGTGACAGGCGGGGTGAACCGTCACT